>JAFDDB010000076.1 GCA_019311115.1 Deltaproteobacteria bacterium
GCGGAGGCGCGCGAGCTCGGCATCGCGGCGGCGCGCCGGCTGCGCGGGGACGGCCGGCTGGCGGAGGCGCGGGCGCTCCTGCTGGGGCTCCTGGGCGCCGTTCCGGATGCGGCGATCGGTGGGCTGCTCATGGAAGTACTCCTCGACGCGGGGCGCTACAAGGAGGCCGCCGGCCTGGGCCAGCGTTTGGCCGACCGCGGCGATGCCGGGGTCGAGCTGACGCTGCTCGCCGCGTCGGCGATGCGGACCGCCGGCCAGCCCGACCAGTCGCTGCGGCTCCTCGAGCGGATCGGCGGGAGCGCGGAGCGCGAGGTCGCCGTGCGCGTGATCAATGCCAAGGCGGCGCTGCTGGACTCGCTGGGCCGTTTCGAGGAAGCGATGTTCGAGTCGCGGCGCGCCGAGGCGGAGGCCGGCTCGCTGCTCGCGCTCGACGGTCGGGTCGCCCGCGTGCGGGCGAATATCCTGCGGCGCATGCGACGGTTCGCGGCGGCGCGCCGCGTGGAGGACGCTCTCATCGCGGCGCCGCCGGACGTCGTCAGCGACTGGGTGCGGCGAATCGCGCTGGGCAACCGTTCCCTCCTGCATCGGATGCAGGGCCGGCCCCGCGCGGCGCTGCGGGACGCGCGCATCGCGCGCGTACTGGCCAAGCGCTCGGGCGCCCTTTCCAACGAGGCGCACGCGCTGCGCACGCTGGGTCATGTAATGGGCCGCCTGGGGCGCCACGGCCGGAGCATCCGGCTCTTCGAGCGGGCGCGCCGCATCTTCGAGCGGACCGCGGACGAGGAGCTCGTGGCGAGCGTCTTGGCTGCGGAGGCTCGGGGCCTGGTCCTGAGCGGACGGCCGACGGAAGGCGAGCAGCGCCTCGCACGGCTGGAGCATCTGCCGGGCATTGCTCGCTTTCCCGAGGAGCAGCGGGAAGCCGAGGCCGTGCGCGCCCTGGTGGTGCACCTCGCGGGCGACTCGCGCGCGGCCGCCAAGGAGCTCGAGGAGCAGCTCGAGCGGCCCCTCGGTCCCCAAGAGAGCCGGGCCGCCGCTGCGGTCCTGCGTGCGCAGGTCGTCGGAGCGCTCGGGGATGCCGATGCCACCGAAGGCTCTTGGCGCTTCGTCCTCCGCCTTGCGTGGAAGGAGCGGCGGCGCGACCACATCCCCGCAGCGCGCGTCGGCCTTGCCGCGTGCGCCGGCCAGCGCGGGGCGTGGCACCTGGCCGAGCGGCTCGTCGCACGCGAGAGCGAGGCTATGACGTGGAAGGTCCCGTTGCGCGCGAGGGCCCTGGCTCTGCGGGCGGCGGCCGCCATGCACCGCCGGGAGCCCGCCGCCGCCGGCCGCCTGCTCGAGGAGGCGGTGGCGGCCGCCAACCGGTGCGCGGACGCTCCCCTGCGCGCCGAGATCTACGCCACCGTCGCCTCATTGCTCGAGGAGGGCGACTTCCAGCGCTGGCTGCGCAAGCCGAGCGCAGGCGCGTCGGCGGCGCTACTCGAGGCGGCGCGCGAAACCTGGTTGATTTACGGAAACGAGAAGATGCTGCGCACGATCGACCTCCACCTCTCCGAGCTGCCGCGTCCGTCCGCGGACCCGCTGGGCGGTCCGCAGGCGGACAGGCTCGTCAAGGTCCTGCACATCACGCGCGAGATGAACCGCGAGTTCGACCGCGACCGGCTGCTCCAGCTGATCCTCGACCGCGCGATCGAGCTGACCGGCGCCGAGCGGGGCTTCGTCATCCTCCTCAAGGAGGGGCGCGAGACCGTGCACATCGCGCGCAACCTCGACCGGGAGTCGGTCTCGGAGCCGGAGCGCAAGATCTCCTCCACCATCATCCGCGAAGTGGTCCGCACCGGCCGCATCGTCAGCTCCGAGGACGCCGAGGCGGACAACCGCTTCGAGGAGTACCTGTCGGTGCGTCAGCTCCGCCTGAAGTCGATCATCGCCGTGCCCTTCCGCACCGGCGGCAAGACGGTGGGGGCGCTCTATCTCGACAACCGCTTCCGGACCGGCAACTTCGGCGAATCGGATGAGAGGCTCCTGGAGCTGTTCGCCGACCAGGCGGTCGCCGCCATCGACAAGGCGGAGCTGGTGCGCGAGCTGGAGCAGAAGCGCATCGAGGTCGAGGACCTCTACCGGCAGCAGAAGGCCGAGCTCAAGCAGCGCGGGCGCGAGCTGAAGTTCGCCCGGAAAGAGCTGCGCCAGCACCGCAACGCGCGGGGTTGGGGCTTCGACAAGATCATCGCGCGCAGCGTCAGCATGCAGGGGATCCTGCGGGAGGCGAAGCGGGTCGCCAGCACGGAGCTGCCCATCCTGATCATGGGCGAGAATGGCACCGGCAAGGAGCTGGTGGCGCGGGCCCTGCACTACGACAGCGTGCGGCAGGCGATGCCGTTCGTGGCCCTGAACTGCGCCGCGTTTCCGGAGAACCTGCTGGAGGCGGAGCTCTTCGGCCACGTGCGGGGCTCGTTCACCGGCGCCGACCGCGACCGGGCGGGGCTGTTCGAGGAGGCGGACGGCGGCACGATGTTCCTCGACGAGGTCGGCGACATGGCGCTCGCCATGCAGGTGAGGCTCCTGCGGGCGCTCGAGATGGGCGAGGTCCGGCGGGTGGGGGAGTCGAAGGTGCGCACGGTCGACGTGCGCGTCATCTCTGCGACCAACGCGGAGCTCGAGACGCTCATCCGCAACGGGAAGTTCCGTGAGGACCTCTACTATCGCTTGTCGGGTTTCGTGCTGCCGATCCCGCCGCTGCGCGACCGGCTGGAGGACGTCGAGCCGCTGGCCTACGCCTTCGTGGAGGAGGCGGCGCGCCGCGAGGGGCGGCACGGCCTGACCATCTCCAACGAGGCGATCGCGCGCCTGGAATCGTTCACCTGGGCGGGAAACGTGCGCGAGCTGCGCAACGTCATCCTGCGGGCGGTCGTGACGGCGGAGGGCGACACCATCCGGGCCGAGGACATCAAGTCCGACGGCCGCATCGCGACGGTGCTGCCCGGCTACGACCCGGGCCAGGCGGACTTAATCCTCGACGAGCTGGCCAAGCGCGGCGTGGACCTCAACGCCCGCCAGCAGACGGCGATCAACCGGGTGCTCACCCGGGGCAAGCTCCACTTCGGCGAGTACCAGCAGCTCTTCCGGGTCTCGAAGTCCACCACGGCGCGCGACCTGGAGAACCTGGTCACGGCCGGACTCCTGGAGAAGCGGGGGAAAACCCGGGCGGTGGTGTACCTGCCCGGCGCCCAGCTCCAGGAAGTCGCCAAGTCCTCCGGCCGGCGATGACACCAATCCCGCCAGATGAGACCTTATGGGCTCATTGGGGGGAAGGTGTCTCGGGACGTAAGCCGCTGACTGGACGCATGTTACGTTAGCTGGCTCACAACGGCACACCGGCCTGCGCACGCCGTTTGCCCTCCCAAGCGCCAGTGATTGGATCTGGGTGGAGCGAATTACTCGCGACGAGAAAGGAAACGGTACACATGCGCAGGAGAGGACGATCGTCAGCGGGCCGGTGGGGCCTTGGGGCAGTGCTGATCGTCGCGTTGGTGGGGGGCGTGGCCTGGGCGGAGACCCAGGCCGTAGCGACGCTGCCCGGCCAGGGCGCTACGGTGGTTGCAGTGTTGGTGCCCGGCGCGGCTGGGGCCGAGGTCTGCGGTGACGAAAAGGGCCAAGAGCACGTACTGTTCAACATCGGCGGCCAGGTCGAGGTGGGCGGCGAGGTCGCGGTCCACTACGTCGCCCACGACATGTACACGGTCACGCTGGTCTTCCGCATGGAAGCGGGGCTGTGGGTCGTGGACACGACGATCGAGAACGGCGCCGGCGAAGATGTGTTCATGCGGATGGGTCACCCCATGCATGGTGGGATGCCCGGCATGGTCTTCGCGACCGGCGCGCACGTGATTTCGCTCACGGCCGAATAGACCGGCGGCAAGGCCGTTCCGAGAGCGCGGACGGCGGGCGCTGCTCCTTCTTCAGGGGCCGCCCGCCGTCGGCCTATTCTTGGGCTACATCGCGAAGATGGCGGCCGCGCCGAGGTGGGCGGCCGTCAGCTGCAGGTACATGAGCCCCCAGGCCGGGTGGGGGCGTCCGCTCGCCGGGGGCCGGGGGTTTTTCAGGAGCAGGGCGGCCGCGACGGCCCCCAGAACCGCGAGGCAGCCCCCCAGCAGCCCCCACGCAGCGACGCCGCCGGGGAGTTGGCCGGCCGCGGCGGCGGCCGGGTAGAGCAGGAACGGGACGACGAGGAAGGGCGCGACGAAGCGGGCGGCCCCCTTGGGGCCCAGGCGGAGCGGCAAGGTCACGCAGCCCGTCGCCCGGTCGCCCTCGATGTCGCCGAAGTCCTTGGTCGTGGCCGCCCCGAAGAGGTAGAGCCACGCGAGCGCCCCGAGGAGCCACGCCTCGGCGCGCCAGAACCCCCCGCCCACCGCCCACCCGGCCAGCACGAGCAGGAGGCCGCGGGGCGTCGCGATGGTGGCGTTGGAGAGGTAGGGGATCCGCTTGGTGCGCACCGGGGGAAACGAGTAGGCGGCGGTGACCGGCACGGTGACGAGCACGCAGGCGAGGTAGTAGGTGTCGACCGCCGCGGCCAACGCCACGGCAGGCGCCAGCAGCGCGGCCACGATCCACCACGCCTGCCGGATCCCGAGGTGGCCGGCCGGGAGCGGGCGCTCGGGCCGGTTGATCCGGTCGGTGTCGATGTCCGCGATCTGGTTGAGGCCGTTGCTGGCGCCGGTGAGGAGCAGCGCGCTCGCGACGGCGAGGACGAGCGGGAGGGGATCTCCCGGCCAACCCCCGCCGGCGGCGATGGCGCCGCCGATGACGCCGGCCGCCGGCGCCGGGAGCGTTGCGGGTCGCATGAAGCGCCAGACGACCTTCAGGTCCACGGGAGCGGCTTCAGTTCTTCGGCCGGAAACACTCGAGGATGACGTTGTTGATGAGCCGGTGCATCCCGACCAGGCCCATGCGATTGCCGTCCTTCTGGAAGAAGTGGCCGAGCAGGTGGAGGACCCGGCCCCTGCCGTAGCGCAGCCGGAAGACGACCACCTTCGCGCCGTAGCGCCGCTGCATCTCCTCGCTGGCGACGAGCACGTCCACGTTGCCGGAGACGGAGATCATCGTGCTCGTCTCCTCGAGCCACCAGGTGCTGCGGGCGCGGGCGGAGAAGACGCCGCGCAGGAGCGAATCCTGCATCATCGGGCGGACGGCGACGGTGGTATCGGGCTGGCGGCGCTTGGTCTGCACCACGCGCACGCGGTCGGGGAAGCAGCCGGTGATGTAGGGGTCGATGGACCAGTCGCTGGTCACCACCCAGCCGCCGCGCGACACGAAGGCCTTCACGATGGAGATGAGCTTGCGGCGCTGGGGCTGGGCCGGCTTGCGGCCGCAGTTGATGAAGAGGAGCTTCGCCTGCGAGAAGCGGCGGGTGAGCAGCGCGCGGCGCTCGATGAGCGTGTACGGCCACTCGTACAGGTCGAGCACGTTTTCGATCTTGTCGAAGTCGCCCTGCATCACGACGATCTGCGCGCGCGTGACCCGGCGTTTCGTCTCGCGCAGGCCGCGGCCGAGGTCGCGCTTGACCGTTTCGGTCGCGCGGCCCTGCTCGCCCTGGAGGTCGCCCTTGTTGAGCAGCTGGTCCGCGCCCTTGATCGCGGTGCGCGGGAGCGGCACATCGAGCTTCCGGATCTGCCGCTGGCTGCCGAGGATGCCCAGGCGCTCGGGCGGCACGATATCGTCAAAATCGATGTCGGCGTAGAAGGGGTCCTTGCGGACCGGCTGAGAGATGAGGTCGTCCGGAGCATCCAGCTCCTCCAGCGGATCGACCTCCGGCTGGAGGTCCTCCAGGTCCGGCTCGGTCCCCTCGACCAGGTCCTCGATCTCCTCGAGTTGCCTCGGGTCGATCGCGGCCATGGCGGGCTTTTCCTCGACGCGCGTGACTTTCATCGTCACCAGGTCGAGCGCCAGCAGGGCGAGGACGTGGAAGGCGAGCGAGGCGGTGTACCAGGGCGTCCTCTTGAGGAGCGCCCGCACCTCTCGACCGAAATCGGCAGGCGCCGCCCGCCCGGGCACCGGCGTCCGGCGCGGCTGCGGCGGCTCGGTCTCGATCTCCAGCTCCAGGCCGGGCGGCGCCGCGGCGACTGCCGAGGCGCCGGCGACCGCCTCCGGCGCCGCGAAGGCGAGGAGCCGGATCGTGGTGTCGCCGATGCGGAACTCCTGGCCGGGGACGAGGAGCGCCTGGGTCACCTTTTCTCCGTCGACTTCGGTGCCGTTGACGGCGCCGAGGTCGATCAGCCGCACGCCGTTGCCGTCCACCCGCAGGAGGCAGTGGTTGCGGGAGGCGGCGGGCTCGTTCAGGACGAGATCCACGCCTTCCCGGCGACCCACGAGGATCTCGCCGCGTTCCGAGGAGAAACAGGTTTCCCCCGAGGAGGTACGGATGGTGAGCCGGAGCATGGCTCCATGATTAGAATACGCGCTCCAAAGCGGCGGTGCACCGGGATTCGACGAATGGCCATGCCCAGCTTCCTTCGCTTCCTGCAAGTGATCCGCAAGGGACCGCGAGCGGCGCGGTTTCAGGCGTGGGGCGGTCTCGTTCTCATCGTCGGCGCGGGCCTATGGTTGATTTTCGAGTACCTCTTGCCCCTGCTCGGTGCGGCGGCGGTCGCGTTCGTGGGCTTCGTCCTGGTCCGGCGGTCCTTGCGGGAATCGCGACCCTCCTCCTGAGCGCGACGCTCCACGCGGAAAGGCTGGACGGGCCCGAGTGCACCGTGGTCTTTCCTCCGCACGCGCGGCGACAGGCGGAGCGCATCGTCGAGACGTTTCCGCGCAGACGCGCGCGGGTAGCGGCGTGGCTGGGCGTGCAGCCCCTGCGCCATCCGCGCATCTACCTCGTCGACAACCACGAGCAGATGCAGTCGCGCGGCGGGACTGGTGTTCCGGAGTGGGCGGTGGCGATCGCGCGGCGCGACGGCGTCCTGGTCTTCCGCCTCGACCGCGTCGACCGGACGCCGAACCAGTCGCTCGACCTCGTCTTGAAGCACGAAGTCGTGCACTTCGTGCTGGCGGACCTCGACAGGCAGCCGCGCCCCCGTCGCCTCCCGCGCTGGTTCGAGGAGGGGTTGTGTGTCCGCCACGCGGGCGTCGCGTACGTGGAGGTGGACACGACCCTGGAGCGCATGGCCGCCGCCGGGCACCTGCCGACCTTCGCCGCCGTGGAGGAGCTGTTCTACGTGAACCAGCGCGGCGCCGCGGTCGCCTACAAGCTGGGGGAGACCGTCGTCGCGGAGTTCCTGCGCCGCTTCGGCGACGACGCCCTGCGGCAATTGCTGCGCGCGTTCGCCGGAGGCAAGTCGTTCGCGGCGGCCTTTGAGGAGGCGACCGGGACGCGGCTCGATGACTTCGAGGAGCGCTGGCGCGAATCGGTCACGCCGGCGCTGCCGCTCCTCCTGTTCGTGATGCTCGAGAACATCGAGCTGACGCTGCTCTGTTTCGGCGCGCTGCTCGTCGTTGGCGGTTACATACGCGTGCGCCTGCGCCGCCCACGCGAACTCGAACAACTCGACAACAGCTGACCGCCGACAGCGGCCCAAGCCGCAGAGAGGCCCAGCCGCAGAGACGCAGGGGCGCGGAGCGCAGAGATGGGGCTCACAGTCGCGGCGAGCGCGCTCCGACATCCCGGCGCCGTGCGCCGCGCCCCAGGGACTCGTCTCGGCGCTCTCTGTGCCCTGCGCTCTCCGCGCCTCGGCGGCTACTCCGGGGGGCCTGGCCTACTTCGCCTTGCTCTTCGGGTTCTTGCCTTTGGAGCCCTTGGAGCCGCCGGCGCCGGCCTTGTCCTCTGCCGCCCGGATCGCGTCGAAGCGCGGTTTGTGGGCGCGGTACGCCTTGGCCGCCGCGCGAGCCGGATCGTATCCGCGGTAGCGCCCGGCGCACTGCGCGAGCAGCTTCATCGCGTTGATGAGGTACTTGTCGCTCGTCGCCTGTTCCGGGGTCTTGTCCATCCGGCCGCTCATGTCGAGGAAGCACTGGCCGGCGTTGAGCAGGGCGTGGGCGACATACCCCGCCTCGTTGGGATACATGAGCACGACCCGCATGTAGGGGAAGCGTGCGTCCTCGAGCTTGCCCTGCTTGTACTGGACGTCGCCCAGAGTCGTGAAGAGGTAGGCGCGCGTGGTGTCCGGGACGTTCGGCGTGTTGACGGCGCGCAAGAGGAGCGCCTCCGCGTCCGGGAGGCGGTCGGCTTCCTCGGCCTGGAGGATCGCCTCGGCCTGCAGCACGTGGGCCAGCACGCTGGCGTCCCCGAGCTCGGCCTTCCCGTTCGTGGCGGCGGCGATGGACTTCGCCGTGCGCTCGGCTTCGGCGAACTTGCGCTCGGCGATGTCGACCTTCACGTTGCCCAGCTGCGCCTTGTACTTCCAGTTGGGGGGAATGCCGGGCAGGGCGGCGATCTTTTTGTACTGGTCGCGCGCGGTGATGAACTGTTTGCGGCCGGTGTAGATCTCGGCCAGGAACCGCTTGACCTCCGGCGTGAACCGGGAGTTCGGCCACCTCCAGCGGGAGAAATGCTCGATGGCGGCCTTGACGTTGCCCTGGCTGTAATAGCAGAAGCCCATCTGGAAGTAGGCGTCCGGCTTGAAGACCTCCCGCACGCCCGGATCGTCGAGCACCTCCCTGAAGGCGGCGTTTGCCTGCGCGTAGTTACCCAGCCGCCGCTGGTCGTACCCGTCGAGCAGCGCGTCCGGTTCCGTGCTGTAGAAGTGCCGGGCGACCTGGGTCCAGGAGTACGTCTTGGAGGTCCTTGCCTTGATGTTCTTGCGGATGTCGAGGCCGTCGTAGCCTTCGCGATCGATGATGCCGGTGCTTTGATCGAGGAACAGCTCGACGTTTTGGACATTGATGGCGACGGCGCCGATCTTGTCCTTGATGCCGAGGATCTGGAACTTGTTGGCCCCCTTCCTCAGGATGACCACGTCGGCGTTGGCGACCGGGACGAGCAGCAAGAGCGTCAGAATCGAAACGGTGGTTCGGAGCATGGGCCCTCTCCTTGCGGATTAAGACCGGTCATTCTAGCGGCAGGGATCGGGCACGATCAAACCTGGGAACGTGCGCGGACGCGGGAGGTTCGAAAAGCGAGCCATCCGCCCGCCGCCGCCCCCGCCACGTCTGCCAGCAGATCGCCCAGCTCCGCGGTTCGATTCGGCGTCGCGGATTGGGCCCACTCATCCAGGAATCCCCAGGAAAACCCGATCACGGCGCCCCACGCCAGCGCCCGCCACGGGCCGGGGGTCTCGAGGCCGCGGACGGCGAGAAAGCCGAGCACGCCGTAGATGGAGGCGTGCAGCGCCTTGTCGAGCCCGGGAAACGCAGGAAGCGGCAGGTCCGCGATGGGGCGGCTGCCCAGGAAGAGAATCAGGGCGGCCCAGGCGACCGCCGGTCCCCACCGCCACGCGGCGCCCCTCAAGGCCATCGCCGGCAGTGCCGAAAAGGGAATCGCCGCACCCCGATGGTAGGGAGCGAGGGTCGGCAGGAATCAACGGTCTCCACGCCCCAATCTCCTTACCTTGATCAATTGGGCGACGACCGAAACGGCGATTTCCCCTGCGGATTTCGCCGCAAGGTCTAGCCCAACCGGGGCGTGGAGCCTTTCGCTCGTGTCCACGCCCTCCTTTTCCAGCGTTTCCCGGATCGTCTTCGCCTTCCGGCGCGAGGCGAGCATGCCGACGTAGCGTGCGGGCGACTTCAGCGCGACGCGCACGCAGCGCAGGTCCAGCCCGTGGCCACGGGTCATGACGACGACGAAATCGTCCGGTCCCGCGTCGAGTTCGGCGAAGCCGTGCTCGAGCTCGGCCGTGATCACGGTGTCGGCGACGTCTTTGGCTTTGCTCGCCTGGTCCTCCCGGTCCTCGACCACGCAGACGCGATACCCGGCGACGCCCGCGACGCGCGCCACGGCGCGGCCGACGTGTCCGGCGCCCACGATGATGCAGCGCGGCATGACCAGCGGCTCGATGAAGAGCCCGTCCTCGAAGCGCGGCTCCTCGGACCCGAGATAGGGACCCGCGTCCTCGCCGGCGAGGAACCGGTGCTCGACGGTCTCCCCGATGCGCGCCAGCAGGACCCCGCGCCGGCCGAACTGCGCCGCGCGGCACGCGTCCTGCGCCCACGTCGCCGGGGGCTGCACGCGCTCGACCAGGATCCTGACGGTGCCGCCGCAAATGAGCCCGCCCTCTTCGGCCACGTCGTCGTCGAGCGTGAAGCTCAGGATCTCGGGCCGGCCGCTGTCCAGCACCTCGCGCGCCTTCGCTTCCACCGTTGCCTCGACGTGGCCGCCGCCGATCGTCCCGGCGACCCGCCCCTCGCGTCCGACCAGCATCCGCATGGACGCCTCCGAGGGGCTCGAGCCCTCCGTGGCGATCACGGTCGCCAACGCGCAGGGCTCGTCCGTGATCCGGCGGCACAGCTCTTTGAGGGTCCTCACGCCAGCTCCTCCACGAAAACCTTGCCGTCGCCGATACGCCCGGTTCGCGCCGCGATGGTCGTGCGCTCCACCGCCTCGGCGACCCGGTCGTCCTCGACCGCACACTCCAGCCGCACCTTGGGCAGGAACGTGACACGGGCCGAATCGTCGCGGTACAGATCGAGGTGGCCCTTCTGGCGGCCGTAGCCGCGGGCTTCGGTGAGCGTGAGCGAGCTCGCGCCGACTTCCTGCAACGCCCGGATGACGGCGCCCACCTTGAAGGGCTTGACGACCACGGTGAGCTTCCTCATGAGACCGAGACGGTGGCGATGCCGGCGCGCCGCAGGAGCGCCGCGGTCACGCCGCAGCCGCGCTTCAGCCCGTCGTCCGTGTGGACCACCGCGCAGCCGCACGAGGGCGATCGCTCCTTGAGGTAGGCGACCGTGCAGCCCTCCCGGGTGGCGCAGGCGACGGCCTGGTGCGCGCCGTCGAGAAACGCGTCCGTCGCGTCCCCCGCTTCGGTGATCACCCTGGCGCGCCCGTCGACGACGGCCTCGCCATCGCCGCCCTGCAGCCGCGCGTCCGGCCGTGGCGTCCCGAGTCCGGCCGCTTCTTCGGGACAGAAGGAGACGAGCTCCGCGCTGTTCGCGCGCAGCGCATCGACCAGGTCGGGCTGCACCGCGGCGCGCCCGTCGAAACGGCAAGCGCGTCCGGCCAGACAGGCGGAGATCAGCACTTTCGCCACAGGCCATTAGGGTAACCTCCCGTCATGCGAACCAGGCTCATCGCGGTCGTCGGCAACGGCGGCGATCTGACGGCGGAACAGGCGCAACTCGCGGAGTCGCTGGGCGCCGCCCTGGCCGACGCGGGGTACGGCGTCGTGTGCGGCGGTCTGGGCGGCGTGATGGAGGCGGTCGCGCGCGGCGCCGTCGCAGGGCGCGGCGCGGCGCGCCACCCCCCGGTGGTCGGGATCCTGCCCAACTACCTGCCCGAGCAGGGCAACGACTATCTCGATGTCGTCCTGCCCACGGGGCTCGGGCACGCGCGCAACGCCCTCGTGGCCGCCGCCGGCGAGGTCGTGATTTGCGTCGGCGGGGCCGCGGGCGCGCTCTCGGAGGTGGCCCTGGCGCGCAAGATCGGGCGGCCGGTCCTTGCCTTTCCGGCGTCTGGCGGAACCGCCGATCTGGCGGCCAAGGCGCTGCCGTCGGTAATTGCGGTTGGGACGCCGGAGGAGGCGGTCGCGCGGATTCGGGAGTTGTTGGCGTAGGGGGGAGGCCTCCGCTTGCTCGCGGAGGTGGCCCGCCCTTCGCGCCTTGCGGCGCTTCCGCCTTCGCTCCTGCGGAGCTACGGCGGACAGGACGGCGGACAGGTCGGCGGGGCTGCGCCCTGAGTGCCCCATTCTGGGGCACTCAGGGCTTGCGCTCCAATGCCGAGAATCTAGCTGGCGTGCAGGAAAGTGTGATCGTAGAGGCCCCGCCCGACGTGGTGGCGCCGGGGAGGCGGAGGATCCGCAGAAGGTGGATCCTCTATGGGCTTCCGGTGCTTCTGCTCGGCTGGCTGGCCGTCTCCCACTTCGTCGTGCGCCCGCGCGTGGAGCGCTGGCTCGACCGGACGTTCAACGGCGAGGCGAGCGTGGGCTGGGCGCTCATCTGGCCCGACCTCGATGTGACCGCGTTCGATGCGCGCGTCGAGAGCGAGCACTTCCGGCTACGGGCGTCGCGAGTCCGGGTCGGCCTCAATGCTTGGTGGCTCTTCGGCGGCCAGCTCGTCGAGGATGTCGGCGTCCACGAACTCGAGGTCGAGATCGACGAGGGCCAGCCGTTGCGTCTCTGGCGTTGGAGCACCGAGAGCGGCGGGGAGAGCGAGGAGAGCGACAGCGGGGACGGAGCCGCGGACCTCGATCCGGATCAGTACCCGACCTTCGAGTTCCATCATCCGCGCGTGGTGCTGCGTGGGGAAGAGGGCCGGCGCACCGTCTTCCGGACGGACCGGCTCGACGCGGTGCAGGTCGGCGACCGCACTTTCGCGGTGACGACGCATGGTGGCGAGCTCTCGGTGATCCCGTTCGAGAAGATGACGGCGCTGATGATCCCGCGCGCCGGCCACCTGCTGCTCGACGACCTGAAGATGCGCGCCTTCAACGGAATGGTCGGCGGCATCCTCGACATCAACACCGACCGCGCCGGCGCCTTCAACGGCGAGATGGAGTGTCACTTCGTGGAGGTGGAAGGCGTCTGGTGGAACTACGGCCTGCCGTTCGCCGAGAAGCGCAACGGCGACCTTTCGGGCCACGTCGTGTTTCGGGCCGACCGGCCCGCCTGGGACGCGATCAAGGGCAAGGGGACGCTGCGACTCACGCGCGCCTCGTTCTACTCGCCGATGAGCTTCAAGGTCTTCCTGATCCTGAAGGTGCCGGTCGCCGTCGAGGCGCCGATCACCGACGCCGAGATGACGTTTTCCTTCGAGAAGTCGTTCTTCTACCTCGAGCGCGCGCGCGGCAACGCGCGCGGGTTCCACCTCGATGCGCAGGGCATCGTGTCGTTCGACGGCGCCTGCGATCTCGAGGTGGGGCACGCCGGCACGACCGTCAGCGTGACCGGCCGACTGGAGGACCCCGACGTCACCGTGCTGCCGTTCAACCACATCACGGCGCCCTTTCATCGCCTCTTTCGGGAGCGTATCGACAAGTGAGACACCTGGTATTCCTGATTCTCCCGTTGCTGGCGGCCTGCAAGGGCCCCGGTTACCGGAACCCGGGCGACAGCGAGGACCTTCGCCTGGCCATCGAAGACGAGAACATCGCCAGCCGCGTGCGCATCGCGCTCGGCCAGGACCCCGAGACGGCGCCCTACGGATCGATCCGTGTGCAGTGCGTCGAGGGCAAGGTGGAGCTCGCGGGAGCGGTGGACCGCGGCGCCGTGAAGCGGCGGGCGGAAGAGGTCGCGTTGCAGTGCGCGGGCGTGCGGCGGGTCCGAAACCGGATCAACGTTCCAATCGCCAGCGACCCACGTTGACGACCTTCCACGCGCCGTCCCGCTCGGCGAACGTGACCCGCAGGATGGCCCGGCCCGATCCGTGGTCGGTCTCCACGTCGAGGCGCAGGATCGGGATCACGATCTCCTCGCCCTTCCAGATCGCCTTGTAGCCGCCGGTCGTGAGCTCGCGGACCCGCTTTTGGCCCACGTAGCGACGGACGTAGGTCTCGATGGAGCGGCGGGGGTACTCGCCGTCGTAGTCATCGGCCAGGATCGAGAGGACCGCCTCGGCCGCGTCGTCCCCGCCTTGGCGGGCGTGCTCGAGCGCCCGCTCCACGTCGTTCTCCACGCGCTCGAGGTCCGTCGTGATGAGGAGGTTGACGAGGACATACCCGGCGATCACGATGGCCGTGCCCACCAGGAGAGTTCGCCACACGGGCGGAGTATACTCGCGCCCTTGCGCTACTCGCTTGGCAAACGGCTCCTGGCCTACGCCGCCGGAGGATTCAGCGCCGGATTCTTCGGCATGACCGTGCGGCACGCGCGCCACGACAGCCGCTGGCACCTGCACGGTCCGTTGGACGACGTGCTGCGCGCCGACGGGCCGCTGATCCTCGCCGCCTGGCACCAGGATGTCTTGCCTCTGTTCCACTACCTGGTCACGTACACCAAGCTCGAGAAGCGCCGCCGGTTCGCCATGCTGGCGAGTCGGTCGTTCGACGGCGAGTTGACCGAGCGTTTCCTGCGCCCCTGGGGGCTGCGTTTCGTGCGCGGCTCGGCCGGCAAGGCGGGTGGCCACGCGGCCCTGCGCGGGTTGCAGCGGGCGCTGGAGGCGGGCGACAGCGCCCTGATCATCGCCGACGGCCCGCAGCCGCCGCCCTATGTGATGCGCGCCGGCCCGGTCTACCTCGCCCGCGACACCGGCGTCCCCCTCTACGTGGTGCGCGCCTGGGCGCGGCCGCAATTCCTGCTGGCGGGCACCTGGTTCCGCATGGCGGTTCCGCTGCCGCGAGCGCACTACGCGCTCTGCAGCGCCGGGCCCATCGACCCCGGCGGGGATTTCGAGGAGGCGCGTCTGCGTGCCGAGAGGACGCTCAACGGGCTGTGCGAGGCGGCGGATGCGCTTCTCTATCTGCGGCCGTCCGTACGGGGCGGGATCCGTTTGGGTGCGCGCGACGTATAATCCCGCCGCGCCATGGATATTGGGTTTTTCGACCGGACCGCGCGCGGGCGACTCATCGTCACGGGCCGCGATCGGGCCGACCTGGTAGACCGCTTGGCCACCAACCGGCTGTCCGGCCTGGCGGCGGGGCAGGGCGCGGCCACCTGCTTCTGCACGGCCAAGGGGCGGATGATCGACTGGACGGTCGTCCTCAACCGCGGGAGCGACCTGCTGCTCCTGTCCGCCAATCCGGAACGCTTGTCGGGGCACATCCAGCAGTTCACGATCACCGAAGACGTGACGGTCCGGAACTACATGGCGATCGAAATCGTCGTCTGCGGCCCGGGCGCGGCGGGGCTGCTGGGAGTGCAGCTGGCGCCGTGGGAGTTCACCGACGCCTTCCTCGGCGAGGTGAAGGTGCAGATCGTCCGCGTCGAGCCGCTCATGGGCGAGGCCTACGTCGTGCTGGCGCCGGACGCAGTGGCGCTCCGCCGGTTTCTCGAAGACCACGGCAAGCGGCTGGAGCCGCGCGATGTCGACAGGGCCCGCGTGCGGCACGGCATTCCGACGTTTCCCAACGAGATCAACGAGCGCCACAACCCGTGGGAGGCGCGCCTCGACGATGCCATCTCGCTCACCAAGGGGTGCTTCGTCGGGCAGGAGGTGATCGCGCGCCTCATCACCTACGAGAAGGTGCAGCGCAAGCTCGCCAGGCTTCGGCTGGAGCGGCCGATGGCGGGTGGCGAGGAGGTGACGCGCGAGGGAGAGGGCGTGGGATACGTGACGACGGTGTCCGGCTCGGGTGCGCTGGCCTACGTGGACGTGGAGCTCGCGGTCCCGGGTACGGCGCTCGACAGCGCCACGGTCGTCGCCTTCGAGTGACCCTCATGGCTGCGTAGCCGCAAAGCCACCACAGAGCCGGCTACCAGTGCGGATGCACCCACAGGGCGTACGACGGATAGAGCCCGCCCGGGGCTTCGCAGGGGCGCCACTTCCAGCGCTTGTAGTTCCAGATCCAGGCTTCGGGGTGTGCCCGCACCTTCCGCTCCAGCGCGTGGTTCAGCTCGGCGGTCACGCGCCCGACCTCGGCGTCGCGATCCCCGGTGTCGCGCACTTCGATCACCTCGGCCTCCAGGACATAACGGCGGCCGCCCTCCAGCGGCCGGCAGACGACGAAGGCCAGCGGCGCGCGGCGCCGCACGGCCAGCATCGCGAGCGCGCCGGACGTGAGCGCCGGCGTGCCGCAGAAGTCGACGAACATCCCGCCCTCCTCGGGACGTATGGCCATGTCGATGACCGAGCAGACGAGCTCGCCCCGCCGCAGCGCGCCGATGCAGGCGGGCAGGGCGCGATCGCGGTAGACGAGCCGGTTGCCGTTGCGCTC
The DNA here is from genome assembly GCA_019311115.1 of Deltaproteobacteria bacterium. Classification (GTDB taxonomy): domain Bacteria; phylum Myxococcota_A; class UBA9160; order SZUA-336; family SZUA-336; genus JAFDDB01. The sequence continues at coordinate 15,951 of JAFDDB010000076.1, forward strand.
GCGTATGCGGCGCATGTGGCGGTCGATCCACGGATTGCGGACCGGGCGCGCGATGACCGTGGACCGCGGTAGTCCCAGGGCGCCTGAGGCGAGGTTCAGCATCTCCCAGGAGCCGAAGTGCGCCGTCGCGACGATCACGCCGCGGCCGCGTGCGGCGAGGGTGTTCAGCCGACGCGCGTGCTCCGCCGGGAACTCGAAGTACTGCGGGACTCGCTCCGGCTTCAGGCGGGCGGACCAGAGGGCGTCGATCATGGCGACGCCGCTCTGGCGCATCGCCTGCTGGAGGAGGCTCCGGAGGCCGGTGCGGCCGGGAAAGGTCCGGCGGAGATTCTCCATCCCTGTGCGCCGGCCGCGCGCGTCGAGAAGGCAGTAGAGGCCGCCCAGCCGCCGGCCGAGCGCGACGGCGGCGCGCCGCGGCAGAAAGGGCACCACGAAGGCGATCGCCCGGTAGAGGGCGTATTCGATGATCTTCCTGATGTACCTGATGGATCTCTCACGGTGCCCGCCGGCGCGCGGTCCGTCAAGTACGAGCAGGCCGGCCCGGCTGCGGGGGACCACTCAGGAAAGAAAGGGCCCCCGTCGGGCGCGCCTCGTCGCTGGGGGGCTGTGCTCCGGGGGGCACGCAGAGGACTTTTGGCCTCCTACGTCCGCTGAGAGGCGCAAAGGACGCAGAGAACAACACAGAACGCGGCGAGCGCCGGCCGGAGTCCGCACCGCGTCCCGC
>JAFDDB010000184.1 GCA_019311115.1 Deltaproteobacteria bacterium
GGCACCGCGCTCGAGCGCGGCGTCAACGTGCCGCTCGTGATGCGCGGGCCGCGGATACGGCCGGGCGCGCGCCACCAGCTCGTCCACGTGGTCGATTTCATGGCCACCCTGGGCGAGGCGCTGGGGCTATGCCCGCCGGCGGACCTGCGGACGCTGGACCTGGACACCCGGAGCTTCGCGCCGGCGCTGGCGGATCCCACCTTCGGAGGGCGCTCGTTCGTCTACGTCGACATCATTCCGCCGGGGCCGCGTCCGCGCGAGCGCGCGGCGATCGGTCCACGCTGGAAACTGCGGCGTGTGGGAGTCGGGGGCGGGCAGACGGAGACGCTGCTCGATCTGAAGGCTGATCCCGAGGAGCAGGATCCGCTCGACCCCGACACGCATCCCACGATCTCTCGCGTCCTGCGGAAGGTGCTCGACTACTACGAGTGAGCCAGGCCGATGCTCTCGACCGCGATGCCCTTCGGGCCCGTCTCGCGCGCACCACGAATCGGTGGCGCGTCGACCACGTGTCCCTCGACGCGGACCTCCAGCGTGTAGTACGGAATGCGCCCGGCGGCCAGGTCTGCGCGGGCCCCGTCGGGGAGCGGAAGCGTGACGTCCTGGAACTCGCGGCCCGACAGGGCGAAGTCACCGGCCACGGCGCCGTTGACCAGGATGTTCCCGTGCGTGTCGGGGCCGTCCCCGCGGCAGCGCAGCACGAGCTGCGTTTCGGCCCCCTCGGGCCGCAGGAACACCGTGGCCGCGCGTGACGTCCAGCGCACGCCCGGCGGATGGTATTCGAAGTCGTGCCAGCCGCTTCCCAGCTGCAGGCGGTCCTCCGCCGCGCCCATGACGACGCGGTTGCGCTCGACCACGATCAGCCCGCGCGGGTGCTCGTACAGCCAGGTCGGATAGCGTTCGACCGTCAGGCCGGTCTTGCGGCCGACGGCGATGATGTTGTCGCGGCGGCGATGCAGCGGCGGGATGGAGGTCGCGAGTCGATACGGCAGGCCGTGGGCGTAGGCGTTGGTCACGACCTCGGTCTCGACGTCGAAGTTGTGGTTGCGCAGTAGCTCGGCGACCTCCCAGCGCGTGTATTCGCGGTTGTGCCGCCCGTACACGCCGTAGCCCGAGTACGGGTCGTAGACGTTGCCGCCGGAGATCAGCTTCAGCAGGCGCTCGATGCGCTTGCAGTTCGGCGTCGTGATCAGGAGGCGCCCGCCGGGCTTGAGGACGCGGTGCGACTCGCGCGCGAGGAAGCTGGGGGAGCAGACCAGGTGCTCGAGCAGCTCGCAGCAGAGCACGAGGTCGAAGGTCCCGTCCGCGTAGGGGTAGGGCTGGGTCTCGACGTTGAAGATCTCGAAGTCGAAGCGGTGCGACTCGTCGAACTTCCGGCTCGTGACGGTGACGCTTCCGGAGCCGCGATGGTCCTGGCCGTAGTCGCCGAAGAAGTTGGCGGTGGTCACCTCGACCCCGAAGCGCTGCTTCAGGAGCAGCGTCAGAAAATACGGCGAGGAGCCCAGCTCGAGGACGCGCTGGCCGGCGGACAGCTCGGGCAGGAACTCGAGCGTGCGCAGGAAGCGGTCGACGTGCTTCGTGGCGTACGCGCGGCCCTCCTCGGCGCGCCCGCTCTGCTCGAACAGATCGAAGCTCAGGAGATAATCGAGGACCTCCTGGCGCGAAATGGGGTTCATCCAGAGAGATGTGGTGGAGACGAAGGGACTTGAACCCTCAACCTCTGCGTTGCGAACGCAGCGCTCTACCAGTTGAGCTACGTCCCCCTGAGGGGCGGAGAGGATAGCGTCCGCTCACGGGCGGGAAAAGGGCGGTTCCGCCGGCAGTTCGGCGCCGTCGCCCACCTGCGCTCTCGATGTTGCGCGGGCCAGAAACTAAGATCTGTCCCCCCAAAACCCCGCGAAGACGACGATGAAGGACACTTTTCAGAGCCACGGGACCCTCGAGGTCGACGGTCAGACCTATCGCATCGCGCGCTTGAAGGCGCTCGAAGCGAAGGGCCACCAGCTCTCGCGCCTGCCCTACGCGCTGCGCATTCTCCTCGAGAAGCTCCTGCGGCGCGAGGACGGCGAGAGCGTGTCGGCGGCCGACATCGAGGCGATCGCGGGCTGGAAGCCGAATTCGGGCAAGGAGACCGAGATCGCCTTCATGCCCGGGCGCGTGCTGCTCCAGGATTTCACGGGTGTTCCGGCGGTGGTCGACCTGGCCGCGATGCGCGACGCGATGGTGGCGATGGGCGGGGATCCGACGAAGATCAACCCGCTGCAGCCGGCCGAGCTGGTCATCGACCACTCGGTGCAGGTGGATCGCTTCGGCGGGCCCGCGGCCAAGGACGCCAACGCGGAGATCGAGTTCCAGCGCAACCACGAGCGCTATCTCTTCCTGCGCTGGGGACAGAACGCCTTCGAGAACTTTCGGGTCGTTCCGCCCGACACGGGCATCGTGCACCAGGTCAACCTCGAATACCTGGGCCGCGGCGTCATGGAGGGCCGGCAAGAGGGCGAAAAGTGGGCCTACCCCGACACGCTGGTGGGCACCGACTCGCACACGACCATGATCAACGGCCTCGGCGTGCTCGGCTGGGGCGTCGGCGGTATCGAGGCCGAGGCCGCGATGCTGGGGCAGCCGATCAGCATGCTGATTCCCGAGGTCGTCGGCTTCCGGCTGAAGGGCAAGCTGGCCGAGGGCGCGACCGCGACCGACCTGGTGCTGACGGTCACCCAGCTGCTGCGCGAGCACGGCGTCGTCGGCAAATTCGTCGAGTTCTTCGGTCCGGGCCTCTCCGAGCTGACGCTCGCCGACCGCGCGACGATCGCCAACATGGCTCCCGAGTATGGCGCGACGTGCGGCATCTTTCCCATGGACGCCGAGACGATCGACTACCTGCGCTTCACCGGGCGCGAGGAGTGGACGGTGCGCCTGACCGAGGCCTACATGAAGGAGCAGGGCCTGTTCCGCACCGAGACGACGCCCGAGGCCGAGTACTCGGACGTGCTCGAGCTCGACATGGCGACCGTCCAGACCAGCCTCGCCGGACCGAAACGTCCGCAGGACCGCCTCACCCTGGCCGAGATGAAGCCCTCCTTCGAGGCGACGCTCGCGGCCCGGCGCGAGTTCCTCGGTGATGCCGGCGCCGCGAAGAGTGGGGGAGCGACGGCCGTGGCCGAGCCCGGCCTGCGGATCCAGATCAAGGATGACAAGGCCACGCTGACGCACGGCTCGGTCGTGATCGGCGCGATCACGAGCTGCACGAACACGTCGAACCCGTCGGTCATGATCGCCGCGGGGCTGGTGGCCAAGAAGGCCAATGCGCTCGGCCTGAAGGTCAAGCCCTACGTCAAGACCAGCCTCGCGCCGGGTTCGAAGGTCGTCACCGACTACCTCGTCAAGGCCGACCTCATGAAGGAGCTCGAGGCGCAGGGCTTCTATGTCGTCGGCTACGGCTGCACGACCTGCATCGGCAACAGCGGTCCGCTGCCCGAGGAGGTGGCGCAGGCCATCGAGAAGGAGAACCTGCTCGTAGCCTCGGTCACCTCCGGCAACCGCAACTTCGAGGGTCGCATTCACGCGCTCGTGCGCGCGAACTACCTGGCCTCGCCGCCGCTGGTCGTCGCCTACTCGCTCGCCGGCCGTGTCGACTTCGACCCCGCGTCCGAGCCGCTGGGCCAGGGCAGCGACGGCAACGACGTCTTCCTGAAGGACGTGTGGCCGACTCAGGCCGAGGTCCAGGACGCCATGCGCCGCGCCGTCACGTCCGAGCAATTCCGCACGCGCTACGAGGACGTCTTCAAGGGCCCGGAGGCCTGGCAAGAGCTCGACGTGCCGGCGGGCGACACCTACGCGTGGGATCCCGCCTCGACCTACGTCAAATCGCCGCCCTTCTTCGAGGGTATGCCGGCCGCGGCGCCCGACGTGCACGACATCGCGGGAGCGCGCTGCCTGGTGCTCGTCGGCGACTCGATCACCACCGACCACATCTCGCCGGCGGGCGCGATCAAGGCCGACAGCCCGGCCGGACTGTATCTGCAGACGCTCGGCGTCGAGCCCGAGGACTTCAACAGCTACGGCAGTCGCCGCGGCAACCACGAGGTCATGATGCGCGGCACGTTCGCCAACGTGCGACTGAAGAACCAGCTGACGCCCGGCGTCGAGGGCAGCTCCACGCTGCACTTGCCAGGCGGGGAAGCCATGTCGATCTACGACGCCGCCATGCGCTACCGATCCGAGGGCGTGCCCTCGATCGTGCTGGCCGGCAAGGAGTACGGCATGGGCTCGTCACGCGACTGGGCCGCCAAGGGCCCCTCGCTCCTCGGCGTGCGCGTCGCCATCGCCGAGAGCTACGAGCGCATCCACCGCTCGAACCTGGTCGGCATGGGCGTCCTGCCGCTCGAGTTCCCCGCGGGCGAGTCGGCCGCGAGCCTGGGGTTGAGCGGGCACGAGACCTTCGACTTCACCGGCATCGCGGCGCTGTACGCCGGGGCCTTCGAGGCCGGACAGACGGTGCGTGTCACCGCCAGGCGCGACGACGGCAAGGAGATCCTCTTCGACGCCAGGGTTCGCATCGACACGCCGCAAGAGGCGCACTACTACAAGAACGGCGGCATCCTGCACTACGTGCTACGCCGCTTGCTCGGCAACGCCTAGTCGGGTTCCTCCTCGGGGATCCAGACCAGGCCGGCGAGGAGCAACGCCACCGGGAACATGCTCTGGAGGAGTGTCAGGTTGCTCCAGTTCCAGACGAGCGGAAACTGCGCGAGGCAGCCGAATACAAATAGCAGTAGCAGTCCCAGTTGCTCTCGGTCCGCCTCGCGCGAGCGAATGCGTGCGACCACACCGGCCAGGATCGTCGCAGCGAAGAGGAACCAGGCGACACCCCATTGGCTTGGCGAGAACGCGCGCTGGAAGAGCTCGGAGATGTCCGCGTTCGAAGGAAGCCACAAATAGGCTCCCTGGAACCAGGCGTCGGCGCGAACGCCGAAGAAGCCCGGAAGGCCGATCAGGAGGGCGCTGACCCCGGCAGCGGTCGCGGCGTACTTGCGCTGTCCCCGCCAGGAGGCCAGTACGAGCGTCAGCAATCCGGCCCCGACGAGGGTTGGAGCGTCGGTGACCGCGCAGGCCGCGAAGGCGATGGCCGACAGCCAGCACGCCCGTCGGTCAGCACGCCGCAGCCAGCCGATCAGGAATGCAGCACCGGTGCCGAAGTAGACGGGCGCCAGGGGCGGGTTCCCGACACCCACCGTGAAGAACCCCAGGAGGACGAAGACCGCGATTCCCGCGGGGGCGCGGCGGGCCTGGCCCAGGCCGTGCGCGACGAGGAACATGAAGGCAAACGAACCCAGGCTCTGGATCGGGGAAGTCAGATTCAGGCTCAGGAACGTGACCACCCAGACCGCCGCAATCGCGTAGAGCGCCAGGGTTGCCGGCCCCGCGCGTTCGCGACGTGGCTCGTGCCGCGGGACCATCGCGGCCGGTAGTGTCATCAACCGGAGGACGGCCAGGAGGATCCAGGGCGCGGCGAAGAGCATCAGCCCGCCTACCTGGCCGAAATCAGGCAGGAAGCCCATTGCCGCGCCCTCGATATGAAGGACTGCGACCCCCAGGAGGTACGACACGGCCCACGTGACAGGAAGAGCGCGCGGTGTGTGCGAACCCTGAGGTCCGGGCGGGAGCCAGGACAGCAGGATCCGACCCGTCACGCTGGCCACCAACACGAACAGGAGGTCGTTCCCGACTTCTCCACGACCGAACGCCGAGACCTCGCCCGGAGAGCGGTAGAGTCCGCGCACGGCGAAATACCCGTGGAAGGCGAGCAGGAGACCGGCGAGCGGTCCCAGGAACTTGGCGGCCGAGCGCGGCACGGGGCTGTTATA
>JAFDDB010000185.1 GCA_019311115.1 Deltaproteobacteria bacterium
CGTCTTCGAGACCGGCGCGATCATGATCTACCTGGCCGAGAAGACCGGCCGCCTCATGCCGACCGACGCCGCGGGCCGCACCCGCGTAATCCAGTGGCTGATGTTCCAGATGGCCGGTGTCGGCCCGATGATGGGACAGGCGAACGTCTTCTTCCGCTACTTCCCCGAGAAGCTGCAGCCCGCCATCGACCGCTACCAGAACGAGTCGCGGAGGCTGTTCGAGGTGCTGGACCGGCGCCTCGGCGAGAGCGAGTGGCTGGCCGACGACTTCTCGATCGCCGACATCGCCAACTGGGCGTGGACGCGCACGCACAAATGGTCCGGCGTCTCGGCCGACGGCCTCGACAACCTGAAGCGCTGGAACGACGCCATGTACAAGCGTCCCGCCTGCCTGCGCGGCATCGACGTTCCCGTGAAGGTGCAGAGCTTGAGCGAAGACAAGGAAGGCCAGGAGAAGTTCGCGAAGAACGCGCGCTCGATTCTGCAGACCTGAGACGAGAACCATGACCGACCTGCGTGAACTGGCTGAGAAGGCCTGGACCGGTGAGCTGGATACCGTGCACGAGCACCATCCCGTGCACACCCACTACGAGGGCGCGACCGAGCTGGCGCCCGGCCTGCTCGGGCTCAAGGGCCTGGCGGGTCTCTTCATCATCGACACCGGCGACGGGCTGGTGATGCTCGACGCCGGCTCGATCCTCGACGTGCAGCGCACCTACGACGAGGTTCGGCAGTGGCGGCCGGACACGCCGCTGGTCGCGGCCGTGTTCTCGCATCACCACGTGGACCACATCTTCTCCACGCAGCGCTTCGAAGAGGAGGCGACGCAGAAGGGCTGGCCGCAGCCGGTGGTGTACGGCCACGAGCTGATGCCGGACCACTTCGACCGCTACCTGAAGACGCGCGGCTGGAACACGGCGATCAACCGCAGGCAGTTCGCGATCGACGCGCCGCAGTTCCAGTGGCCGGACCGCTACCGCTACCCCGATGTCGTCTACCGCGACCGCGTGACCTTCAAGCGTGGCGAGCTCACGTTCTGCCTGCACCACGGCCGTGGCGAGACCGACGACCACACCTGGACGTGGATCCCCGAGCGGCGGATCCTGGCACCGGGCGACCTGTTCATCTACGCGGTGCCGAACGCCGGCAACCCGCAGAAGGTGCAGCGCTACGTCAGCGACTGGGCCGACGCGCTCGACGAGATGGCGGGGCTGCGGCCCGAGACGCTGCTGCCCGGACACGGCCTGCCGATCTTCGGCGAGGACCGCGTGCACGAGGCGCTCACGACCACCGCCGAGCTGCTGCGCTCGATCGAGGACCAGACGCTCGCGCTCATGAACCAGGGCTCGTCCCTCGACCAGGTGCTGCACGGCGTGAAGCTGCCCGAGGCGCTGATGCAGAAGCCGTGGCTGCGGCCCGTCTACGACGATCCGCGCTTCCTGATCCGCATGGTCTGGCGCCGCTACGGCGGCTGGTGGGACGGCGAGTTCGACCAGCTATTGCCCGCGCCGAAGGCCGCACAGGCCACCGAGTGGATCGCCCTGGCCGGCGGCGTGAAGCCGGTGCTCGACCGGGCGCGCGCGCTCTCCGAGCAGGGGCAGCACGCCCTGGCGTGTCACCTGATCGAGGCCGCCTGCCACGCAGCGCCCGACGACTCCGCCGTCCACGAGGTGCGCGCCGCCATCTACCGCGCCAACTCGCAGGCGCAGACCTCGTCGATGGCGCGCAACATCCTGAACCACGCGTCGCTGGCCAGCGGAAAGGGCCGCCGCGACCTGGCATCGAGCTAGGCCCGCCCCCCCCTGCCCTGCGCTGTCAGCAGGACGGGAAAAGCACGTGACGCCACCGGTGCACACGGGATACGGTCTTCGCTGAAGAAGGAGGCCCTGCCATGAGCTCTCACAAGCCGGATGGATACACCAGCGTCGCGCCCTATCTCGTGGTCGACGGAGCGAGCAAGACCATCGAGTTCCTCGTCCGCGCGCTGGATGCCGTCGAGCTGCGTCGTTTCGACGGAGAAGACGGCCGCGTGATGCACGGCGAAGTCCGCATCGACGACACCGTCGTCATGATCGCTGACCCGCCCGAGGGTCAGCCGCCGATCCCGTCCCTCGTGCACATCTACGTGCCGGACGTGGACTCGGCCTACAAGCGCATGCTCGAGGCGGGCGGGGAGTCCGCACAGGAGCCCGTCCAACGCGACGACCCGGACAAGCGCGGGGGTGTGAAGGACCCGGGCGGAACGACCTGGTGGGTCGCCACGCAGGTCGGGTAGCTCGGAAGTGCTGCGCGGATCCTGTGCCTGCGGGAGCGTGCGCTACGAGATCCGGGGCGAGTTCGTCGCGCCGCCCGGACACTGCCACTGCTGGCAGTGCCGCAAGCACTCCGGCGCGAGCTTCGGCACCACGGCGCCGATCAAGGCGTCGGAGCTGCACTTCGTCGACGGCGAACCCCTGCTCAAGAGCTGGGAGTCGGAGCCGGGCATCCACCGGTTCTTCGCCGGCTGCTGCGGCTCGCCGATCTTCAAGCGGCGCGACGCCTTCCCCGCCCTGCTCGGCTTCAGGCTCGGCACACTGGACACCGACCCCGGACAGAAGGCCGAGCAGCACATCTACGTCGGGTCGAAGGTCCCGTGGCTCGACCTTGACGACGGCCTACCCCAGAAGCCCGGCGGCTGCCCGTTCGGAGAGCCGGAGCGGAGCTAGTCGAACGCCTTTCGGGTGAGCGCCATGCCGCCGAGCGCTTCCTGCCAGAACGCGTGCGTTCCCTCGTCTCGCCACTCGCGCGCGGCGATGGCGAGCGCGTTCATGGCGACCTTGTAGAACGCGCTTCCCACCGAGATGCGGGCCACGCCGACGGCGGCCAGCTCGGGGACGGTGGGCCCGCCGGGGAAGCAGAGGACGTTCACGGGCACGCCGACCGACTCGACCAGCGTGCCGATGTCGCCGGCGTCGGTCAGGCCCGGCGCGAATACCACGTCGGCGCCGGCCTCCTCGTAGGACTGGAGGCGCGCGATCGTGTCAGCCAGGTCGGGGCGTCCGTGCAGGTGGTTCTCGGAGCGGGCGGTGAGTACGAGCCCCGTGTTCCGCGCCGCCTCGGCCGCCGCTTCGATCCTCTCACGCGCCGCTCCCGCGGTGTAGATCGGGTCATTCGCGTCGCCGGTGAAGTCCTCGATGGACGCGCCGGCGAGCCCGGTCTCGGCCGCCAGCCGGATCGTCTCGGCCACGTCCTTGGGCGCGTCGGCGAAGCCGTTCTCGAGATCGGCGTTGAGCGGCAACGACGTCGCCGCCGCCAGCTCGCCCGCGTGCGCGAGCGCCTCGTCGCGCGTCACATTCCCGTCGTGCCGCCCGAGCGTTCCGGCGTGGCCCTGGCTCGTGGTCGCGAGCGCCTCGAAGCCCAGCGACGCGAGCAGCCGCGCGCTGCCGACGTCCCAGGCGTTCGCCAGCAGCAGCGGCTTGTCCTTGCGGTGCATTTCGAGGAAGCGTCGGGCGAGATCGGGGTTGGCCGGCATGCGCCGAGTCTACCACCGCCATCGCGCGCCGCCGCGAAGAACCGTCGCTGCGCTAGCATCCTCCGCGTGAAGGCCATCCTCGCGCTCGCCGCCCTCGCCCTCGCCGCCCAGCCGGTTCCGGACTGGGCGACGCTGCGGTCGCGCATGGTGCGCGAGCAGATCGCGGCGCGCGGCATCTCGAACCCCCGCGTGCTCGACGCCATGCGCACCGTGCCGCGGCACCTCTTCGTCCCCGAGACGCAGCGCGCGCACGCCTACGAAAACCGTCCGCTCCCGATCGGACTGAAGCAGACGATCTCGCAGCCCTACATCGTCGCCGCCATGACCGACGCACTCGACCCCAAGCCGGGACACCGCGTGCTCGAGGTCGGTACGGGCTCGGGCTACCAGGCCGCCGTCCTGTCGGGGCTGGTCCAGCGCGTCTACTCGATCGAGATCGTCCCGCAGCTTGCGGCGGGAGCCCGGAGCCGGCTGGCCGCGCTCGGCTACGCGAACATCGAGGTGATCCAGGGCGACGGGTACCGCGGACTGCCCCGCGCCGCGCCCTTCGACGGGATCATCGTGACCGCCGCGCCCGACACGATCCCCCAGCCGCTGATAGACCAGCTCGCTGTGGGCGGGCGTCTCGTCATCCCGGTCGGCGGCGCGAAACAGCACCTGAAGGTGCTGCACCGCACTCCGGACGGCATCGAGACGCGCACGCTCTTCGGCGTGCGCTTCGTCCCGATGACCGGCGAGTCGCAGCGCGACTAGCGTCCGCTCCCGAACATCGCCTCGCAGCCGCTGCCCTCGAGCAGGCCGTCGACGCACGCGCGGTCGGCGTCGGCGAGCGCGCCGTAGGCGCGCCGCAGCTCGGCCAGGCACTTGCCCTGGTAGGGGAACGGCTTCTGCACCCACGGTCGGCCGTCGATCTCGGTCTCGACGCTCTCCGCGCCGGACTCGAGCGCCGCGGCGTTCGCCAGCAGGAAGGGCGCGTAGACGCGGCCGACCTCGGCGAGCAGCGCGCGCAGCGTGTCGGGCACCGTGTCGCGCGTGATCCACTGCGAGTCGTCGACGTCGGTGCCGGACAGGTCCTCGATCACCTCGCACCAGGCGTAGATGCGCGGAGCCAGCTCGAGCGCGACCGCGGCCGGCGTCGGGTCGAAGAGCACCAACTGCGTCAGCTGGCCGAGCAGCGCGAAGTCCGCCGAGCCCGGACGCCGCCCCATCACGTACGGATTCCCCGAGAGGTGCGCATCGAGCAGGGTCAGCAGGCGCTTGTAGCTGTCCTCGATCACCGGACCCGTGGTCTCGTTGGACCCCACCACCCAGAGCCGCTCGATCTGGCGCTCGGCGATCATCTTGGAGATGGGAGCGATCTGCTCGTCCGGCGCGTCGGGCATCCGCCAACGCGGCAGGATCTGCGCCGCCTTGTCGATGTCGGCGCGGTAGACCCAGCGGTAGTGGAACATCGCCTTGGTGAGCCACTCGTCGGCGTAGTCCTCGATCAGCGCGTCGATCAACGCGATCGCGGGATCGGGCGGGATCACCGAGCGCTCCTTGTACCTGTCCTCGAGCCGACGGATCAGCGGCGTCGTGTCCAACGCGGCCTCGTCGTCGGCCCCGCCTTCTCCGGGGAAGACCAGCACCGGGATCAGCGAGACCGGGACGCTCGGGATGTCGTGGTCGTCGCGCGAGCCGCGCACGATCCATAGGTGATCGATGCGCCGGTAGCGCAGCACGGCGCGGAGCTTACGGCTGTACGGAGAGCCGGGGGCGCCGACGATCTTGAGCGGCGTGGCGGACATCGCGTCTCCTCGAAGTATTGGCAGATTCCGTGCCACTATGTCACCGCTCCGGTGGCGACGTCAATGCGGACGGTCTCGGGAGCGCGGATTTCTACGCCGAGGCGGGCCGGGTGGCGCGCGCGAGCGTGTCGATAGCGTTGCGCGTGCCCTCGTCGGTCTCGACGGGCCGCAGCACCTCGGTGCAGCTCGCGACCTGCAGGCCGGCGGCCTCGATCTCGCGACGCGTCTCGGGCGGATCCCAGAGCACGTCGGGACTGCTCGGCCCCGCCCAGCCGTCGTCGATGTTCCGCAACGCGTGGGCGATCAGGAAGAGTTGCCCACCCGGCGCGAGCGCCGTCGCGACGTTCGCGAGCACGCGCTGCCGGTCCGCCGCGGGCACCTGGAGGTAGGAGATCAGCACCAAGTCGTAGGCGGCGGCCTCGGGCACGTACTCGGTCACGTCCGCGACAGTCCAGTCCACGTCCACGCCCTGGCTCTCGGCCAGCTTGCGCGCGCGCTCGATGGCGACGTCGGAGAAGTCGACGGCCGTCACGCGCCAGCCTTGCGAG
>JAFDDB010000186.1 GCA_019311115.1 Deltaproteobacteria bacterium
GTCGCCATAGCCGTGCGCGCCCAGCAGGCGCAGGCCCTCGATGCTCGGCTCGAAGACGCGCCGGCCGCGCTGCGCCTCGACGTTCTCGCGCGTCCAGCACGGCAGCGACGCGACTACGGTCACGTGATGGCGCGCCAGGAACTCCGGCAGGTCTGTGTGCCCCGGCTCGAAGAAGATGGTCAGGTTGCAGCGGTCGATGACCTCGAGGCCGAGCGCGCGAGCGCCCTCTACAAGGAAGCGGAACTGATCGGACATCTCGGGCGCCCCGCCGGTCAGGTCGAGGCACTTCACGCTCGGACTTCGCTCGAGCAGCCACAGCACGCGCTCGGCGATGCCCCGGTCGATCGCCTCGCTGCGCCGCGGACCCGACTCCACGTGGCAGTGGTGACACGCCAGGTTGCACCGCGCCGTCAAGTTGACCTGCAGCGTGGTGACGGCGCTTCGCCGCAGCGACGCACCCGTCTCCCGCTCTACCGTCTTCGCGAATTCCTGCGTGTCCACGTGCTCTCGCTCTCGCCACGCAGCGGATTACGGCGTTGCGCGTTGTGGGGTTACGTCCCCGTCCAGCGACGCGTCTGCGCGCGAAACGAAGTGGAAGTCGGAGAACAGCGCGGTCGCCCGCCCGCACGAGTTGTCGCTGTCGGTCATGATCGCGAGGCCGAGCGGCTCCGGTGGGTCGGTCCCGAACTGCTTCCGGAAGTCGGCTACGACGTCGACTTCTTCTTGCCGCCACACGTCAGCCGCACCGGGACCCAGCGAGACCATGCGCGCGTCCTCCGCAAAGGGGTTCTGCCAGGCGTCCCCGCGCGGTGCGCGGCTCGACCACACGTAGTTGAGCGCGCGGCCCGGCAACTCCTGTCCGTAGAGCTTCTCGCCGACGCGGCGGCGCGTCCGCTCGAACCACGAGGCGCCTTCCGGTTCGAAACGAAAGAGGATGTAGACGCGCGCGGCAAAGTCGTCTCCCGCCCGGACCCGCTCGTCCTCGATGTCGAGCCCCTCCTCGACCTTCCAACGCCAGCGCAGCAGCGGCGCGGTCGCGAGCGTATCGGGCTCGACGCCCACCACGAGCGCCGAGGCGGCACAGTCGCTGTCGGCGCGCACGACCGGCCGTCCGTCCACCACGACCGGGGTGTACTGCGTGTGCCGGCTCACCCGCCGGAACGTCAACGGCTTCCAGGCGTCGCTGCCGGAGGGAGGCACGGGAATCCGCTGGCTTGCGGCACCCGCTGCGAGTGCGCTGCCGACGAGTGCGATGCCCACGAGCCAGATCTGGCGTCCCCCCACGCGCCCGAGAGTACCGCGCCCCCCGCGCCTATGCGATCCTTCGCCCCGATGCGACTCCCCTCCGCACCGTTCTCCGCGCCGGTCGTGCTGTTGCACGTGGCCGCACTGGCCGCGGTGCTCGGGGCGGCGCCGCCCGTTCAAGCACAGAAGGTGGGCGGACAGACCCCGCAGGTCAGCACGCGCGAGCTCGCCATGAACTACATCGTGGGCCGCTACGTCTCGCCCGTCACCTGCACGCGCGAGGACGGGTCGCTGCTGCAGACGCACCAGTCCATGACGATCCGCAAGGATCGCAGCCGCGGCTTGACCACGACCGGAGCCCACGTCGTGCGCGCGACGCTGTTCGGAATCGACGTGAGCGGGGTGCAGTACTGCCACAACCTGATGCAGCGCCGGCTCGCCGACACGCGCGGAGTGTTCTTCATCACCTACCGCGGCCAGACGCGTGAGGACCTGGGCCTGTCGGACTTCCGCCGCGAGCTGCGCGATGGAGAGATCTCGTACCACGTGCGGGATGGGCGCATCACGTCGCGCGGCGTGGGCGAAGCGGCCGGCGAGACGAGCACGCGCGACCTGACCGGCGCCGATGCGGTCCTGCACCTCCGCCAGCTGCCGAGCCGTTCGGATGGGGACCGCATGCTCGAGCGCTGGGCCAAGGAGACGGGCTTCAACCGCAGGGCCCTGCGACTGGAGCTGGAGCTCGAGATCCCCGACGGCGACTCGGTCAAGGTCTGGGTCCTCAAGGAGACCGGCAAGAAGCGCTCGGGGAGCCGCCGCTAGGTGTCGATCCGGCTGCCCGACGGGGTGCTACCGCCCCCCGGCCGGCGCGCCCTGCCCCCGGTTCCCGCGCTCCGCGCACTGCTCGGTCCGGGCATCATCCTGGCGGGCCTCTCCATCGGCAGCGGCGAGTTCGTGCTGTGGCCGCGTCTCACGGCGCAGTTCGGGTTCGCGATCTTCTGGGCGGCATGGATCGGCGTGACGATCCAGTTCTTCCTGAACATGGAGATCGAGCGCTACACGTTGGCCACCGGCGAGAGCGCGGTGGTGGGATTCCTGCGGCTGTCCCGCGTCTTCGGTCCCGTCTTCCTGCTCTGCGGCACCCTGCCCTGGATCTGGCCGGGCTGGGCGACCGGCGCGGGCACGCTCCTGTCGTGGCAGATCGGCGGCGACCCGGTGGTGTACGCCGTGGCCGGGCTGGTGCTCTGCGGCGCGGTGCTCTCGCTCGGCCCCGTCATCTACCGGACCGTCGAGATCCTGCAGATCACGCTCGTGAGCCTGATCTTCGCGGGGCTGATCTACCTGTTCGCACGCCTCGTCACGGTCGACGCACTGCTCGCACTCGGCGAGGGCGCGATCCACATCGGCCACGTGCCCGACGGCATCGAGCTTCCCCTTCTGCTGGGAGCGCTGGCGTTCGCGGGTGCAGGTGGAACCGTCAACCTGGCGCAGTCCAACTACATCCGCGACAAGGGCTACGGCATGGGCATCTGGGTCGGCCGGCTCACCAGTCCGTTCACCGGCCGCGAGGAGGCGGCCAGCGACACCGGCTTCGTGTTCGACGTAAACGAAGAGAGCCTCCCGGTCTGGAACCTGTGGTGGCGGCGCGCGAACATCGAGCACGCCATCAGCTTCTACCTGCTCTGCGTGCTGTCGCTGGCGCTCCTCTGTGTCATCACCTGGTCGCTGCTCGAGCCGGGTGCACCGGTCGGCGAGGGCTTCGGCTTCATCCGCGAGCAGGCCAACGCGCTGTCCACGCGCTTCGGGCCGGGTGCGGAGTGGACGTTTCTGTGCGCGGGCATCGCCGTGCTGGTGTCGACCGAACTGGCGCTGCTCGACGCGGTGACGCGCGTCGTCGCCGACGTGGTGCACGCGTCGCTGCTTCGGGACAGCCCACGCTGGACGCTGTCGCGGCTGTACATCGCGATCCTCTGGGGCTTCATCGCCTTCGGAGTGGCCGTGCTGCTGGTTGGGCTCGATCAGCCCCTGACGCTGCTGGTACTCTCGTCCAGCCTGAATGCGGGTGTCATGTTCCTGTACTCGGGACTGCTGCTCTGGCTCAACGCCTCGTCGTTCAGCGGGCCGCTACGCCCCTCGCCGGCGCGGATGGCGGCACTGGTCGTCGCCCTGCTCTTCTACGGCTATTTCAGCGCGCTCACGCTCGCCGACCAGTTCGGCTGAGGCCGCGCCGACGCCGCAGGCCGACCGGTCAAGCCGCATCCGAATGGCGCCGATGCGGGGGCAGCCCAATGTCCAACTCCGGCGGAAGTGAAAGACGCAAGCTCAAGCGCTTCGTGCGGCGCATTCCCGCGAAGTTCACGACCGCCACGGTCGAGGGCACCGGCCACGTCAAGAACCTGAGCAAGCAGGGCCTCTTCATGCGCACGAACTGCCTGCCCGTGGCGGGAGAAGAGGTTCAGATCATCATCCTGACCCGGGACCGGCGGAAGATCGAGGTCGTCGGCCTCGTCCGCTGGACCACCGCGCAACTCGACGACACCACCTCGGCGCAACCCGGCTTCGGCGTCCTGATCGAGAACCGGAGTGCCGAGTTCGTCGAGTTCTTCACCGACCTGCTGCTGAACTAGCGCGCCAGGCCGCGCCCCGACCGCTCACTCGCGCCCGGCTACGCCCGTCGGCGCCACTGGCAAACACCCGCGCTATAGTCGCCGCGCGCGTCCCCGTAGCTCAGCTGGATAGAGCGGCCGCCTCCTAAGCGGCAGGTCAAAGGTTCGAATCCTTTCGGGGACGCCAGGTTGCGGGACGCGGTCCGCTCTGGTTGCAGCTGGTTGCAGATCCGGCTCCAGATTCGCGGCGTAGTTCGCCCCCTGCTTGGGCACGAAGTGGCCGTACACGTCGAGCAGCATCTTGGCGCTCGCCCACCCGCCCTGCTTCTGGACCCAGTTGACCGGCGTGCCCGCCGCGAGGTGGAGCGACGCCCAGGTGTGCCGCAGCGCGTGCGGCGTGAGCTTCTTGCTGCCGTCGAAGGCCCGCTCCATGAGCGCCGCCCAGATGCGCCTCCTGAAGTTCTCGTGGCCGATCTCGTGCCCGCCGGGCGTCGTGAAGGCCCGCGGCGTTCGTGGGGGCGGCGATGACGCTCCTCGGCGACGCCTGAGTCCCCGCGCGGCGTCGGTTCCAGAGTCCGACTCTGACTTCACCCGACACGGGGTCGGTTTCTTCCGCGGACCTGCGTCTTTCCTGCTGTGTCGAGTTCTGCCCGTGCGCTCAGTGCGCCCCTGTGATGCGCGTCACCTTTCTTGCCAGCGCAACACTGTTGGGGAGCCACAGCTCCAAGCATGAGTCGCCGTGCAGCTACAGGAGTACGCAAGATGCTGAAGCTCGCGAACCTGACTGGGATCGTCTCGAAGATGGGGGGCGCAGTGGCTGCGGTGGGCTTGCTCGCCTGCATCGTCTTTTCCGGCCCGGTGAACGCGACGACGTTCACCCTGGCGGAGCTCATAGCCCCTTCCGGCGGCCCGTCCTTTGTTGTCGGCAATCTGGAGTTCTCTGACTGGAGTTCAGATCTGTCGACGGTAAACACGAACATCGTCACAGTAACGACGATCGACGACCCGGACCTGCCCGGCTTCATCGTCCATGGCAATGGAGAGTTCTTCATTGATGTCGAGCCCAGCCTGCCGCCCGAACGGCTCGACTACACCTTCACCGTAACGTCACTCGATGATCAGCTCGGAATTTCCGGGTCGGTCCTCTGGGTCAACGATTACACCATCGAGAACGGCGGCGGGCTCGATCTCACGCTCGCAGATGCACCCGGTCCCGGTCCCGTGAATCTGCACGTCCACATCGTTGAGCCCTTTGGCCTGCCGATCACCAATCTCGACCTCCCCGCGGACTCGGTCAATCTGCTGCCGCGTCTGAGCGCTCTCACGCTCAAGAGCGATTTCCTGCTCGACCTCCGGGGCGAGTCGGTCGGCCCCGAGGGACCCGCTTCAGTGAATAGCTATGTAACGCTCTTCAGTACCGTCGCCGTCCCCGAACCGATGACCAACCTGCTTCTCGGAATGGGGCTGTTCGGGCTGAGCTTCATCGGCCGGCGCAGGCAGCACTAGCCGCAGCGATTCGCGCATCGACGATCGATGCATGACGCGCCCCGCTTCGGCGGGGCGTTTTCGTTCTGAGGCCACTCTGGCGACTGGAGCGCGGCCCACCGCGTAGCCCTTCGCGCACGAGGGCAGCTGAACGGCGCGAGCTTGTGATGACGGAGTCGTGCGCGCTCGCCAACTCTGGCACTGTCTCCGTCGGCGGACCTCTCCCCGCCCCTTGATTCCGATGTCGTCTGGTGCCATGGAGCGGTGCGGGATGCCGGGGGGTCGAGGTCTGCTGAGAGGCGGCGTACTGGTTGCATCTGGTTGCAGCCTCCACGCGCCCACACGGGGCTCGGCGGTGCTCTACGGAGCTCGATGGCTACTCCGAGCCGTCTTCGGGGTCCCTGCCCCTCCTCCTAAGCGGCAGGTCCGGGGTTCGAATCCCTGCGGGGACGCCAGAGTCCCGGTGCTCCGCTCAGCTGCGCGCCGACTTCGGCAACTGCGGTGCGGTGAGGC
>JAFDDB010000187.1 GCA_019311115.1 Deltaproteobacteria bacterium
CAGGTCGAGCTCGAGAACGCGGCCGTGCGCTTCGTGCCCTGCAGCGACGGGCGCCCCGACGGCCTCGGCGGGCTGGACCTGCACGTGGCCGACCGCGACGCCATTCTCGAGAGCGCGCGCAAGCGCGACTGCGCACGCAGCGACAGCCAGGTCTACGTGTGCGGCATGAGGTTGAACCTGCTCTGACCGCGTAGCGATCCTGCGAGCGGCTCAGCCCAGCGGCGTCTGCGCCTTCATCATCGCGATGCGCGCGTCGCGGACCTTCTCGGGCGACGCCGCCTTCGCCTTGTCGATGTCCTCGATCTCGTCCGGCACGTACCAGTGCAGGCGCGAGTCGCCGTCGTAGCAGCGCCACACCGCCTCGGCGACCTCGCTCGGCGCGATCAGGCGGAACGGGCCCTCGGTCGGTGCGTTGGCTCCGATCGTGCGGCCCTCGGTCGGCTGCTTCTTGCCGTCCACGTAGAACGGCGACTCGCTGAGGATCGCCGTGTCGATGAGTCCGGGCAGCACGTCCGCGACGCGGACGTCGCAGCGCGACAGCTCGACGGCCAGCGCCTCGGTCAGTCCCTTGACCGCGAACTTGGTGGCCGCGTAGACGGCCAGCGTCGGGGCGCCGTAGGTAGCCGCCGACGAAGAAGTCGTGAAGCAGAGGCTGTTCGGCGTGGCCTTCAGCAGCGGCAGCGCGGCGTAGATGCCGTTCAGCACGCCGATCAGGTTGATGTCGATGACCTTCAGGCTCTCCTCGATCGGAATGTCCTCGAGGAAGCCCGCGGCGCCGATCCCGGCGTTGTTGTAGAGCAGGTCCAGCTGTCCGCCGGTCTCCTCGGACAGTTCGGCGATCACCACGTCGTACGCCGCCTTGTCTGTCACGTCGAGCTTCCACGGGCGGCAGTTGTCCTTGCCGAGGACGTCGCGAAGCTGCTCCAAGCCTTCGGCATTCCGGTCCGCGGCGCCGATCCAGAAGCCCTCCTGCGCGAACCGCTCGGCCGTCGCACGCCCAATGCCGCTCGCGGCGCCCGTGATGAATGCGATCTTCCGGTCCCTGGTCGTCATCGAGAGCCTCCGCCGACGGTGAGCGCCCAGTCTAGCAAGGTCCGCAGGGCGAGAGGTCGCGCGCTAGGGGTTCGCGGCCGGCTCGGGCTCGAGGATCTTGTAGAGCTGCCAGCCGTCGGGCTTGTTGCGGTACCACCAGACCTCGGACTCGACCTCCTGGCTACCCGACTCCCGGTAGGAGACGACGCAACGAACGCTCTCGGGAGATCCGGAGTCGGCGTCCGAGGAAACGAGCTGCCGGTCCGGGTACCTCGCGGAGAACTCGCTTCGCACCAGTCCGATGCAGGGATCCGAGAGATACGCGTACACGAGCGCGAGCCCGAGAACCACGAGCATGAACACCCAGTACTTCCACATCTTTGGACCTGCCTTGTCTCGGGGCCCTTGGATCTGAGGGACCTTTGCAGATTCGATCGGCCGCCATTCTGCGATTTCACGACCCGTCCCGACAAGTACGTTCGGCGACTCGAACGGAGCGCCCCGCCCGTTGACCGCATCGGTGAAAATCTGAGAGGGTGCGCGCCGAGGAGGATCCCGCATGATCCGATCGTCACGATCCACAGGACTGGTGCTCGCCCTCGCGGCGCTCGTGCTTCTCGCGTGCCAGACGCCAATGGCCGTGCGCACAGACTTGTCCGAGTCCGCAGACTTCTCGGGATTGCCGAGCTACAGCTGGGCCGGCGAAGAGACCTCCACCCAGGAGCGCCTACGCGGCGTGACGGACCAGGATCTCGACCGCTGGATCCGCGCCGCCGTAGACGCGAACCTGGCCGAGGCCGGGTACGAACGGCGCGCAGACGGCGGCGACTTCCTCGTCCAATACGACGTCGCCATCGAGACCCAGAAGCGCCAGCAGCAGGTCGTCATGGATCGCGCCGGGGGGTCACGCAGCGTGACGGTCTCCTACAGGGAGGGGAGCCTGGTACTGGAGGCGCTCGCAGCCGACACGCGCCTTCCGCTCTGGCGCGGCTGGGCCGAGGCCGAGATCAACGAGTACCTGAAGCCCGAGGCACGCGAGGCGCGGATCGGCGAGGCCGTAGGCCGGATCCTGGCGCGGTTCCCGCGGCGCTAGCCCACGAACGACGAGGAGCGCCCGCTACCAGGGAAGCAGCGTTCCGTCGGCGTGCCGGAACTCGACGGGCGTGTCCGGCCCCAGCGCATCGAGCTGCGCCGCGAGACCGGCCGCCGCCTCGGCGGGCTTCGTCATCTGGTCCCAGCCCTTCGCGCCGTGGGTCATCTGCGTCGCGACGGTTCCCGGGTGAAGCAGCATCACCGAGACGCCCCGCGGCCGAAGTTCGTGGTAGAGGTTGACGCCCAGCATGTTCGCCGCCGCCTTCGACATGCGGTAGCTGTACATCCGGCCCGACCCGTTGTCGCCGATCGAACCCATGCGGCTGGTGACGATGCCCACCCTGCCCCCGGTCGACAGGTTCCCGGCCAGCGCGCTCACCACGCGGAGCGGTCCGAGCGCGTTCAGGTCGTAGTGCCGTAGCATCCGGTCGAAATCGAACTCGCCCCAGCGGTCGAGCGCGCCGACACCGGCTACGTGGACCAGGATGTCCACCGACGTCCCTGCCAGCGCCGCCGCAAGCTTCGCGACCGAGGCGTCGTCGGTCACGTCGACGCCCGCGACTACGCGCACGCCCTTGCCGGCCCACGCTTCACCCTCGCCCAGGCAGACCGCGATCGCCTCGTCACCGCGCTCGCGGTAGACGTCGACCAGCGCGGCCGCGATGCCCCGATCCGCTCCAATGACGACGGCCGTGGCCATGTCAGCTGTGCCGGATCAGCGCGCCGCCGTCGACGATGATCGTCTGGCCGGTGAGCCACGACGCGTCCGGCGCGGCCAGGAACAGCGCCGCAGAGCCGATGTCCTCGGGCTCGCCCAGGCGCCCGAGCGGCGTCAGGTCCGCGACCTCCTGGCCCCGCTCGCCCTCCCACAGCACGCGTGCGAAGTCGGTACGGACCAGGCCCGGCGCGATCGCGTTGACCCGCACGCCCGGGCCCAGCTCCGACGCGAGCTGCTTGGTCAGCTGGACCAGCGCCGCCTTGGTGATGTTGTAGACACCGAGCGCGCCGCTGGTCATGAAGCCGCCGTTCGACGAGATGTTGATGATGCAGCCGCCGTGCTCCTGCATGTACTTCCGCCACGCGAGCTGACTCCACACGAAGGGCCCCCGCAGGTTCACCTCGAGGGTCTTGTCCCAGCGCGACAGGTCGCAGTCGATGGTGGGGCCGTTCCAGGGATTGGTCGCGGCGTTGTTCACCAGGATGTCGAGGGAGCCGTGGCGTTGGATCGTGGTGTCGATGCAGGACTCGGCGTCCTCGGGCTTGCCCACGTGACCGGCGATCCAGTCCGCCTGCGCGCCGAGCTCCTTGGCCGCCTCTTCGCAGGCCTCCGCCTTGCGCGAGACGATCACGACGCGGGCGCCCTCGTCGACGAAGCTCTGGGCGATCCCCTTGCCGATTCCGCGAGACCCGCCCGTAACGAGCGCGACCTTTCCCTCGAGCTTCTTCATCTCCCTACTCCTCGTCGAACGCGCGCCGCTCGATGGCGGCGGGCGTCGTCTGGATGGCGTGCAGCCGTCCGATTTCGAACTTGGGCGCCCGGTCGAAGCGGTAGATCCCGTTCTGCTCCTGGAAGATGTCGGTCAGCTGCGTGTAGCAGTAGCCGAACATGCCGGCGTCCTCGAGCAGCACCCGGCACAGGCCTTCGAAGCGCTCGTAGAACTCCTCGATCGACTTCGGGCGGTCGCCGTACCCCCACGAGTCCTCGCCTTCGCGCAGGTCGGGGTTCCACCAGATGCCGCCGAACTCGCTCACGAAGAACGGCTGTCCGCGGTAGGGGATCGAGAACTCGAGTGGCGGCCCGACCGGCCGCTCGCGCCGGTTGACGAACGGGTCGCCGCCCGCGGTTCCCGCGTGCCGCGACCGGAACTGCTCGACGTCCTGCGTGTAGTCGTGGCTGTCGTACACGTCGGACTCGGCCACCCGGTGCGAGTAGCCCGAGGTGTCGAGCACCGGCCGCGTCGCGTCCATGGCCTTGGCCGCCAGGAACATGCCCCGCGTCACGTCGTCGAGCACGGTGATGCGGTCGCGGACGCCCTGCCACGTCTCGTTGAGCGGACACCAGCCGACGATCGCCGGGTGCGAGTAGTCGCGGTGCAGCACTTCGAGCCACTGGGTGATGTAGTCGGGGCCGGGCTTCTGGTGCTCGCCGCCACCCGGCCCGAAGCCGCTGCAGCCCCAGTCGCCGAACTCGCCCCAGACCAGGTACCCCATGCGGTCGGCGTGGTAGAGGAAGCGCTCCTCGAAGACCTTCTGGTGGAGCCGCGCGCCGTTGAACCCGGCCGCCTGGCCGAGCCGGATGTCCTCGACCAGCGCCTCGTCGCTCGGCGCGGTCATGAGGCCGTCCGGGTAGTAGCCCTGGTCGAGCACCAGCCGCTGGAACACGGGCTCGCCGTTGATCGTGATCGCGCGGCCGTCGATGCCCACCGAACGGAGTCCGGCGTAGCTCGCCACTCGATCGACGACCTCGCCGTTCTCCGTCAACGACAGCTCCAGGTCGTACAGGTGGGGATCGCCGACCGACCACAGCCGCCGCTTCGCCTGCTCGATCTCGAGCACCAGGACCGGACTCAGGTCGGTTCCCGCCGCGACGCTGCAGGTGGCGATCGTCTCGCCGCCGGAGGCCAGCGTGGCGGCCAGAGTCATGCCCGGCCGCGCACGGCGGATCGGCTGCTCGATCAGGAAGCGCCCCCCGGCGACATCGGGCGTGATGCGCGGGCGCTCCAGCCTCGACGCCGACACCGGCTCCATCCAGACCGTCTGCCAGATTCCCGTCGTTCGGCCGTAGATCGCGCCGCTGCCCTCGAACTGCATCGCCTGCTTGCCGCGTGGCTGGGGCTCGGTGTGCGAGTCGCGGGCACGTACGACCAGGTCGAGCACGGCGCCGGGTCGCTCGTCGAGCTCGATCGTGAACGGAGTGAACCCGCCCCGGTGACGCCCCGCCTCGACTCCGTCGATCCACACCGTGGCGTCGTAGTCGACCGCCTGGAAGTGCAACAGGACGGTGTCGCCGGTCCAGTCGCCGGGTACGCGCACCTCGCGGCGGTACCAGACGGCGTTCAGGTAGTCGGGGTTCCCGACGCCCGACAGCGCGGACTCCGGACAGAAGGGGACCGTGATGGACCCCGCGAGCGGCCGCTCGAGCAGGCCGCGCTCGAGGCCCGAGTCGGCCGCGTCGATCTCGAACTGCCACTGGCCGTTCAGGCACAGCCAGCGCTCGCGAGCGAACTGGGGCCGCGGGTACTCGGGTCTGGGGACGGTCACGCTGGGGCCGAGACTGCACGGCGCAGGCCCCGCGAGTCAACGACGCGCGCGCTCGTGCACCGGAAGTGCGAAGCAGGATAGAATCGACGGCCGTGACGACGGCCACCCGCGAATCAGCGCTCGTCTCCCCGGCCCGGCTCGAGGCGCGGCTCGAAGACCCGGATCTCCGCGTCTTCGACTGCAGCGTGCACCTGGGCGGCGGGGGCGCGACCGCGGGCCGCGACGTCTACGACGCGGGACACCTGCCGGGCGCGGGGTTCATCGACCTGCTCGCGGACCTCTCCGACCCGAACGCGGCACTCGCGTTCACGCGGCCGACGGCAGAGCAGCTTCGCGAGAGCCTGTCCCGGCTGGGGATCTCGCACTCGAGCCGCGTGGTGCTGTACAGCGGCACCGACGTGATGTGGGCGACGCGCGCCTGGTGGGTGCTCCGCTAC
>JAFDDB010000261.1 GCA_019311115.1 Deltaproteobacteria bacterium
CTCGGGCCGCGAGCTGCAGTGCGGGTTCTTGCGCGGCGTGTATCCCGACCGGCTCCGGGTGGCGAAGCGCTTCGGCAAGAAGCTTCACGTGCTCGAGCTGCGCGACCTCGAACCACCGAACGCCAGGTAGACGGCGAGGCCGAGCCAGAGCAGCGAGCCGAAGAGCAGGCACGTCGCCAGCCCAGCCGCCGACAGCGACGTGAACGGGATGATGCGCATAGCCATCACCAGCATGAGCGCGTAGCCGAAGGCCGCGGCGTGGCGCAGCCAGTCCGGCACGGTCTCGCCCTGTACGCACCACACCGACATCAGTGGCATCAGTCCGAAGAGCGCCACCAGCCGGTAGTCGTGCGTGACCGGCGTACCGCAGATGGTCTGCACGGCGAGTGCGGCCGCGACCGGGAAGGAGATACGCGCGAGCAGTTCGCGCCTCGCCCCGTCGTCACCGAGCTCGCCACGCATGCGGAGCGACACGAAGCGGCCGAGACGAAGGGCAGCGCCGCGGCCAGCCAGCCGGGCGCGAGCAGCGCGAAGCTCGCGCCCATGCCTGCGCGGTCGCCCGCGACGTACAGGAAGGCGGGCAGCCAGTCGAGCACTCCCTGGAAGAAGAGCACGTTGAGCACGACGATTGTGCCAGGGACGAGCCACACCGCGGCGCTGCGCAGCCCGCGCAGGCCCGCGCCGAGCATCCAGTAGAAGCCGACCAGGGGCCACGCGCTGACCTTCAGCGTCGAGAGCAGGCCTGCCCCGAGGCCCCATCCCGAGTCCCGCGCGAACCGCGCGGGGCGCTCGGACGCGAACAGCGTCACGACGCAGACCAGGGCTGACGCCACGTACAGGTCGAACTGGCCGCGCTCCAGGTGGAGCAGGCCGCTCGGCGTGAGCAGCATCGCGACGGCGAACGCGGAGGCCAGGCCGGGCAACGCGGCGAGGCATCCGGCGCGGGCCAGCGCTAGCGCCGCGCAGAGCAGGAAGAGCCCCGACGAGAACAGGTTGTGGACGATCAGCCCGTCGCGCAGCGGCAGCCAGGACAGGGGAAGGTAGAGCCAGTGGATGACCGGGTGGTAGGTCGTGGTCCAGCGCCGGCGCCACTTCTTGTAGCCCTTGTCGGGGATCCTTTCGTAGACGTCCTCGCCCGCCGCGAGTCTCCGAGATGCGATCCACACCTGGCTGAAGTCGAGCCCGTGCGCTCCCTGCGCGTCGGGTGTCTCGCGGAACGGGTAGCCCATGATCCGCGGGTAGATCGCCTTGTCGAAGTCCCGCGCCGGCTGGAAGCCGACGAAGTGCAGGAAGTACGGCCACGCCATGGCCGCGACCACGGCGGCGACCACGAAGACCTGCGCCCGCCGTGCGGCGCGCAGTCGGTCCGCGCTGCCCGGGCGCGCCGCAGAGGCTTCCATGGAGACGGATGCTAGCGCGGCAAGCAGGTCGGCGTTGCCCGATGCGGCGGACCGGTGGCCGCGGGTGTAGCCTGCAGGTCGTGCGCAACATCCTCGTCACGGGGACCGTCGGGCAGATCGGAACCGAGCTCGTTCCGGCCCTGCGCGCGCGCTACGGAGGCGACCGCGTCGTCGCCTCCGACATCCGGCTGCCCGCCGGCGATCCGGAGGGCGATCCGAAGGGCGATCCGGAGGACGGGCACGATCCCTTCGAGTACCTGGACTGTACGCACATTCGCCAGATCGAGAGCGTCGTGCAGCGCTACGACGTGGGCACGATCTACCACCTGGCCGGAATCCTCTCCGCCGTCGCGGAGCACGGCCCCCGCAGGGCGTGGGACGTGAACATGGGCGGCCTCTACCGGGTGCTCGAAGTGGCGCGCCAGCACGGCGTCGCGGTGTTCTTTCCGAGCTCGATCGGTGCGTTCGGGCCGAACACGCCAAAGGACCGGACGCCCCAGGACACGCTCCAGCGTCCGAATACGATCTACGGCATCACCAAGCTGAGCGGCGAGCTTCTCTGCGACTACTACGCTCGCCGCTTCGGCCTCGACTCCAGGGGGCTGCGCCTGCCGGGGATCATCTCACACGTCGCTCCGCCGGGCGGCGGAACCACGGACTACGCGGTGGACATCTTCTACCACGCCCTGCGCTACGGCCGGTACGTCTGCTTCCTGCGCCCGGACACCTGCCTCGACATGATGTACATGCCCGACGCGCT
>JAFDDB010000015.1 GCA_019311115.1 Deltaproteobacteria bacterium
ATTCCGGAATCGAACGCGTGCCGAAGCGGTGACCGGCGCGGCTCACCAGCCGCATGCAGATCAGCACGCCCAGGTAGACCCCGGTCGGATACAGGACGAGCGACCAGATGCCGGCGAGGCCCGTGTCGTAGACGATGCCCGGAAGTCCCAGGAACGTGGCGCCGCTCGCCGTGGTCGCGGCAAAGGCCAGGCTCAACAACACGGGGCCGTAGCTTCCGCGCGCGGTCGCGAAGTCGTCCGCGCTGCGCACGCGCCGCTGCCCGATCACCCCGAAGGCGAGCATGGCCCCGACGTAGAGCACCAGGAAGAGCCAGGACCAGGCGGCAAGATCCATCGGGGGAGCAGTCTACCGGCTTCGCCGGCCGCCCGGGGACTCGTGTAGTGTGTTCGCCCGTGTCGCGCCTGCTCACCCTTCTGCTCGCGCTCTCGGCTCTCGCCTGCACCTCCGAGCCGGCGCGGATCCCCGGCAGCGCGCTGCGCGCCCGGGCCGAGGCCCGGCTCGAAGCCGAGCGGCCCGAGCTACTCGCATCCCCGGGTCACTACGGCCTCGTCTTCGAAGTGCCGCAGCCCGCGTTCATGCGCTTCATGGCGCAGATCTACCTGCACCGCGCAGAGGGCGACATCGTCCCGGGCAGCATCGACGGCGTCGAGGCCCACGGCGGTGGAGTGCTCGCGCTGATCGTGGACACATGGCGGCCCCACGGGGAGGCGCCCGGACTCGACGACGTCTTCCCCTTCTCCTGGGGCTCCCTCGCGCTCACCGAGCTGTACCGCTCGCACCAGCGGCAGGTCTTCCTGTCGTCGTCGGGCGGTCTGCCGCGACTGCGCTTCCGCATCGAGTCCAAGCGCGGAGTCGACACACGAGAAGCGGACGCCTACGCGTTCCTGGCGACGCTGCTCCGCTTCGAAGACGACCTGGAATCGGAGTGGACGAACCGCTCCGGGCAATCCGTGACGGCGGACCGGCTGCTACGGAGTTGCTGGGACCGCTACCGACAGGAGCGAAGCCCCGAAGAGGACTCCGAGGATCACTCCTACCTGCACCTGCCGGGATTGTTGCTGGCGTACGGCCGCCACGCGGGAGCAGGTCTCGACGTGGACGCGGTGAAGCGGCGCTTCATGTCCCAGGAGCTGCGACGCCGGAGCTTCGGGCGATACGCAGCCAGCGAAGCGCTCGGGCACTACGCGGAGGCGCTCGGCCTGCTCGTCTCGGATGCGGCCGTCACCTGGACCGCCGAAGAGAAGAGCGCGGCAAGGGGCTGGCTCGGCGCGCTCGAGGCCGGGGCGTTCCCGGATGTCGAAGGCGCCCCCCTCTCGCACCTCGCGCACCTGGTGCACGGGCTGCGCGAGATCGAGCGGAACCGCTCGCGGCTCGAGTAGCCGCGGCTGCGCCCCGGCGCGGCGGGCGAACCTGCTAGGCTCGCTTCATGTCCGAAGAAATCGTCCGGTACGAACTCCGCGGCGACGTAGCCCTGATCTCGTTCGACGACGGCAAGGCCAACGTCATCTCGCCCACTTCGCTGGCCGCGCTCAACGGCGCCCTCGACCGGGCCGAGAAGGAGGCGCGCGTGGTCGTGCTCTCGGGCCGGCCCGGCCGCTTCTCCGCGGGCTTCGACCTCTCGGTCATGCGCGCCGGCGACGCGGGGGCGATCCGGGACATGGTGCGCGGGGGCGCCGAGCTGTCCCTTCGCCTCTACGGCTTTCCGCTGCCGATCATCGCCGCGGTGACCGGCCATGCCCTGGCCATGGGATCGATGATCCTCATGTCGGTCGACGAGCGAATCGGCGCGGCCGGCGACTTCAAGATCGGCATGAACGAGACCGCCATCGGCATGGCCCTGCCCGGCTTCGCCGTCGCCCTGGCCCGCGCGCGCCTGGCACCGACGCACCTTCAGCGCGCGAGCGTGAACGCCGAGCTGTACGACCCCGAAGAGGCGGTCCACGCCGGCTTCCTCGACCGAGTCGTCCCGGCCGACCAGCTGGCGGACGCCGCCTTCGCTCGCGCGACCGAGCTACTGGCCGTCCACTCCGGCTCGCACGCCGCGGTCAAGCAGGCCATTCGCGCGCCGGCCCTCGCCGAGCTGCGGGAGTCGCTCGCCGAGTTCGGTTAGGCCGCCGAGCTGTCGGCCGCGTCCGGCCGCCCGATCGAGCGCACCCGGTTCGGGCGGTCCCGCACCGCTTCGAACACGTCGGCCAGCTCACGCGTCAGGTTGCAGCGCTCGAAGCGCTGCAGGCGCTCGCTCGATACGGGCGACGGGCTCCAGCCCTGCTGCCACAGCTCGAACGCGCGCAGCAAGCCCCTGGCCATCTCGTCGGACTTCCGCGGCTCGTAGCAGAAGCCGAGGCCGGAGTCCTCGATCAGCCTCTGGCCCGGACCCGTGGAGAGGAACCCGAGTACCGGCCGACCGGCCCTCAGGTATTGATAGAGCTTCTGCGGCACGCGCCGAGCGCTGCTCGCCTCGGGCAGCAAGACGACGTTCAGGTCCGCGTGCACCATCTCGCGCACGCTGTCACGGTGCCCCACGTGACCCCGCAGCTGAACCATCTCGCGAATCCGAGGGGTCGAGAGCGCGCGGCGCAACGGAGCCGAGCACGCTCCCAGGATCTGCAGCCGGAACTCCGCGCGAAAGTCGGGGTGCTCGCCGGCGATCTCGAGCGCCCGCACGAGAGCCTCCAGCTCTGGACCGGAGCGCGGCGCTCCGGCGGACACGGCGCGGAGCGCCCGCCCGGCCGAGGGCCCGCGGTCCGCCTCGACGGCGTCGAAGTCGTCTTCGTCGTAGCCGTTCGGGACGTAGACCACCTTGGCCGCCGGCAGGCCGAGCTCGTCGATCATCGCGCGCCGGACGGGCTCGGTGTTGACGATCAGTCGAGCCGAACGCGCGTAGACCGCGGCCGACTTCCGCTCGAAGAACTTTCGTGCACCGGGGTCGGGGCGCCACTGGCTGTTGAGCTGCCATGGCGGGTCGCGGAAGTCGGTCACGAGTGGCAGACCGGTGGCCTCCGCGAGCGAGAGGCCGAGCAACGGCAGCCGGCTCGGCGGAGCCGAAACGAAGATCACCTCGGCACCGTGTTGCTGGCAGAGCTTCGCGCCGAGTCGTGTCGCCTTTCGGAAGCGCGGCCCATCGCCCCGGAGAAGGGGGCGTCCCAGAACTCCCGCGCTCGCGGTGCAGATCCGGCTGAGGGGCCCGGTTCCCACCTCTGCGACCGGCGTATCGCCCGGGATCTCGTCGAGCAGCGTCGCGTCGCGCGGACGGTGCAGGTCGGGGCGCACGTGAAGCACCAGCGGACGCCAGCCGAGGCTCGGCAGGTGCTTCACGAACTTCGTGGTTCGGAAGACCCCCGAATCGCTGGTGGGGGGAAATGCGGACGTTACGACGAGAACGGCAGGCATCGGGAGTTGTACGTATTCTTCCCCACGGCGACAGGTCCGGACCAACCGGAGCGGACTCTCAGGCAGGTATGACCCGGCGCGCACGAATCAGTCAAGCCATGAAGGCCAGTTCGCCGGCCTCCTTCGCCGGGCGTGTCCGCTTGTAGCCGGACCCGCCCGGCGGCATCATGGCGGCCGGCTGTAGGAGAAATCGACACGCATGCCTCTTCGAGCGTGGGCGGCGCGGGACGCTGCCACCACAGTTCCGCTGTACCTCGCGTACCGCCTCCACAGCCTCCGGGCAACGGGGCGCAGCGACGCCGGCGTGATCTCGTTCCTCGCCCGGAACGGGGACCACACCTTCCTGGGCACCTCGTTCGCTCGACGGGCGATGAAGTCCTACCTGCGCGCAGCCGGTCCCGAGGGCTTGCTGCACGAGGTGTCCTTGATCGAGCCGGCGATCCGGACGCTGATCCGGCGCTCGAGGTCGGGCCCAGTGGGCGCGGTGGGCGCGGTAGGCGCGGGCAGCGATTCGGTGCCGGTCCGGGACGCCGCGCTCGCCGAGTTCGTGTGCCGCGGCGCACCCGCGCACGACGAGGTCCGGTCGCGCCTTGCGGTCTCGCCTCCGCGTTCGGACGAGCCCGACC
Source organism: Deltaproteobacteria bacterium (assembly GCA_019311115.1). Taxonomy (GTDB): domain Bacteria; phylum Myxococcota_A; class UBA9160; order SZUA-336; family SZUA-336; genus JAFDDB01. The sequence continues at coordinate 4,018 of JAFDDB010000015.1, forward strand.
TCTACGCACTCCACGCGAACCTGTGCGAATCCCTCGAGGAGCGAGCGGAGCTGCTGTCGGGCTGGTACTCGGCCCTGAACGACCGCAGGATCCGGCTGCGCCCTACGGGACGGCGCGGCCAGGTCATCCCCTTCGCCTTCGAGCCGGAGGCTCACGGGGAGGGGCGATCCGATGCCGGCGGACCGCTCGTGTCGGTGATCGTCGCGGCCTTCAACGCGGCCTCGAGCATCGAGCCCGCGCTTCGCTCCCTGTTGGACCAGACACACGGGCAGATCGAGGTCATCGTGGTGGACGACGCCAGCTCGGACGACACGGCCGGAATCGTGGAGAGAGTGGCCTCGACCGACGAGCGAGTCACCCTGCTCCGGCTGCCGGAGAACCGCGGGGTCTACTTCGCACGCAACCTGGGGCTCCAGCAGAGCAAGGGGGAGTTCATCACCTTCCAGGACTCGGACGACGTCTCGGAGCCGGGCCGGATCCAGGCGCAGCTCCTGCGGCTCACCGGTGCGAGCCGGGCGATGGCCTGTGTCTCGTGGTGGATCCGGCTGGATCGCCAGGGCGCCACGCGCCCGACGAAGCTCGGAGCCTATGCGCACCGCAACTTCTCATCGCTCCTGATGCACCGCCGCGTACTCGACGAGATCGGCTTCTTCGACTGCGTGCGCGCATCCGCGGACTCCGAGTACGTCGCTCGCATCGAGCGCTACTACGGTGTGGGTACAGTCGCCGAAGTGCAGAAGCCTCTCGCCATCGGACTGAGCCGACCGGGCTCCCTCACGCGGTCGGACAATTTCTGGATCGATCTCCGTGGCATGGCGCCGGACCGCAGCCGCTACGTTCGCAGCTACCGGGCGTGGCACGCGAACGCCCGCCCGATGGATCTGTACGTGGCCTTTCCACCCGACGGCCGCAGGTTCCCGGCGCCGCCCTCGCTGACCGCAGGCACGGATGGAAGACCACTTGAGTAGGCCGGTTTCCGACGAGGGCGCTTCGCTCGGAGCGCGAGGCCGCGCCTCGGAGTGGGGCCCGGACCCGACCGGCAGCGCGCCACGCGACCTGCTGCGGATGCTCGGCTTCGCGCGCCCCTACCTGTGGGTGATCGCGATCGCGATCGCGTTCGCCTGGCTGTATGGCGGCGGCCTGTCTGCCCGCGCACTGCTGATTCGGCCGCTCGTAGACGACGTCGCGATCCCGCACGCCTCGCTGAGCTCGCTCGACGATCTCCTCGACGCGTCTGAGCGGCCGGACGCGGACGCTGCCGCGCGCGAGCGCGAACTCCTGCAGACCCGCGTCCGGGAGAACTTCGTACGCATCGCGGCCGCGGGCGTCACGTTGATCCTGCTGATGCCGCTGCTCCGCATCGTCCGCGACTACGCTTCGGCGTGGGTGATGAACCGGCTCAGGATCGACCTGAGGTCTGCCCTGGGGGCGAAACTCCTGCGCCTGCCCCTCGCGCGCCACGTCGGTGAAGCTCGCGGCGAGTTCATCACCCGGATCTCGAGTGACACGCGTGTGGCCAACAGCGCGAACCAGGCGATCTTCGGAGAGCTGCTCGAGGACTCCGCGGTGGTGCTCGTGGCGCTGGTGCTCTGCATCTGGATCAGCTGGCAGCTCTCTCTCTCGGTCCTGCTGATCGCACCCCCCGTGGGCCTCGTGCTGGCGCACTTTGGCGGCCGCATCCGCGACTCGAGCAAGCGACGCCAGGAGCAGGTCTCCGAGGTCATGAAGCAGCTCGTCCAGATCCTGTCGGGGATCAAGGTGATCCAGGCGTTCGGGACCCAGGATCGCGAGCAGCGTTCGTTCCGAACCTCACTGTTGCGGTCGTTCCGCCGCTCGATGAAGGTCGTACGTCATCGCATCCTCTCGCGCGCCGCGATCGAGCTGATCACCCAGGCTTCGGCGGTGACCGTCCTGCTACTCGGCGCATGGGCGATCCTCCAGGGCAGCTGGAACCTGACGCTCGGCAAGCTGATGGCGTTCGCCGCGATCTCCACCATGCTCTACCGGCCGGTGCGCGGGATCGCGTCGATGTGGAACACGATCCAGGCCGCGATCCCGTCCGCCCGGCGGCTCTTCGAGGTCCTCGACGCCCCGGAGGTCACGCCCGACCTCCCGGACGCACGGGATCTCGGCCAGGTCACGCAGGGGATCCGCTACGAAAGCGTGTCGTTCCGCTACGAACGCGAGCAGGTGCTCGACGGCATGGACCTCGAGATCCACGCCGGAGAGGTGATGGCGCTCGTCGGCCGGTCGGGCGCAGGCAAGACCACGATCGCCGACCTGCTGCTGCGGTTCCACGAGCCCGAGCGCGGCAGGATCCTGATCGACGGCATCGACCTGCGCAACATCCGGCGCGCCTCGCTCAACGCGTCGACCGCAGTCGTCACGCAGGACGCGTTCCTGTTCGACGATACGATCCGCGCGAACATCGCCTACGGCCGGCCCGACGCGCCCATGGAAGACCTGGTCCGGGTCGCCCGCGCGGCCTATGCCCACGAGTTCATCGAGAAGCTGCCGCAGGGCTACGACACACCGGTGGGCGAGCTCGGGGGACAACTCTCGGGTGGGCAGCGCCAACGCCTGACGATCGCGCGCGCGCTACTGCGGGACCCCCAGATCCTGATCTTCGATGAGGCGACGTCCGCGCTCGACGCAACGTCGGAGCAGCACGTGCAGAAGGCGACCCGGGAGCTGATGCGAGGCCGGACGGTGCTGCTGATCGCGCACCGCCTCTCGACGCTGAAGGCCGCCGACCGCATCGCGGTGGTAGACCGGCGACACATCGTGGCCACCGGCACGCACGCGGAGCTGATGGCTCAGAGCGGCATGTACCGCGACCTGGTCGAGGCGCAGATGATCGGGGACAGATAGAGAGTGCCCTCACCCGCCGCTGCGCGCTCGGTCTCGCGCTGGACCATGGGCCTCTACGGCCTCGCCAACCTGCCGACGTCGATCGTCGGCCTCCCGATCGCCCTCTACGTCCCCACCTTCTACTCGCGCGACCTCGGATTGAGCCTGGCCGCGGTGGGACTGCTGCTCACGCTCTCGCGCCTGACCGACGTACTGACCGATCCCGCGATCGGCATCATGAGCGACCGCTGGCAGACGCCCTTCGGGCGGCGCAAACCGTGGATCCTGGTAGGCACGCCGCTCATGATGCTCTCGCTGTGGATGCTCTTCGTCCCGCCGCCCGACGTGACGATGCTCCACCTCTTCATCTGGATCAGCGCCCTGTACCTGGCGTTCACGCTCGTCGACCTGCCCTACCGCGCGTGGGGTGCGGAACTCTCCACGAACTACCGCGAGCGGTCGCGCGTGACCGGTTGGCGCGAGGCCTTCGGCTACGTGGGGCTGATCACGTCGCTCGGGATTCCGCTCTTCATGGCGTTCGGGCTCGGGATGCCCGGGCCGCGAAACGCCCTGTACGGCATCGCGGTCGCCGTCGTCGTGGCGCTGCCGCTTTTCATCGCGCCGATGCTCGGCTTCGTGCCCGAGCCTCCGCCCGAGAGGATCGAGCGGAGCCCGATCGGCTGGCGCCAGGGACTTCGCGTGGTCTGGCGCAACGGACCGTTCCGCCGAGTCGTCGTCTGCTTCGGCTTCTTCATGGTCGCCATCAGCATGACCGCGTCGCTCTCGTTCTTCTTCGTGCAGCACGTCATGCAGGAGCCCTTCGACCGCTACGCGATCTTCGTGCTGGTGTACTACCTGTCGAGCACGGCCGCGATCCCGATCTGGCTGCGCATCTCGGACCGGATCGGCAAGCACAAGACGGTCGTGCTCGGCATCGGCTGGCTGTCGCTGTGGAGCGCGCCGATCCCGCTACTCGGGCCCGGCGACTACTGGATCTTCTTCTTCCTGATGATCATGAAGGGGTCGAGCATCGGCTCGCTGGTCTTCCTACCCGCCTCGATGGCGGCCGACATCGTGGACCTCGACACCCTGCGGACGGGTGAGCAGCGCACCGGTCTGTACTTCTCCATATGGGGAATGGTGAACAAGGGCGCCGCGGCGCTCGGAGTCCTGGTCTCGACGAGCGTCGCTGCGTGGTTCGGCTTCGAGCCCGCCCTCGACGCCAACACGCCGGGGGCGAAGTTGGCCGTCGCTTGCCTGTACAGCGTGATCCCCGCGGGCCTGGCACTCGTCGCCGTCCCCCTGCTGTGGCGCTATCCGCTCACCGAGGCGCGCCAACGGCGCATGCGCGAGCGCATCGAGCGCCGCAACCTCAAGCGCCAGCCCGCCCCGCCCGCGGCGAACTGAGCTAGACCGATCGGCCTCCGCGCGCAACGGCTCGCTTGAGGCGCCGCCAGTAGCGCGGCTTCAGCCACCGTTGTACGGCGGCGCGGTGGGGACGCGTGAGCGGGGAGTCGACGTAGCGGCGGAGGACGCCACGGCCGACCCGGTCTCGTGCTCGACGCAGGAAGCGCTGCCAGAGAAACGCGGCTTCCTCGAAGACCGCGTCCCCTTCCTCGGGAGCCTCACTCCGCGCGCGCTCCACGAGCGCGAGCATCCAGCGTTCCGCCCAGGCGAGCATCTCGGCGTCGAGCGTCACGCGGCCTGCGCCGGGCTCTTCGCGTCCCAGCAGGAGGTGACGATCGACGTCGTCAGCCGTCGCTCGTATGCCCATCTCGCGCAGGCGCATCTCCACGATCTTGCGGCGCAGCGCGTCGCGGTCGGCGCGCCGCGCCCGCGTGATGCGTCCTGCGTGCTCGCGCATGTGGACCAGGCTCTCCTGCAGGCAGGAGATCTTCTCGCGGCGAGCGAGACGGCCAAAGAGCTCACGATCCTGCATCACCGGAAAATCCTCGCGATAGCGGTACCGCTCGAGGATCGGACGCCGGAACAGCATGCTGGACTGCATCGGCACGGTCCGGAAAAGGAGCGAGAGCTCGATCGCACGGGGCGAGGCGGGCCCCTTTCGCTCTCTTGCGAGCAGCTTTCCACCGTCGTCGATCAGCCGCACCCACGATCCCACCGCCGCTACGTCCGGATGCGAGTCGAGAAACGACGTCTGCACCTCGAGCCGGTGAGGGAGCGCCACGTCGTCGCTGTCCAGCATGGCCACGTACGCGCCGCGCGCCAGGTCGATGCCCCGGTTTCGGGTCCGGGGAATCCCGAGGTTGCGCGGGTTGCGAACCAGCCGGAGGCGCGGATCGTCGATCGCAGCGACGACTTCAGCGGTCCTATCCGTGGAGCCGTCGTCGATCACCAGGCACTCGAGGTCGCGAAAGGACTGCCCCAGGACACTCCGGATCGCGGACGTCACGAGGTGCTCGCGATTGTAGACGGGCACGAGGACTGTGACTTGGGGGGAGTTCATCACGTGCAGCGACGCCGCCCGCTTCGAGGCGGGGCCAGTATAGGACGGCACACGCACCTGCGGCGACCGACCCGGTCCCTCACAGCAGCTTTGAGACATCCGCGACGAACACCTGGCGTCGCCCGTCGGGGGCGCCGTTGAAGCACACCCTGCGCGAGTCGCGGCTCCACGCGGGGTGGGGGTCGAGTTTGAAGTGACTGCCACGCTGCGAACGCGGCCGCTCCGCACGAACCCCGCGGGCGCGCTGCCAGATCGATCGCGGGGCCGGGCGCGGTGACGCGTTGCGCGGCTGCTCCATGTCGACGGCGACGCTGCAGATCCGGACTTCCTCATCGGAATCGAGGTGCAGGATGCGGATCGGGATCTCCCGGTCTTCGCTCACGACCCAGGACTCACGCGGGTAGGCGTCGGAGAGCAGGTAGCGGCCGCTCGGATCGACGCTGGGGTGGCCGCTGCCCGCGTGGCGCTCGCTGAGCACCCGGAGATCGGATCCGTCGAACCGGATCGTGCAGAAACGCACGTCATCGTGACCGAGGGATCGGGGCACCAGGTTCAGCACCATGCGCTCCCCATCCGGGTGCCAGTTCGGATGGTTCGCCGTCCCCCCGAGCCGGCCTCTCGTCGACCAACTGCGACGATCGACGACCTCGCGGACATCACGCCCACCGGGATCGAGGCTCAGCAGACAGGCGTTCCGTGCGGCTCGGCCGGGGACCAGACAGCGGAGCACTTGCAGGAGTCGCGTCCCTTGCCGGTTCAGCTTGGTGTGGAAGCAGTACGGGATCCCGCCCGCCGCCTGCTTCGTCGACGTGGCGGCCGCCGCCAGGCGTTCCAGGCTGACCAGGAGTGACACCTCGCCGCTCGCCAGGTCCGTTCGCCAGATCCCCTGCCCTGCGAGATCGTCGAGTCCCAGGCGAGGGGGCGATTCTCCGGGCGGGTCGGGAATCCCGTAGCCGTACTGCGTGGCGTTCATGAGGGCCAGGTCGGGACCCACGGCGTAGCTGGCGTCGGGAGCGAGGTCGTACTTGGGCCCTGCGTACAGTCTCGCCTTCCGTTCCCGGAGATCGATTCGGACACAGACACCGCGTCCCTCGACCACGTCGTTGGCGTACAGCGCGTGCTCGCTCTCCGGCCCCCACTGCACCTGCGCGCCCAGCTGGAAGGCCCACGCCGGTGTCCGGTAGACCGTCTCGACGCTCTCGTCCTCCAGGTCCACGACGGAGACGTCGGCGAGTTCGCCGAGCACGGGTCTGCGGCCCTGGTACGGCAGGCGCGTCAACGCCAGGTAGCGTCCGCACGGGCTGAAGGGACAGACGTCGTAGAAGGTGTGAACGTAGTAGCCGTCCGCGGGCGTGACGCAGCGAACCGGCACGCGGGTGCGGCCCGGGCGATAGGGACGGAACTTGAACCGCTCGACGATCGGAGCGGGCGGGATGCCTCTCAAAGATCGTACCCGAGCTTGGCCAGATCATCTTCCATCCACTCGCCGAGCCGCGAGTTCGACGCACGGAACCGATCGCCCGCCCATCGCTCGACGACCCGATGGAAACGCTCCTCCCGCCAACGGGCCAGCCGCGCCGGCGCCGCCGACTCGAGCCGTCGAAAGACCTTGACCAGCCTTCTGTGCGCGGAGTTCGTCACGGGAAAGAAGGGTTCCGCGTACAGGCGGTCCGGCCGTGAAACCCAGGGGTTCAGGCGCCGCTTGATCTCGACGCCGAGCGCGCCGAGCGAGGCGTGGACGTCGCGTTCGAAGGGCAGGCTCTCGATCTCCTCGTCCCCGCGCTCCAGCCCGCAGAAGCCGAGCACGCGCCGGACGAAGTCCGCCGGCTGCGCCACGAAGCCCTCGTAGGAGAGGACGAGGACTCGGTCGGGCCCGAAGAGCCGACGGTAGTAGTCCACCAACGCGTCGTACCGGAAGTGGCGCCAGTCGGGATTGCAGCTGCGGACGTCGCCCAGCAGGCGCGGCGACAGGTAGGTCTCGAGCGACAGGATCCCTCCGGCCCGGACGTACTGCTTGTAGCTCGACACGAGCATCGCCTTCTGTTCCCGCACCACGACCAGGATGCGAGCGCCCGGCAGCACGGCCGCAATCCGGTCGGCGAACTCCTTCTCGAGCACACCCCCCGTGTGCGGGCTGCCGCAGAGCTCCTCGGAGGAGACGACCGGATAGGAGCCGTCGCGGGCCGCGGCCTCGACGAGGGCACCAAGCTCGCACTTCGCGCCGGCGGCATCGAAGTCGATCGCCCGCGGATGAACCAGCAGCGGGTGGAGCTGGTACTTCGCGGCCGCAGCGCGCAGCCCCACGGCAGTCCGCTTGAAGAGGACGCGCTGAAGCCAGGTGGTCCCGGTCTTGTGGTAGCCGACATGTACGAGAACGTCGCGGCTCGACACCCCGGTCACGCCTCGAGCATCCACTCGAACTCGCTGCCGCGAAGCGCCGCCTCGACCTCGGACCAGTTGGTCACGATCTCGTTCAGGGGGAACGGGTTGGTGCGGGCGTACAGGATGTCGGTCGGCTCGTCGGGCAGGTCGAGGAAGCTGCAGACCTTGCGGTAGGCGTCGGCGGGGTCGCGCGCGATGTCTTCCTCGTACGTCAGCTCCAGCACGTTCCGTTCGGCCAGCCGCTCCCGCAGCCAATGGAAGCCGTCGCGGTAGCCCTTCAGGTGGTCGACCAGGGGCAGCGAGGCCCGGTCGATCGCCACGCGCTGCGGATCGATCGCGACGCGCGTCCGCTCGGCCTTGCGCCCGGCCGGAATGTGGGATCGCCGGTTCGCGTGGAGCACGACGCTCGACACGACTTTTCGCAGCAGGTTGCGCCGCTCCAGGATCACGAAGTGGTCGAAGCCCAGGTCATCGAGCCGCGCGAGCAGCTCGGGGAGCGACACACCCAGCAGGCGCGCGTGGAAGAACTTGAACTCGAGCCCGTAGATGCCGGGTCCCGCCGCATCGCGGCGGCGCGCGACGAAGCGACTGAACTCGCGCGGCTCGTTCCAGAGCCAGGAGTTGTGCTCCAGCACCTCGCCATCCCACGAGACGTGCGAGTGCTGGCCCAACAGGTCGGCGAGCACGCGACTCCCGCTTCGGCCCGCGTGGAACATGGCGACGCGTGAGGTCGGAGTGCGGGCGCGCAACCGATTCCACAGCGCGGCCGCGCGTGGCCCGGACTGGCTGCGGTGCTTCTTCATCCGATCGAGATGCGCGTGCCAGGCCGGGGCCGCGGGCTGGCGACGGTGGAGGCCGGCGGCAGTTGCCGAGAAGCCACGATCTCATCCCCCTAGGTGCGCAGCGTAGCATGGCCGCGCTGGCGATCCGGGGCCTTCCCTGAGCGGTTCGACGCGATCTACGCCGTCGCGTCGTGCGGCTCGGCCAGGCCGTGGACCCGCAGCCGGCGACGCACGAAGTCGGCCTGGAGCCCGAGGTTCTGCTCGAGGAACGGAGGCCGATACACGCCGAAGTGACCACAGGAGAGCAGCTCCACCTGCGCGCGCGTGCACAGGTTCGCGGCCTCGTCGAGGTAGGACGAGGGCATCATGTCGTCGCGTTCCGCGCCGATCACGAGCACCGGACAACGGACCGCTCCGAGGTGTTCCATCGGCCGGAAGCGCTCGATGTTCGCCAGCATGCGCGCACACAGGACGTTCCTCCAGCCGCCGCGCAGGGGATTCGGCAAGGCCCGGAAGAAGGCATCCGCGTCGCTCAGATCCTGTCCGTTCCGATCGGGGCACTCGGCGCTCGCGAAGAAGACGAACTGCCCCGGCTTTCCGAACGCGGCGACGTAGACCGGCGGCAGCCGCCCCCCGGACAGGCGCGCCATCGCCAGGTCGAGCACGGCCAGGGCGACGAGCCTCGCCAGCCGCCACCCCCTCGGCTCGAGGTCGGGAGAGGGGTTCAGGAAGGGGACCTGCGCGATCACGGCGTCCACGCGATCCGGATTGCGCGCGGCGACCATCAGCGCCTCGCCACCCGAGAAGCCCGAGCCCCAGAGCACGACGTGCGCAAAGCGTCCCTGCGCAAACTCGATCGCCGTCTCGTAGTCCTGCATCTGGCGGAAGGGGTCGACCCAGTGACGGGGCATGCCCTCGGAGCCGCCGAGCGTGCGGAAGTCGAAGAGCAGCACGGCCGCCCCCTGGCGCACGAACTCCCAGGCGAAGGGCTCGAGGAGCGAGTCCTTGGTGCTCGTCAGGCCGGGCGCCATCACGATGACGGTGTCCGTGGCGCGGTGAGGCGCGAACAGCCAGGCCTCGAGTCGCGGACCGTGCGAGCAGAAGTAGACCGTCTCGACGGTACCGTCGGCGTTGCGGCCGGGCGGACGCTCCTCGGGGATGCCCCACTCGAAGCGCCCGTGGCCCGGCCAGCTCACGCCGCGGCCCTGGCCGCTCACGGACGGGGCTTCCAGCGTTCCGAGCGTGCGGCTTCGAGTCGCTCGATGGCGCAGTCCAGCCATCCGACCTCGGCTCGCGTCATGGCGATCGCGTGGTCGAGCGTCAGGCTGCGGAAGAACCGCTCCCGCGCGGCGGCACGGTCCCGGGTCGACTCGCCGGGCAGCGGGATCCCTTCCAGCTCGGCCAGCTCGGCCAGGTCGGCCGCCCGCTGGTCCCGCTGCCCTCGAAGCATGGCCAGAGCCTCGGCGTCCGTGACCCCGTCGGCGAAGAAGATCTGGACCAGCGTCGCCTCGCGAACATCCGTGTGCGGCAGCACGCGCGTCAGCCACTCGTCGAGCTCCGCCGCGCCGGCCTCGGTAATGTGATGCCGTTTCCGGTCCGGCTTGCCCTCTTGCGGGACCGGCTCGATGCGAACCAGGCCCTGCTCCGCCAGGTTCGCGAGCGTCCGGTAGATCTGGGCGAGGTCGGCGGGCCAGAAGTGCCGGACCGTGGCGTCGAAGCGCTTCTTCAGGTCGTACCCGGTCATGGGATCGCTGCGCAGGAATCCCAGGACTGCGTGTGGCAGAGACATAGTGGACCAATCTTATATAGGATCGATCTACTATTCAAGCACCCTGGCAGGCGCGCCGCCCGGCGGCCAGAGGAGCTCGAGCGAGCGCAAGAACCGCTCCATCTCGCTCGCAGTCTCCTCGAAGCGTCCCTCGGGCGCGGGATGGTTGAAGAAGGCGTGGGGCATGCCCTCGTACTCGACCAGGTCGCAGCGGCGACCGAGCGCCTTCATGCGCGCGGCGAACCGCCGCGAGTGGTCGATCGGCACCTGCTCGTCCGCCGTGCCGTGCAGCACGAGGGAGGGCGGGAAGCGCTCTCCGACGCCCCAGTCCGGACTCCCCTCTCCCATGAAGGCAAGTCGCGGCGTGCCATCGGGCGCGAGTGCGGGATTGAAGAGCACGAGCGCGGCGAGATCGACGCCCATCGAGGCGACCGCCGCGGCGAGCTGACCGCCGGCCGAGCCGCCCGACGCCGCGATCCGCGTGGAGTCGACGCCCAGATCGTCCGCGTGGTCGCGCACCCAGCGCACGGCGTGTGCGGCATCGTCCGCGCAGTCGACGGGAGTGACTGTCTCGGAGTTCGTGAGCCGGTAGGTCACCGTGATGCCGACCGTGCCCGCGGCGGCAAGCCGACGGCACTGCGGCAGGAACTGCTCGCGGCTCCCGATCCGCCACGCTCCGCCGTGGAAGAAGACGACGGCAGGCCGCGCCCCGCCCGCGGCGGAGTCCGGACGCACGACCTCCAACTAGAGCGGCGCTCCGGCGACCTCGCGGTACGTGTGGACCTGACTACCCGGCATCTCGCCCGGCGAGGGTAACCCCGATCCCGCCGCAGGAGCTGGCGAGGGTCGTGGTGAGCCGGGCACCGTCCATGGGCGTCGACAGAACCCCCTGGAGCCCCGCATGCCTTGACGAGTGCCGCCGCCGCTCGCCGCGCAGGCGCCCCGCGAGTTCCCGGCTGCCTCAAGGGCGCCCGATCGGAACCGATAGGACGGGAACCTCCCCCGAACCCGGGTGAAGATGTCGACCGAAGACAAGCTGCTCGAGTATCTGCAGTACTGGGGTCTCGACCGGGCGCCGTTCTCCCTCGCGCCCGACCCCAAGAGCCTCTTCCTGAGCCGCCAGCACTTCGAGTGCCTGCTCCGCCTGAAGTACGCCGTCCTGGCTGGGAAGGGCGGTGCGCTGCTCGTCAGCAAGAACGCCGGCGACGGCAAGACCACGATCCTGCGCCGGCTCTGCAACGACCTGCGCGAGGAGCTCAAGGGCCAGGTGCGCATCGCCTTTGTCGACCATCCCACCCTGTCACCCGTCGAGATGCTCCAGGAGATCTCGCGGCAGATCGGGATCGAGAGGCCGTTCAAGACCAAGGCCCGGGCACTCAGCGCGCTGCGCGAGCGCCTGATGGAGCTCCGCGGACAGGGCCAGAAGTGCGTGGTCATCATCGACGAGGGGCAGATGCTCGAGCAGCGCCCGAAGCTGCTCCAGGAGCTCCGGATCCTGCTGAACCTCTACTCGCGCGACGACTTCCTGCTGAGCTTCATCCTGTCGGGGCAGCACGCCCTCGAGGCGCTCATCCGCGAAACGCCCGAGTTCTGGCAGCGACTCCCGGTGCGGTTCTTCCTGGGCAACCTCGACCCAGCGGAGACGCGCAAGCTGATCCAGCACCGGCTCCGGTGCGCCGGGCTCGAGCCGGGCGCGGAGATCTTCACCCCCGAAGCCTACGAGCGGATCCACGCGTACTCCGAGGGCTGCCCGCGCGTGATCTGCTCGATCGCGGACCTGGCGCTGCTGGTCGGCCGCGGCGCGGGCGTCCGTCGGGTGGACGCGCCTCAGGTCGTGCAGGCGCATGCGGACAACGAGGGTCCGACCTCCGACGGCTACCACTACTACCACTTCCTGCGCAGCGCGCAGGATCCGGCCGAGCCCCGGGCTCCGCTCCCGCCGACACCTGCGCCCCCGCGAGCCAGGTGCGACACCCACGGCGTTCCGACCGAGGAACCCGACACCCTCCGCGTGATTCCGGTCGAGGATCGGGATAGAGGAGTCAACCGTAGGCTTTCCCCCTCCGATGAGAGTTCATCGGCAAGCACGTGGAGGACGCCTCGTTGGGCAGTCTTGACTTCTTCAATCTGGCGAGGCCGCCCTTCCAGGAGAACCCGACCAGCCCGTTGGTCCTGGAGACGGGGCCCCTAAGGCGGGCGGTCGCGCGGATCCGCTCCGAACTCCAGCTCGGGACGCCGGGCGTCCTGCTGACGGCGTCGCGAGGAGTCGGCAAGACGAGCCTGGCCCTGGCGCTCCCCAGCCTCCTCCAGGATCGCGTTGCTTGTCTCCTCGACGTCAGCCAGCCGTGGAGAGAGCTCGAAGCCGGCATCGCGAGGCAGCTCTCGCTCGCGGACGAGTCGCTCTCACCTGACACGTTGCTCGGCGACCGGACCGACGCGGGCCGCGTGCTGGTCGTCGACGACGCCGAGCGTCTTCCGGACGAGACGGTGTCGAAGCTCCAGGACGTGCTGGGATTCGAGGACGCCGGCGGCAACCCGCTCGTGCGCTGGGTCGTCCTCGCCAACACGGACCGCGCCAAGCCCGGTGCCGCGTCGACCCGCTGGATCCAGACCATCCGGCCGCTCGCCACCCTCGAGGGGATGCTCGAGCGCGAGCTGGCGCGCTACATCGAGGCGCGTCTGCTGAACGCGGGCTGGGAGGGCGGTGAGCTCTTCTCGGGCGACGCGATGCGGACCCTCCATCGCCTCTCGCACGGGGTGCCCCGGATCGCGAACCTGATCTGTGAGCGCGCGCTCGCGGCTGCAGCAGAGCGCGAGAGCACGTCGATTGGAGCGGAGACCATCGACGAGGTCTCCGAGGGAACCCTGTGCTCGCCGGGCTCGACCGACAGTCCGGAGCCGCACGCCTCCGATCCGGCCGTGAAACTCGCTCCGGGCGAGTCGAAGCAGGAGCCGCCGCCGGAGCCAGCGCCCTCCTCGCGAGGAGATGACGCGTCTCTACCCGTGCGGCGCGCGCCGGGACGGCGCCCGTCCGCTCCTCGCACGGCGGCGCCCGCGCCCGTCGCGCCGCCGCCCGCCGCTCCCCGCTTCGAAGCGGTGCCGGATGCAGCCGAGGCGCGCGCGGACGAGCCGCACACGCCCTGGTTGCGGTCCGACCGGGCGTTCCGCGCGCTGGAGCGCGTGAAGCGACACACGAGGGTGTTGGCCGTGGTGCTCGTCACGGTCGCGGCAGCCGTCGCGGGCGCGACCGTCGTCCAGTGGGCGGAGCCTCGGGCGATCGATCCCGCGGCCGCCTCCAGCGCGAGCGGCGCGCACACGGCGCAAGGCGATCCCGCCGAGAAGGACCTCCCGCGTGGCGACGCCTCATCGGCACAGAGCATGGAGCCGCCGCCACCCCCGGTCACGCCGGTCGACCCGGAGCCCGTGGACCCCGCGAGCACGCGCATCGCGCATTCGGCTCCCGAACCGGTCCCGGCTCCCACACCGGAGGTCTCGGAGCCGGAGCCCGCGGAACTCCCGGCGGCAGCGGCCGAGATTCCCGAGCCCGCGGTCGTGGAGCCCACGACGGTCGCGCAGCCGGTGGTCGTTCGGCCCGCGGTCGCTCCGCGGGCGGTGATCGCGTCGGTTCCCACCCCGCCGCGGGTTCCCGTCGCCGTCCAAGCGGACCGCGGCGCCACCGACCCGGACGTGTCGCCCGATCATCTCGAGTTCACCCTGGAGACAGACCCGGCAGCTGCACCACGTCCGGCGCTCGTCGTTCCGGAGCCCGAGCTCAGCCGAAGCATCGTCGGCGGGGGTGATGGCCCCGCAGCGGACGCGTTCGTCGACGAGCGGGGCCCCGAGGTCGAGGTGAGCGAGACGCAGCTCGCGAGCGCCGCTGACGACGGCTCCGCCGACGCGGCGTACCACCTCGGTGTCTTGTACGAAGAGGGACGGGGGCGCGTCGCCGCGGACGCGGCCCGCGCGGCTCGCTGGTATGCGCGCTCCGCGAAGCAAGGAGACGCGCGCGCGCAGAGACGGCTCGGATCCCTCTACGCGCGGGGTCGCGGCGTGCCCGAAGACTACGCGGAGGCCATCCAGTGGCTGGGTCGGGCGGCGGAGCAGGGGGACGTCGGCGCCCAGGTCGACCTGGCCGTCGTCTACGCGCAGGCCATCGCGGACTCCAGCAGGGCGATCGAGTGGCTCGACGAGGCCGCGCGCGCCGGAGACGCGTTCGCACAGGCGCAGCTCGGGATCATGCACGCGCGCGGTGAGGGGCTCGACCGGGACGACGCGCAGGCCGCGGCCTGGCTTCGCACGGCCGCCGCCCAGGGCAACGCGCTGGCCCAGTTCAACCTGGGCGTGATGCTCGATCACGGCCGGATCTCTCCGGACGACGACGGCGCGGCGGTGGACTTGTACGGCCTCGCCGCCGCGCGGGGCAACCCCGACGCGGAGCTCATGCTGGGCGGTCTCTACGCTGCGGGGTGGGGTGTCGAGCACGACGACGCGAAGGCGGTGCACTGGTTCCGAAGAGCTGCCGGCAAGGGCAGTCGGCTGGCGCAGTTCAATCTCGGGGTGATGCTCGAGCAGGGGCGGGGTGTCGCGAGGGACGGCGCAGAGGCCGCCCGCTTGTATCGGGAATCGGCCGAGCAGGGACATGTCCCAGCACAGGTCGCGCTGGCGCGTCTCTACGCCGGCGGTCTCGGCGTGGCGGAGGACGATGCCGCGCGCACCCTCTGGTACCGCCGCGCGGCGGAGCTCGGGAACGCCGAGGCCCGCTACCGGCTCGGCCTCATGCTGCTCGAGGGCGACGGCGTGCCGCAGGACACGGAGCTCGCGCTTCGCTGGCTGAGAGCCGCGGCGTCTGCGAGGCACGCTCCGGCACAGCTCCAGGTCGGTGTACTGTACGCACGCGGTGACGGCGTCGCGCGAGACCTCCCGGTCGCGCGGGAGTGGCTGCGCAGAGCGAAGGACGGCGGCGAGCCCCGAGCCCCGGCCGCGCTCGCTTCCTTCGAGCTCGCCGCCGCTCGAGCGTATGCGCGCAGTTCAGCGCCCAGGGACGTGCGTGCCGCGGTCTCCTGGCACCGGCAGTACGCCGACGCGGGCGTCGTCGAGGCACAGCGCGAGCTGGCCGCGCTCTACGCCTCGGGCGCAGCTGCGGCTGCGGACGGCAAGGGCGCGGTCTACTGGCTCACGCGGGCGGCCGAGCGGAGCGACCCGGACGCGCAGCTGCGGCTGGCACTCCTGTACGACGAGGGCGTGGACACCGATCGCGACGAGTCCCGGGCGCGCCACTGGTACGAGCGTGCAGCCCGAAATGGGGTCGCCGCGGCACAGTTCAATCTCGGCTTCATGCACTACAACGGGGACGGCGTTCCCAGGGACGCCCGAGCGGCAGCGCACTGGTACGAGATGGCGGCGAAGCAGGGCCACGCCTCGGCGCAGTTCGAGCTGGGGAGTATGTTCAAGCGCGGGGACGGCGTGGAGCAGGACACCGGGCGTGCACTCCGCTGGTTCCGCAGGGCTGCCGAGAGCGGGCTTCCGGCGGCGCAGAACGCACTCGGGACGGTGTATGCGGGCGAGGACGATCCCGAGAGTCTCGCCGAGGCGGCGAAGTGGCTGCGCCGCGCCTCGGCCCAGGGCGTCGTCGACGCCCACCGGACACTCGGCTCGCTGTACGCCCAGGGCAGGATCGGAGCGGAGGACCGGCGCGACGCGCTGGAGTGGTTGACCGCCGCCGGCGAGTCCGGCGTTCGCGAGGCGCGGGTCGAGCTGGGCCGCATCTACGCGGTGGGCGACGGCGTGGCTGTGGATCTCGACAAGGCTCTCGAGTGGTACCTGCCCCTCGCCGATCGCGGCGACATGGACGTCCAGCACCGGGTTGCCGTGCTCTACAGCGGAGCCGACGACCCGGATGCAACGGACCTCGTGCAGGCGTACAGGTGGGCGAACCTGAGCGCCGCTCTCGGTCACTCGGCCGCGCCGGAGCTGCGCGAGTCACTCAAGCGGCGCATGTCGAGACGCCAGATCACCGAGGCCCAACGCCTGTCGCGATCCTGGTACGAGCGCCGGTCCGCCTCGGAGTAGGCGGATCAACGCTCCTGATCCGACACCTCCGGCACGATGACCCACGCGGGCTCCTCGTCCTCGGCGGGGAGATCGCAGACCGGCAGCAGACCCGCCATCCGCTCCACGATCTCGGCCGTCTCTTCGGAGAGCTCGTCGAACCGGAGGACGAGCCCGCGTTCGCCGTCGTGGCGCAGGACGCGCGCCTTCACGACCAACGGGAGGCCCTCGCGCCACGGCAGTGCGAGCGTCAGGAATTCCCCCTCGCAGAGGAACGGATTCGGGTCGACCCGGATACCGGAGGGTGAGAGGTCGCGGCCTACGAGCACCCGGGCCCCATCGCTACCGAGCGCAACCAACCTGCGCGAGAAGATGCGTCGCGGCTCCGAGCGTCGCTGGGGCGCCTTGTCGGCCGGGGCGCCGAGGATCGTACGGGGCAACGGCTCCGCAGGTGGGCGCTCGCGAGGCTTGTCCATGCGCTGCCTGGCATCGCGATTCTCCTCACGCGGGCCGCTGCGGGCGGGGCCGGACGCGAACTCGTCGACGACCCGCTCCAGACGCTCGCGCATCTCGTCGGACAGCGCATCGAAGACGACGTGCGCCAGCTGCCCTTCGACGGTCCGGCTCCCGGAATCCGACTGCCGCAGTACCCTGCCCTTCACCGACAAGGTGCTGCGCTCCTGTCGTCCCGCCGGGACAGCCACGGTGAGCTTGAGGCCGCGCTCGAGCGGCTGGTGGGACAGCAGGCGGCAACCGGTCTGCGAGAGGTCGATCAGGATCACTTCTCGCCACCGCAGGCCCGTTCGAACGCGCACCGGGAGTCCGACGTTCACGCGCCGGGCCCGACGCTTCTCCGGACCCTCGTAGACCGCTTGAAGCAGCAGGAGGCGCAGGGCCTCCATGTGCACCGGGCGACAGATGAAGAAGTCGACGTCGAGCCGAGTCATCGCGTTGCGGAGCATCCGCGAGTCGCTGTCACCGATCGCCACCTGGACCCGACGGGAGCCCGGGTTGGGCTGCGGCTCGAGGTCCAGGATCCGCTGCGGCGTGGCGATGAGCAGCGCCCAGTCAGGGCCCTGCTCGCAGATGGGGACCTTCGTCCTGGACTCCTCGAAGGGGATGTCCAGGTCGCACAGCAGGTCTCGCACGTCGCCGAGTTCTCCCTCGTGGAGGAGCAACACTCTCGCCTGGCGACTGTTCCGCTCCAACGCACCCTCCGGCCGACCCGGGACCTGCTCCGGGGCTGCCCTTCCCCTGCCGCTCGCGACCCCCTGGGGCCCCTCTCCTCATCGGCAGGGGCGCCGGATGGCTTGGCCCCAAGCCACCGCGGGTGCGTACGCCCTGCGTCATCGGCTCGGGTGGCGCGCGGCTTGACAGCGCCTGCGCGGTCCCGCCCGGGTCAGCTCGCCTCGTCGCTGCCCCGGCCGCCGCGCGCACGGGGTAGATCTCCGGGGTGACGGCGGTGCCCTCCCGGTAGACCCCCGCCTCGCGAGAGGCGGGGTCTGAAGTCGTTCGAGAAAATCTGGTGGAGGCGGGGGGAATCGAACCCCCGTCCGCATAGCTTCCTTCGACCGCGTCTACGTGCGTAGCTTCGAAATTGATTTAGCTCCCGGCAGGTCGACGAAGCACGGCCCGCTGGTCGCGATCCGGGAAAAGTTCTCGTCCGCATCCCCCCGGAGAGGAGTTGGACCAGCCTGCTGATATGACGCCCCCGAGGCTCAGCAGGCATCGGCCCCGGGCGCGTCGCTGGCTTTTAGTTAAGCAGCGAGAGCGAGATTATCATCGGCAATTGAGTTGCCTTGCCGCGGGATTAACGAGGAGCACGGCACCTCGGCACGCAGCGAGCGACATCCCCTATCCGTCGAAGCCAGTCGCCCCCGGCACTCTCCAGTCTATGCTGGGGAGTCGGCGCGTCAAGCGACGCGCTGAAGGCCCCCCGCAGAGGCGCGTCGGCTAGCATCTGGCCATGCCGCAGGTCGATGGCCACTGAGCGGACCCCACCGCCCGCGCCCCCGGAGAGCCGGGCGCGTCTGCTCGTGATCGGCGCCGCCCTGCTCTTCTCCACCGGCGGCACGGCGATCAAGCTCTCGGCGCTCTCGGCCTGGCAGCTCGCGGGCTTCCGCTCCGGGATCGCCGCGGTCCTGCTCTGGCTGTTGGTGCCCGCCTGGCGTGGCCGGCCCACGTGGCAGGCGCTCGCGGTGGGCTGCGCCTACGCCACTACGCTCATCCTGTACGTCACGGCGAACACCCTCACCACGGCGGCGAACTCGATCTTCCTGCAGACGACCGCCCCGCTCTGGGTCCTACTGCTCGCGCCACTGCTGCTCGGAGAGGCGAGCCGGCGCTCGGACCTGGTCGTCGCGGGGCTGATCGGCGGAGGTTTGATGCTGTTTTTCATCGGGGGCGATGAGCCGGTTCGCACCGCGCCCGATCCGCTGCGCGGGAACATCATCGCGACACTGTCGGGGATCAGTTGGGCGCTGACGTTGATCGGATTGCGTGCGCTCGCGCGCGCAACACCACGAGAGGGCGTGGATGAGACGGGAAGTGCGGTGGTGTTCGGGAATACGCTCGCGTTTGCGTTCTGTCTACCGTTTGCCGTACCTGTCGGACCTGTTTCGACACTCGATCTCGGTTTGGTCGCC
Source organism: Deltaproteobacteria bacterium (assembly GCA_019311115.1). GTDB lineage: Bacteria > Myxococcota_A > UBA9160 > SZUA-336 > SZUA-336 > JAFDDB01. The sequence goes on from JAFDDB010000015.1 coordinate 22,960, forward strand.
TATCTCGGCGCGTTCCAGATCGGAGCTGCGTACTTGTTGATGGTCCGCGGCATGCGCGGACTTCGCGCGCTCCAGGTTTCGTTTCTCCTCGTCGTCGAACCCGTCGCCAGCACGGTGTGGGCGTGGGCGGTTCACTCCGAGCTTCCTTCGACGTTGTCACTTGCCGGTTGCTTGATGGTCTTGATGGGCTTGATGACACAGGAACGCTCGATGAATCAGTGACATACTCCGCGCGCGCCGTCACTTTTTCAGCGCCGGGGGCACCCACCCATGGGGCAGAGTTTCGATCGCTTCATGCACCGAGTCGTCGCGACGCGTGCGAAGCCGATCCAGAACTCGGTAGCGAGCTACCACGGCACCTGCACGATGCGGTTCAGCCAGTGCGAGCCGCCCCTCGCGACGTTCATCGCGCGTGAGCCCGCGGTCGCGTACGGGACCTGCGAGGCGCTCTCCACCTACTGGATACGCGAGCACGCGGCGGGACGTTCGCTCTTCACCTGGCTCTACGCCGGCTTCGAGAAGTCCGGCAACGCGGCGCGCGGCGTCGGCATGCGGATGGGCCGACTGACGAACGTGATGTCGCTGCAGGTCGAGGAAGGCGCCGAGCCCGACGCCGGGGTCCACCCGGGACGGGATACGGCGAGCGAGGAGTGGCTCGTCGCGCACGCCAACGACGTGCGGCGCATCTACTCGAGCCGCGACGCCATGCGCATTCCCGGTCTGCGCGTGATGGGCGACAAGGCCCTGCTGGGCGGGACGGGTGAGACGCGCGTCTTCACCTCCCAGGCGCTGGCCAGCGCGATCTGCGACAGCGCTGGGCACGATGCCGGCCGCTACCTGAAGAGCGGAATCGAGGGAACGGCGGGAGGTCACTCGATGGCGGCGTACGTGGCCGGTGACGTGTGCTTCTTCGACCCGAACTTCGGCGAGTTCTGGTTCGAGAGCCACCAGATGTTCAAGTCGTGGTTCACGGGCTACTTCTGGCACGCCTCGATGTACAGCGTGGGGCTGAGCGGCTCCTACAGCGTCCGCTCCTACAGCGGCCGGGCCTGATCCGCGGCGAGTTCGCGGCTGATCTGCCGGATCCGCCGCTGGCGGGCGGGGTCGGTCTCCTTGGCCTCCAGTGAAGCCACGGTGCTCGCCAGCCGGTGGGCGCTACGCGCGGTCCCCGGCTTGTCGCCCGAGCCGATGTCTTCGAAGAAGTCCAGGATCGCGTCGCGAAGGGCGGGGTCGTCGACGATCGAGTAGGCGCGCCACGGCACGGCGACCAGGTGAGCGGCGCGGAACGAGTTGCCCAGGTACAGACCGTCTCCCGGATTCGTCTCGGCCCGGTAGTTCAGCTCGAAGTACGCGATCGCGATCGCGTGCAGGGCGGCGTAGTTCCGTTCATCGACCGGAGCGTGCTCCAGGTCCCGCCGCAGGGGGCGCAGGTCCGGCTCGTGGCTGGCGCCGGGATCGAGGATCACCTCGAAGAACGCCGGATACCGCTCCTCGAGCGCAGGCAGGCCGGCCGCCTCGCTCCAGCCCGAGCCCGAGCCCACCAGCGCATAGCCGAGCGGAGGCCGCGACGGCGCGCAGGCGAGACCGAGCAGCACAACCGCGATCAGGATCCGCATACGCAGAGACTACGCACCGCCGGCCCCCGCCGTTACACGGCCGGGGCAGAAAATCCGCCCCCCCCCGGCGGCGGGCGGCGGGTCAGATGCCGTCGCCGCCGGTGCCCGGCAGGTTGTGGTCCATCTCGAGCGCCGGCTGCTCGCTCGCCGGCGTGCCGACCACGCGGGCAGGCACCCCGACCGCGGTCGTGTGCGGTGGGATGTCCTCGAGCACGACGCTTCCCGCGCCGATCTTCGCGCCCTCCCCGATCGTCACGTTGCCGAGTACCTTGGCGCCGACGCTCAGCAGCACGCCGCGCCGTACCTTGGGGTGACGATCGCCCGTCTGCTTGCCGGTCCCGCCGAGCGTGACCTCGTGCAGCATCGACACGTCGTCCTCGACCACGGCCGTCTCGCCGATCACCACGCCGGTGCCGTGGTCGATGAAGATGCCGGACCCGATGCGGGCTCCCGGGTGCACGTCGACGCTGAACACCTCGGAGATGCGGTTCTGCAGGTGCAACGCCAGCGCCTGGCGTCCCTGGCCCCAGAGCCAGTGGCCCACGCGGTAGCTCTGGATGGCGTGGAACCCCTTGAAGTAGAGCAACGGCTCGCTGAGTCCCGTGCAGGCCGGGTCGCGCGCACGCACGGCGTTCAGGTCGGCCCGCACGGCGACTCCGATCTCGGGGCTCTTTGCGAGCGCCTCGTCGATCACCTCGCGCACCTGCATCGCGTGCAGGTTGGGGCTCTCGAGCTTGCCGGCCAGGCGGAAGCTCAGCGCGTCTTCGAGCGTCTCGTGGTTCAGCACGATCGCGTGCAGGAAGCTGCCCAGGATCGGCTCGCGCCGCGCCTCGCGCTCCACCTCGTCGCGAATCGCCTGCCAGATCGGATCCCGCCCCATGCGCACCCCCTCCACCTCAATGGATGCCACGCGCCGGAGTGGATGCCACGCCCCGCGGCACCTGTCCACGCCCATCCTGCACCAGGCCTGCTCGCGGCCTGCGTACGATTCAAGGTCGCAGAGTGCCTGTCCGATACGTCCGCCATGGCAGCAATGCTCCCCGCTGTGCGCGTACGTCCGGCCACCGAAGACCCCGAGCCGGGCCAGAAGCCCTCGGCCGAGCGCTACGCGGTCTCGGTCCAGGTCGGGATCCTCTCGGAGAGCGGCCAGACCTGCGGGAACGTGCGGGACATCTCGGTGTCGGGCGCGCGTATCGAGCATGCGGGCCAGGTGCCGCCCGAGGGCGCGGAACTCCAGCTCGGCTTCTCGTTCTACGCGCACGCGCTGCCGGTGCCGATGCGCGGACGCGTGGTACGTCACACGGATGACGGTGGCTTCGCGGTCAGCTTCGAGGATGTCGATTTCCGCACGCAGATCCTGCTGCGGAGCCTGCTGCCCAACGTGTCGAGCGAGGGCTTTCCCGCCGACGGCGTCGAGCTGACCGAGACCGGGCACGTCCAGCTGCAGCTCCCTCCCGTCCTGCTCGCGGCGTGCGCCAAGGCGGCCGAGCGGCAGGGCCAGCGCCTGGAGCAGTGGATGCTCGAGCAGCTCGAGGCGTCCGCGCTCGACGACCTGAACGACTAGCGCCCGGCGTTGCGGGCGGACAGGTTCAGCCGGGGATGCGCGCCGCGATTCCCGCGCGCACGTCGCCGAGCAGCTCGGGTGCCGCGGCCGCGACGTCGGCCTGCGCCCGCTCCAGCCAGCGTTCGACGGCCTCCACCTCGTCCGGGTCGAGAGCCAGGCGAGGGCGGGGCGACAGCGCGCGCACCACGCGAGCCGCGACCACTTCGGGTCGCCGGTACTCCAGCGGCGCTCCGTGCGCGACCAGGCGCGACTGCAGGCGCTGCCAGCGACGGTCGCCGTCACCGGCATGCCAGCGCAGCGTCTCTCGCAGGCCCGGCTCCCCTCCGGCGTCGAGCGCCGCAGCGTAGCGATCGCACACGCGCGCGTCGTCCACGAGCACGCCGTCGAGCAGCAGCTCGACTCCGACGTGGGCGGCCCCGCGAGCCGGCCCCCGCGAGACCCCGTGCGCGCGCAGCCAGCGAGTGCCCGACAGGCAGAGCGCGCCGAACCGCGCCGACTGGTGGAAGGCCGCGTCGCTCACGCGATGCAGCACCAGACCCGCTGCGACATCGACGTGGCCAGCGGAGCGCAGCCTCGTTCCCGTCATGGTGGCGAAGTCGGGAAGCATCGAGCCGAGCACGTACTCCGGGTCGTCGCGCTCCCAACAGGCCACGGTCGCGTGGGCAAAGAAGTTCACGGCCCCGACCTGCCCGTGTCCCCGTCCCCGTCCCCATGAGCGTAGTCGATCGACAGGTAGACCAGCTCGAACCAGGCACGGTACAGCGCGTAGTCCTTGACCTCCGCGTCGGCCACCATCAAGAGCACCCAGCCGTCGCGCCAGTCCTGGAAGGTCAGCTCCTCGCGCCGTCCCCGCCGGTCGTAGACGATGCGCGCCACGCTGCGGTCGTCGAGCTGCGAGATCTCCGCCTCGATCAGCTCGCCGCGCTGTCCGGCGGCGAAGCGCTGCAGCTCGAAGAACTGCTGCAGCGAACCGCGCAGCACGATCACCTGGATCGCCGCATCGTGATCCCAGCTGACGCCGTCGACCGCGACCCAGCCGTGCGGCGAGCGGATCGCCTGCCATCCGACGGGAAACGTGACGGCGAAGTCGTTGCGCTCGTCGACCACGCGCCGGTCGAGGCGCGGCGGATCGCGGCGGACCTCGGCCAGCGGCTCCGCGTGGCGGTCGTCGATGCGCGCGTACACCTGGCCGGGCGCGATGCGGTAGAGGCTGCGGAAGGTGTTCAGGTCGTGCTCCGACAGCACGTCGACCCGCCCGTCGTCCGCCACGCGGAACATCACGTCGCCGCCGAGGGGGCTGTGCTGGCCGCCGGCCCCGAGCACGTGCCCCAACTCGTGGAGCGCCACGGTGAAGACCTGGTTCGGCGCGAGCAGTCCGACCTGGTCGATCACGTAGAGGTCCATCTCGCGGACCGCGAAGTCGATCTCGACGCGGTCGACGCTCGGCCCTGGCCCCGTCACCTCGCACTGCGACTTCTCGCCGCGAACAAGGCCCAGCACCTGCACGCCCGCCTCGGGGTGCGGCTCGGCGTGGAGCCGGATGCGGAAGTCCGGCTCCTTGCCCGGGCCGGCGGGACGGAAGCGCACGGGCCGCCCGATCGCCTCCTGCCAGCGGTCGATCGCGCGCTGCACCGCCTGCACGTACTCCTGCGGGTCGATGGGATTGAACTCGTCCTGGACCTCGGGCGAGATCGCCGGCGGGTCGATGCGGTAGCGGAGCGGGAAGTCCTCGTCCGCCCAGCGGCAGGCCACGAGCGCGCGCGCACCGTCGGGCAGGCGCTCGGAGTGCATCACCCAGGGCAGGTAGTTCGGCTCGTACAGCCGACTCACGCGGCTGCGGAACGCCCAATAGTCGTGGCGGCTGTGCTCGTAGAGCGGCGCCTGCGCCCGGCAGCCGAGCGACACGGCGACCAGCACGCCGCAGAGCCCGGCACGCCCCGGGCGGGAGAGCCCGAAGTGCGAACCCGGCGGGCTCACCTGCCCTGCCGCCGGCGCTTCATCACGCGATCCAGCTCGCGCTTCGTCTCGCGGTCGGCCACGGCCTGGCGCTTGTCGTGCAGTTTCTTGCCGCGCGCGAGCGCGACCTCGACCTTGGCGCGTCCGCCCTTGAAGTAGAGCTTCGTCGGCACTAGCGTGAACCCGCGCTCCCGGATCTTCCCGCTGATCCGGTCGATCTCGCGACGGTGCAGCAGCAGCTTGCGTTCGCGCTCGGGCTCGTGGTTCTCGCGGTTCGCCTGCTCGTAGGGCGCGATGTGCGCCTTCATCAGGTACAGCTCTCCGCCCTTGATGCGGCCGTATGCGTCGTTCAGGTGCGCCTTGCCGGCGCGCAGCGACTTGACCTCGGACCCGGTCAGGGCGAGTCCGGCCTCGAAGGTCTCCTCGAGGTGGTAGCGGAAGCGCGCGCGGCGATTGGCGCAGATCACCTTCTTGTCGGGGTCGCTCATCGCCCGGCGGCTCACGCAGGGGTCTCGGGCTTCTGCGTCTCTTCCATGTCGCCGGTCGCGATGCCGGCGGAGATGATGAGCTTGAAGGCCTCCTCGACGCTCAGGTCGGTCAGCTTCACGTCGTCTTGCGGCAGCATGAGGAAGTACCCGGTCGTCGGGTTCGGCGTGCTCGGAATGAACACCTTGACCATGCGCTCCGGAAGGCCGGCACCGGCCGCCCCGGGCACCTGCGCGCCCGCGATCTCGCCGGTCAGGAAGGCGTAGCTCCAGACGTCGCGCCGCGGGTACTCGATCAGCACTACCGAGCTGAAGCTCGGATCGTCGGGCCCGAAGACGGCCTGCATGAACTGCTTGAGCACGGCGTAGAGGCTTCGCGCCACCGGAATGCGGTCCACGGCCCCCTCCCAGATGCGCAGGGCGCTGCGGCCGACGAAGCTGCGCGTGAGCTCTCCGCCGACCAGGATCAGCCCGACCGTGAAGAAGATGCCGACGAACGGCGGGCGCTCGTCGGGCTCGAGCCCGACGAAGGCGAAGACCTTCGGCAGGATGAGATTGTCCAGCTGCTGGACAATCCAGTAGATGCCGAGAATGGTGAAGCCGATCGGGACGATGACGAGCAGGCCCGCCACGAAGTCCCGCCGCAGCCGCTCGACCAGCCGGCGCCAGAAACCTCGAAACACGCGGTTGAAGCTAGCGGAGGGCGTTGGCAGCGTCGACGAAGCAGATGCGGGGCTCGAAGGCGCGCGCCTCCTCCGTCGTCGCCTGGACGTAGCTGGCGATGATGACGTGATCGCCCGGCTTCACCAGGTGCGCGGCGGCTCCGTTGATGCCGATCACGCCGCTCTCCCGCTCGCCCGGAATCACGTACGTCGACAGGCGGTTGCCGTTGGTGCAGTCGTAGATGTCGACGCGCTCGTGCTCGAGCAGGTCCGCGGCGTCCATCAGGCCGCGGTCGATCGTGACCGAGCCCTCGTACTCCAGGTTGGCCTCGGTCACGGTCGCCCGGTGGATCTTGGACTTGAGGATGGTTCGCAGCATCACGGGGTCTCCAGCACGGTGTTGTCGATCAGGCGCGCACCCTCGAAGCGCACGGCCAGCGCGAGTACGGAGCGCCGGCCGACGCGATCGACGCTCTCCAGGCTGTCCGCGTCGCGCAGCTCGGCGTAGTCGAGTTCGGCGAGGGGCTCCTTGGCGATGCGGCGGCGCACGGCTTCGAGCAGGCCCCGGGCGTCGGTCTCGCCGCTGGCGACGCGCCGCCGGGCCTCGCCGAGCGCATCCTGGAGCGCCGTCGCCTGCAGCCGCGCCGCGGGCGCCAGGTAGGCGTTGCGGGAGCTCATGGCCAGGCCGTCGGCCTCGCGCACGGTCGGGCCGCCGACGACCTCGACGTCGAAGAGCAGGTCGCGGGCCATGCGGCGGATCGCCGCGAGCTGCTGGTAGTCCTTCTCGCCGAAGACCGCGACGTGCGGGCGCACCGCGTTGAACAGCCGCGCCACCACGGTCGTCACGCCCTCGAAGTGCCCGGGCCGGCTGCGGCCGCACAGCCCCTCGGTCAGGCGCTCGACCCGCACCCGCGTGGCGTCGCCTTCCGGGTACATGTCGGCGGCCGACGGCGCGAACACCACGTCGACGCCCTCCTCGGCGAGCAAGCCGGCGTCGCCGTCGAGGTCTCGCGGGTACTGGTCGAAGTCCTCGCCGGGACCGAACTGCGCGGGGTTCACGAAGATGCTGACCACGACGGAGTCGGCGCGCTGGCGCGCGATGCGCACCAGCGAGAGGTGCCCCTCGTGCAGCGCTCCCATCGTCGGCACGAGCGCCACGCGCCGCCCGGCCGAGCGCTCGGCCTCGACCCAGCGGCGGAGCGACGCCACGTCGCGAACGATCCGGGGATCAGTACGACTCACGCTCACTCGGGAACTTCTGGCTCTTGACGTCCTCGTCGTACATGCGAGCGGCCTTGCTGACGATCTCTCCCATCGCCACGTACTGGCGCGCGAAGCGCGGCGGCGGCTCGAGCGAGAGTCCGAGCAGGTCGTGCATGACCAGCACCTGCCCGTCGCAGCCGATCCCCGCGCCGATGCCGATCGTGGGGATGTCGAGCTGGGCGGTCACCTCGGCCGCCAGGTCGGCGGGCATTCCCTCGAGGACCACGGCGAAGGCTCCCGCCTCCTGGACCGCGTGCGCGTCGCGCAGCAGCCGGGCCTGTCCGCGCTCGCCGCGCCCCTGCACGCGGAACCCGCCCATTCGGTGCACCGACTGCGGCGTCAGGCCGATGTGCGCCATGACCGGCACGTCCATGCGCGCGATCGCCCCGATCCGGTCGGCCATGCGCTCGCCACCCTCGAGCTTGACCGCTTGCACGCCGCCCTCCTTTACCAGGCGGCAGGCGTTCCGCAGCGTCTCCTCGACGCCCGTCTGGTAGCTGCCGAACGGCAGGTCACCCACGACGAGCGCGCGCTGCACGGCTCGCGTGACGAGCGAGCAGTGGTAGACCATCTCGTCCATGGTGACGGGCAGCGTCGTCGCCTGTCCCTGCACGACGTTGCCGAGGCTGTCGCCGACGAGCAGGACGTCGATTCCCGCCGCGTCGAAGAGGTGCGCGAACGGAAAGTCGTACGCCGTCAGCATCGAGATCTTCCGCCCCTGGCACTTCATGCGCCGCAGGGCGGGTGCGGTGATGCGGGCCTCTCTCATGGCTGCGTCTCCTCAGGTCCGGCGTGCGGAGCGGAGTGAGGCCGGGATCGGCCGGGAGACGCAAGTAGCTCGTGAACGGGGAATCCCCGCCCACATCGGAACTACCTTCGGTCCCGGTCCATTGGATCCGAGCTTCGGGCCGCTGCGACGATGCGGACTGCTATGCGGGACAGAGTGTGAGGGCGGCTCCGGGCAGTGTCAACGACGAGATGCCCGCCGCGGTCTTGCGGGGAGCGTTCAGCTCTCCGCATAACCCACGGAAGCGACTAGGGATTCCGGTCCGGAAGGGCTTCGGCCAGGGCGACGAAATCGAGCGGGGACAGGGTCTCGGCGCGGCGTCCGGAGTCGATGCCCGAAATCTCGAGAGCCGCCTCGGCTCCCTCGACCCGGCCGCGCAGCGCGGCCCGCAGCGTCTTGCGGCGGTACTGGAACGCCGTGCGCACCAGCTCGCCGAACTGCGCCGCGTCCCGGAGCTGCGGCGCGCCCTCGGCCGCGTCGAAGACCAGGAAGGTCGAGCGCACGCGCGGGCGCGGCACGAACTCCTCGGGACCCAGCTCGAGCGCGCGCTCGACGCGGTAGAAGAGTCGCGCCCGCACCGCCAGCGGTCCGTACTCGGACGTGCCGGGCTCGGCCACCAGCCGATCCGCCACCTCGGCCTGCAGCATGAAGCCCCAGCGCCGGAACGGGTTCCTCGGTCCCAGCAGCGAGCCGAGCAGCCGCCCCGAGATCCGGTACGGCAGGTTGCCCATCAACACGGCCGGCGGGCCCAGCTCGCGGGCCAGGTCGCCGAGGCTCACGCGCAGCGCGTCGGCGTGGCGCACCTCGACGTTCCCGGGCAGCCCCCCCTCCTCGGCCAGCAGCTTCACCAGGCCCGAGTCGATCTCGAGCGCGATCACGCGCCGCGCGACCGACGCGATCGCCCGCGTCAGGTCGCCGAGTCCCGGCCCGACCTCGACCACGCCGTCCTGCGCCTCGACGCCCGTGACCTCCACGATGCGCCGCGCGGTGTCCGCCGAGCGCAGGAAGTTCTGGCCCCGGGCGCGCGAGGGCGCGAGGCCACGGCGGGCGAGCCGGTCGCGGATCGGGCGCCGCACCTCAGCGCTCCGCCAGCGTGCTCGGCAGCGGCACGCGCGAGAAGGCCTCGAGGTCGAGCGAGGCGGTCTGCCCGTCCGCGAGCATGCGGTCGGCGACCGCCGCGATCATGGCCGCATTGTCGGTGCACAGGGCGACGGGCGGGAACCGCACCTCGACGGGCGGCGGGAGCCCGGCCATGCGCTCGCGCAGGCGCGAGTTCGCCGCGAGCCCGCCGACGACGGCGAGCCGCCGCTGTCCGGTCGCCGCGAGCGCGCGCCGCGCCTTGTCGAAGAGCACGTCGATGGCGGCCTCCTGGAACGACGCGGCCACGTCGGCCTGGACCGCGCGGGGCAGCGGCGTACCGTGCTCCCGCTCCTGGCGCGCCACCTCGAGCGCGACCGCCGTCTTGAGGCCCGAGAAGCTGAACTCGAAGCCCTGGCGGAGCATGGGCCGCGGAAAGTCGAACGCGTCGCCCCGCCCCTCGCGGGCCAGCAGGTCGATCTCGCGCCCTCCCGGGTAGGGGAGCCCCATCCGCTTCGCGATCTTGTCGAACGCCTCGCCCGCGGCGTCGTCGCGCGTCTGCCCGAGCAGTTCGATCCGCGACAGCGTCTCCACGTGGTAGAGCGCCGTGTGGCCGCCCGACACGACGAAGCCCACGTAGGGCAGGTCGAGCGGCTCGTCTCCGAGCCGCGCCGACGCCAGGTGGCCCTCGATGTGGTGTACGCCGAGTAGCGGCTTGCCCGTCTGGTAGGACAGCGCCTTGGCAAAGCACAGGCCGACGAGCAGCGACCCGATCAGGCCTGGACCGCCGGTCACGCCGATGCCGTCGACGGCGTCCATCGACACGCCGGCCTCGCGCAGGCAGCGCTCGACGGTGCCGTACACGTGACGCACGTGGTCCCGGCTCGCGAGCTCCGGAACGACGCCGCCGAACGGGGCGTGCACGTCGTCCTGATTCTGGACGACCGACGCCAGGACCTGCGTGCCGTCGCGCACCAGCGCGGCGGCGAGATCGTCACACGACGACTCGATGCCCAGGATCAGGGACACGGAGTCCTCCGGAGGCTGGCGGGAGAGCCGGGAACTAGCGCTCGAGGCGCTCCTGCTGGCTCTTGCAGTCGATGCAGAGGTCGGCGACGGGGCGGGCCTTGAGCCGTGCGCTGCCGATGTCCTCTTCGCAGGACTGGCACCGGCCGTAGCTGCCCTCTTCGATCTGCAACAGCGCCTTGTCGATCTTCTGGATCAAGGCGCGCTCGCGCTCGCGCAGCCGCCCGATGAAGGCGAGCTCGCTCTCGGACGACGCGCTGTCGATCTCGTCGGGAAAGTCGTCCGGATCGAAGTGGATGTCCCCGGCGATCGCGCGCTTCGCGTTGTCGAGAAGCTCTTTCTTCATTCCGTCGAGAATCTTCCCGAACCTCTGCTGCTCGCTCTTCCTCACGTGCCCAACTTCTCCAGCTGTCGTCGTGCCTCTGGGACACGCTCGGATTCGGGGTAATTCGAGACCAACCGTTCGAAAATCTGTCGCGCCGCCGGGCGGTACCTGGCCTCCTGCCCGGTCTCCCTCCCGATCTCGAGCATCGCGATTCCCTGCCGGTAGAGCGCGTCGGGAACCTTGTTGCCCTTGGGGAACTTCTCGACCACTTCCTCGAACGCCAACACGGCCTGCTCGTAGTCCCCGAGCTTGAAGTAGCACTCGGCGAGCCAGAACTGGGCGTTGTCCGCGTAGTCGGAAGACGGGTGAGTTTGTAGAAAGGCCCCGAACCGGTCAATGGCGGCCTCGTACTCCTTGGCCCGGTAGAGCGTGAAGGCCTCCTCGTAGGCGCTGATCTCCTCTCGCGCGCTGCCAGCCGCCGTGCCCGCCACCACGCCGGTCCCCGCGCCAGCGCCGGCTCCGGCCCCCGAGGGCGCGCCGCCGGAGGCGGTGCTTCCCGCGGGCGGCGCCTGCTGGGCCCTGCGCGCCTCCTCCATCGCGCTCTCGGCGGAGTGTTGGGCCTGTTCCACGGCCCCACGCAATCGCGCGACCTCGTCGCGCAGGCCGGCGACCTCTTCACCCAGGTCGGCCAGGCGAGCGCCGCTCGCCCCGCCACCGGCCTCGGAGCCGCGCTTCAGCTCGACGACCTCGCGCTCGAGCTTCCGGAACTCCGGAACCGTCACACAACCGGTGAAGGCCGCGAGCGCCAGCACGACGGCGGCCACTCGCAGGTTCAACGCCGCCTACCTCAGGACGAAGTCGTCGCGCCGGTTCTTGGCCCAGGCGGCCTCGTTACTGGCACGCACGACCGGGCTCTCTTCGCCGAAGCTGATCGTGGTGATCTGCGACGACTTCACGCCCAGGTCGATCAGGTAACGCCGTGCAGCCTCCGCGCGCTTCTTGCCCAGCGCCAGGTTGTACTCCTCGGTGCCGCGCTCGTCGCAGTTGCCCTGGATCTCGACGCGCGAGTCGGAACGCTTGGAGAGCAGGCCGGCGTTGTGCTGGAGATCCTGCTTCGCACGGGACCGGAGCCCGAAGTCGTCGAAGTCGAAGTAGATGGTCCGGAGCTCGCCGAGCGACGTCTCCGCACCTCCGGACATCGAGCCATGCTTGGGCAGGTCGGCCTCGGGTCCGAAACCGCCATCGCTTCCGCCCCTCGAGGACGGGGTCTGCCCCGTACCGCTCGACTGGCAGGCAAAGGCGAAGAGCCCCGCCAGAACACATCCCACAAGTCGCTTCACCACGCTGAAACCCTCCTTTGCTCCGCGGCCGTTTGCCTCGCGGGCCGGTGCGGACTCGCTACGAGCACACGCTCGTCGTGCACCATTGGCCCGGCCGCAGCCCCCCCAGGGGTTCTCCGAACGGATCCAAATTAGAGCGCAAGTGGGCCAGAGCGCAATAGAGACCGTCAGTCGGTCCAAGGCGACCAGGCCGGGTTGGAACAATTGCCGAAGCCGTGGGTCAGCCGGCGAAGGTTCCGCCCGTCCACGTCGATGACGTAGATTTCCTTCCGTCCCCGCCGGTCGGACGTGAAGGCGAGCTTGCGGCCGTCCGGGGACCAGATCGGCGTCTCGTCGCTTCGCGGGTGGATCATCAGTGGCGTCGTGTAGCCCGTCTCGGGATCGAGCAGGTACAGGTCGAAGTTGGTGCCCGTCCGCGCCGCATACGCGATCCATTCGCCGGTCGGTGACCAGGCGGGACTCGCGTTGTAGTTGCCCTTGAAGGTGAGGCGCTGCACCTCACCCGTGCCCATATCGCGCATGTAGATCTGCAGGCTGCCCGCCCGGTCCGACGCGAAGACCAGGCGCTTGCCATCCGGGGACCACGTCGGCGAGACGTCGATCGCCCGCGAACGCGTGAGTCGCCGCAGGCCGCGTCCGTCCTCCCGTCCGAGGAACAGGTCCGTGTTTCCGTTCTCGTTCATCACGATCGTGACCTGCCCGTCGATCGGGCCGAAGATCCCCCGGTACTTCTCGTTCGGCAGGTCGATCAGGCGGCCGCCGGGGCGCGATCCGCGCGACACGGTCCAGATGTCGGAGCGGCCACTACGGTACGAGGTGTAGAGCAGCGCCTCGGCGTCACTCGACCAGGCTGGGAACAGGTTGATGCGGCCGTTCTTCGTCACGGCGCGGCGGCGTGAGCCGTCCGCCTCCATCACGTAGACCTCCTTGTTACCGCTCTGGTCGGAAACGAATGCGATCTGGGTCGAGGCCACGCCCCGCCGGCCGGTGAAGCGGAGCGCCACCTCGTCGGCGAGCCTGCGCGCGGCCGCCCAGACGCGGTCCGGTGGCGCGTCGATGTAGCCCGCGCGGCCCTGCAGCTTGCAGCGCTGGATGTCCCAGATGCGGTAGCGCACGCGCACGGCGGAGCGGCGGCGCTCGAGTCGCCCCTCGACCAGCACGTCGGCACCGATGCCCGCCCAGTTCTCGCAGAGGATGAAGGAGTGGTCCAGGTTCTCGGTCTGCCGTGGCTCCAGGAAGGCGTCCGGGTCGACGACCTCGAACGAGGCCCCGTGGACGAGGGCCCCGCCCAGCTCCTCGTCGAACGGCATGACGTGCTCGATGGAGAAGTCGTCCGCGGCGAAGCGCTGCACGGCGACGCGCAGATCGCGGCCGGCCGAGCCCTGCACTCGGATGTCGATCGGGCCCTGCGCGGCCGCCGGCGCCGCAAGGACGGCGAGCAGCGCCGCGCCGACAAGCACGAACCTGCGCATCAGACGAGGTCCGCCGGGTTGAACGTCAGGTTGAGCTGCGACACGCCGTTTGGCGGCGCGTCGAACGGCTCGCACTTCCAGACGGCGCGCTCCGCCGACTCGTCCAGATAGCGGTTCGAGGACGAACGCGTCATCGACACCGAGCGCACGCCGCCGGTGGCGGTGATCTTGACCTGGAACTGCACCTCGAGCTCCGGACTCCGGCTGAACGCCCGCGCTCCCGCCCAGTGCTCGTAGAGGCAACTCATGACGCGGGCCTTGTAGGCCGCCAGCTCCGGGTCTTCGGGCCGGCCCTCGCGCCCCTGCAGCGTCCCGGAGGTACGCGCCGTACGCGACGCGACCTTCGTGCGAAGCTGGGCCAGGATGTCGGCGGCACTGGGCGCCTTCTCTTCCGCCTTCGCCGGCGCCTGCTCGGGCTTCGGCTTGGGCTTCGAGCGGCTGGCCTTCGGCTGCTTCGGGATGACCACGGCCTCGTCGACGACCTGGCGCCGCTTGGCGGGTTGGCTCCGCCTGGCCTTCGGCTGCGGCGGAGCCGCGACCAGGTCCACGAAGATCGGCGGTGGCGGCGGCGCGCTGCTCACACCCGGCCCGACGGCGATGACGATCATCGCGACCGCGTGCGCGGCTGCGCTGTAGCCGATCCAGCGCCGGAACGCATCGCTGGCCCAGAGCGGAACCGGGCTCATGAGAAGGCTGCTCACACGTCGGGCTCGGTCACCATGCCGACGCGGGTCGCGCCGGCGCGCCGCAGCGCCGAGAGCGTCTTCGCCACGTTGCCGTAGGCGACCTTGGTGTCGGCACGCAGGAAGACCTCCTTGTTGCCCCGGGTCTCGAAGATGATGCGCATCTTCTGCTCGAGCTCCGCGAGCTTCACCTCGGCCCGTTGGACGAAGATCTTCCCGTCACGCTTCACCGTCACGACCAGCCGCTCCTCGTCCGACGTCAGTCCCTCGGACTGCGTCTTCGGCAGCTGCACCTCTATGCCCTGCTGGATGAGCGGCGCCGTGATCATGAAGATGATCAGCAGCACGAGCATCACGTCGACGAGTGGCGTGACGTTGATCTCGGATATCGCGCCGCGCCGGCGCCCGCTCCCCGCGGAACCCATGGCGCCCACGTCTAGGCTCCCGTGCCTGCGCCCACTCGCCGCCCTTCCCGCCCGCTGCTCATTGCGCGGCTCATTGGACGCGCGAGGCGGCCTGCCGCAGCGCCTCGCCCTGCTCGAGCTGGAAGTCCTCGATGCGCTCGAGCATCTGGACCATGCGGGCGTTGGCGTAGTTGTAGGCGATCACCGCGGGGATCGCGGCGGCCAGGCCCGCCGCCGTGGCCACCAGCGCCTCGGCGATGCCCGGCGCCACCACCGCCAGGCTGGCGGACCCGGCGGCGCCGATGTCCTGGAACGCCGACATGATCCCGATCACCGTCCCGAAGAGCCCGATGAACGGGGCGGAGCTTCCGGTGGTGGCCAGGAACGCCAGCCCGCGTTCCAGGCGATGCGCCTCGGACGTCTTCACCCAGCGGACGCGCCGCAGCACCAGCTCGACCTGCTCGAGCGTCACGTCACCGTCGGTGCCCTGGAGCTTCAGGAGCTGCGCGAGCTCGCGGTAGCCGGCGGCGTACATGGCCGCGAGGGGACTGCCCCCGCAGCGCTTCGCCACGTCGAACGCACCCTCGGGGGGCCGCTCGATGTAGGCCTCGAGGAAGTCCTCGGTGTCGGCTTCGGCGCGCCGGTACTCGATCCACTTGAAGGCGATGACCGCCCACGAGGCGACCGAAGCCACGAAGAGGACCAGCAGGACGAGCTTGGCGACCCAGCCCGCCTCCAGAATCAGTTCAAGCATCTCGCACCCCGGGGAGAATCGACGTGACCGAGGGAGAGGTCAGGCGGGACAACGTACCGCGGCAGCGACGGCTGTCCACGGCACGCGCGCATCCCCTATGATCGCGCGGCAACCGGGAACCCAAAGGTACTCGGAACGGACCGGAACAGACCGGAACGAACGACAGGGGGGGAGACCATGGACGTCCGCGTCACCCGACGGGACCCGCTTCATACCCCGGCCGACGTGCTCGTGATCGCGCTCACGCAGGCCGAGCGCGTTCCCCGCCGGGCTCGCGCGCTCGACGCCGCGCTCGGCGGACGCATCCAGGAGCACCTGGACGCCGGCACGTTCGAGGGCAAGAAGGGCGAGCGCGTCTACCTTCCGGGACCGGACCCGGACGGAAGCAGCGGTCCCAGGCGCGTCATGCTGCTGGGCCTGGGCAAGGAAAAGGGAATGGACGCCGAGCGCGTGCGGAGCGCCGTCGGCGGCGCGCTGCGCGCGGCGACCGAGCGGCGCTCGACTTCGGTCGGCCTGGCGCTGGG
>JAFDDB010000188.1 GCA_019311115.1 Deltaproteobacteria bacterium
GATCTACGAGATCCGGTACGCGTACCTGACCGACGTCGACGTGCACCTGGAGGCCGACGCCGAAGGGACCGTCGTGCCGCTGCCCGAGCGGCTCGACGCCAGCGCGGCGCCGACTGACGACCCCATCGAGGTGCGTATCGGCCGGATCGAGATCGAGAACGCGCACGTCTCGTTCCGGTCGGCGGGCAGCGACGCGGTGACCTCGGTCGAGATCGCCGAGCTCGGCATCCGGGACAAGGATGGTGGAATGGTCCTGTGGGCCGAGGGCCAGCTCGACGGCAGCCCTTTCGACCTGGACGGTGAGTTCGGGCCGCTGGCGGAGCTGCTCCAGCCAACGGCTCCGTACCCGGTCGCGTTGCGCGGGAAGCTGCTAGGCGCCGAACTGGAGGCGCGGGGGACGCTCGCCTCTCCGCGCGAGCTCAGCGGCGTCGACGTCACGGTCTCGGGCCGGCTGCCCGAGCTGTCCTCGCTGGCGCCCGATGCCAGGCGGCGGATTCCGTCGATGGGGGGCCTCACGCTGACCGCACACCTCTCCGACGCCGGTGGCGTGCTCGGCGTGGAGCGGTTCGTGGCGCAGACGATCCACCGCTCGCCCGTCCAGCTGCGCCTGACGGGCTCCGTGCGCGACGCGATCGAGTTCCGCGGCGTCGAGCTCGAGCTGAGCATCGAGGCGGACGACCCGAGCGTGCTCCGCATGTTCTTCGAGCTCGACCTTCCCGAAACGGGCAGGCTCGAAGCCACCGCGCACATGTCGGACGACGACGGCAGTCTGGGTGTCAGCGGAGAGGCACAGATCGCACAGGCGGATCGCGTGAAGCTCGTCGTCCGCGGCGAGTACGACGACCTGAGCAAGATCACCGAGCTCGACCTGCGAGGCCGGCTCGAGGCGCGCGACCTGCGCGCCCTCGGGGCCGCGCTCGACTTGGACGTCCCCCTACCCCCCGTCGGTCCGGTCGTCGCCAGCGCACGCCTTCGCGACCGCGACGGCGCGCTGTTGCTCGACGAGATCGACATCGACATCGGCGACCCCGAGTCCGCCTGGATCCGGGTGGACGGACAGATCCGCGATGTCCTCGCGTTCCAGGGAGTCGAACTCGAAGCCGAGTTCGGCGGCGCCGACCTGCGCCACGCCGCGGCCTACCTGAACCGCTCACCTCCGAAGATCGGCTCGTTCGAGGGCCGGGGACGCCTGACGGACGCCGATGGCGCGCTCGGCCTGGAGCGGTTCGAAGTGCGCGGGGGTACGGAGGAGATCCTCGACGTCCACATCCGCGGCACGCTCGACGACCTGGCGGGCTGGAACGAGATGGAGGTCGACGCGCAGTTGCACGCGAAGAGCCTCAAGCTCCTGGGAGACCTCTTCGATGTGGACCTCCCGGACCTCGGCCCCCTCGAGTTCAGCGGGCGGCTCCAGGGCTCGGACGAGCACCTGGCCTCAAAAGGGAGCCTGCGCGTCAACCAGTCCAGGCTCGAGGGCGACTGGACCGCGAGCTTCGCCGGCGGAGACCGTCCCCGCATCAAGGCGCGTCTCCAGTCGAGCTACCTGCACCTTCCCGACGTCGGGATCTCCCCTGGGGGCTGGGCCGAGCCGCCGAAGCCGGCGGCGGATCTGCGCGCCGCCGCCGGGGACTCCCTTTTCTCCGCCCTGCGAGAGCTCGACCTCGACCTGGTGCTGGACGCCGATCGCGTCACCGGGCTCAGCGACCTCGAGATCCGCGACGCGCACGCGGAGGTCGACCTCGAAGACGGTGAGCTCGAGGTGAGGAACTTCACGACGACGACGGATCAGGGGGAGACGCGGGCCTACGTGCTGGTCGACGCGAGCACCCCGCGGCCTCGGCTCGAGCTGCGCGCCGTGGTCCGGAACATGGATCTGACGCAGACGCTCTCGCAGCTCGAGAAGCAGCCCGAGTCCGCGGGCACGCTCGACCTGCTCGCTCACCTGCGAACGCGCGGCGCGTCGAAGGACGAGATGCTCCGGAACCTGGATGGGAGCTTCCAGGCGATGCTCCGCGAAGGCTCGCTCGCGACTCGTTGGAGCCAGATGTTCGTCCACAACTTCTTCAACGTGGCGTTCCGACTGCCGCGGCGGGAAGGAGCGGCTCCGGTCCAGTGCGCGCTCGTCGAGCTGCTGATCGACGACGGCGTGGCCCGGATCGAGCGCGTCCTGTTGCAGGGGACCGAAGTGTCCGTCACCGGCACGGGGACGATCGACCTCGGCCGCGACGAGCTCGACGTGATCCTGACGCCGCACGTAAGCGACCCGGCGCTCGTGAGCGTAGCGGCGACGGTGGAGGTGACCGGCCCGCTCGCCGATCCGCGCTACCGGCCGACGCCCCGAAGCCTGGCCCGGACGCTCGCGCGCGGCATGATCTCGAACGTCCTGCGACCGACCCAGCCGCTGGTGAGCCGCTTCCGCAAGTCCGAGGAGAAGGAGGAGCCCAGCGTCTGCGTCCAGCTCCTCGCCACCCGGTCGCGCACCGCGCCGGAGTGGTTCTCGCCGAAGTAGCGCCGGCCTGGATTGACAACCGGGCTGTCGGCCGGGATCGTCTGGGTCAGCGAAGCCGGGGAGACACGTCGATGGCGAACAAAGACAAGAAGAAGAGCAGCGCGAAGTCGAACAAGCCCAAGCTCACCGCAAAAGAGAAGAAGCAGAAGAAGCTGGCCGCCAAGCAGGGAAAGTAGGCGCGGCCTGCGGTGCTGATCTTCCTGCTCTCGATCGCACTCGTCCTCGGCGCGGTCGGCGTGTTCATCGGAAACGTCGCCGTCTCCGAGCAGGGCGAGCTGGGCTTCGGCTTCCAGCAGATGATCCACGCCCGCGTCCCGTGGGCGCTGATCGCGCCCGCTCTCGCGGGAGCCGGGCTCGGCGTCTACAGCCTGGTGCGCGCGCCCCGCTGGTACAAGTGGCCGATCGTGCCCGTGCAGGTGCTGCTGGCCGGCCTCCTCACCGTGTACTTCACCACTTTGAGCTCGCTGCCCAACCATCGGCTCGCACTGGCGGTGGGCGATCCCTTCCCCTCGTACTCGCTCGTCGACCAGGACGGCCGGCTCCACACGTTCGACTCCTCCTTCGAGCCCTCCGAGTCCTCCTCCGAGTCCTCCGACGGGGGCCGGCCGGCGCTGTACGTCTTCTACCGCGGAGACTGGTGACCCTTCTGCCGCCTCGAGCTGGTCCAGCTCGACAACTACTACGACGAGATCTCCGCGGCCGGCGTCGAGCTGTACGCGGTCAGCGTCGATCCCCCTGCAACGTCGAAGGGGTTGCAGGAAAGGCTGAAGAGCCGCTTCACCTTCCTGAGCGACAGCCAGATGGTCCTGCTCGACAAGCTCAACATCGTGCATCGCGACGCCCCCGGCGCTGCGGGGACGGGAGACATCGCGTTTCCGACCTCGATCCTCGTCGACGGGAAGGGCATCGTGCGCTGGACCTACGAGACCGAGACGTACCGCCAGCGCGCCCGGCCCGAAGAGGTCATGGCCGCGATCGGCGGACTCTAGGCCCCGACGAAGCGCTGCACCTCGGCCCGCAGGTCCTTCAGGCTCAACGGCTTGGCCTGGTAGCCGTCGAAGCCGGCCGCGAGGATGTCGCGACGCTCATCGGGCATCGCCGACGCGGTGATCGCGACCACGGGAATCTCGCGGGTCGCCGCGTCCTTGCGCAGCTCGGCGAGCGCGGCGATGCCGTCCATGCCCGGGAGCCGGACGTCCATCAGGATCAGGGCGGGCAGCTGGCTCTTCGCCATGCCGATGCCCTCCTCCGCGGTCGTGGCCTCGGCGACGCGGTAGCCGCGCGCACCCAGTACGTCGCGCAGCAGCTTCAGGTTCAGCGGGTTGTCCTCGACCACCAGGATGAGTTCGCCCGCCATCGTCAGGCTCCGGCCGACTCGCGCGGCAGCGTGAAGTAGAAGGCGCTGCCCCGGCCCGGCTCGCTCTCGACCCAGATCCGCCCGCCGTGCAGATGGACGAGCCGCTTCGAGACGGCCAGCCCGAGGCCGGTCCCGGCGTGCTTGTTCGCGGCCACCCCGTCGGTCCCGGTCCCGGCCTGCCGGAACTCGTCGAAGATCGCGGCCCGGTCCGACTCCGAGATGCCGATCCCCGTGTCCTCGACCGAGACCTCGAGCGAGTCACCCCGCTCGCGAATGCGAGCCGTGACCCTGCCTCCGGCGCCCGTGAACTCGACCGCGTTCGAGAGCAGGTTGATCAGCACCTGCTTGACCTTGCGCTCGTCCGCGTCGATGGCGCCCAGGTCCGGATCGACCTGGCAGCTCAGCTCCACTCGGCGCCGGCTGGCGCGTTCCTTGGTCAGGACCATCGCGTCCTCGAGCGTGTCCGCCAGCGAGAACCTCGACAGCGACAGGTCGAGACGCCCCGCCTCGATCTTGGACAGGTCCAGGACGTCGTTGATCAGCGAGAGCAGGTGCTGGCCCGACGTGTGGATGTCGCGCAGGTACTCGTCCTGCTTCTCGTTCACGTCGCCGAAGATCTTCTCGCGCAGCACCTCGGAGAAGCCCAGGATCGCGTTCAGCGGCGTGCGCAGCTCGTGCGACATGCTGGCGAGGAACTCGGACTTGTGGCGGTTGGCGGCGAGCGCCCCGTCGCGGGCGCTCGCGAGCTGCGCTCGGGAGCCCTCGAGCTGCGCCGTCCGCGCCCGGACCTTGTCCTCGAGCAGGCGCTCCGACTCCTGCAGGCCGAGGTTGGCTTCTTCGAGCCGCGTCATGGCCTCGGCCAGCGTCGCTCGCGTGTGCCACACCGATACCGCGCAGGCGGCCACCACGACGACCGCCCCGACCGACATGATGACCGGCACGACCGCGGAGGGAATCGGGTCCAACGGCAGGATCGGCCCCATCCCGACCATCAGCCCCTGCACGGCGACCACCCCGGTGCAGATCAGCGTCAGCCGGAACAGGACGGCTCTCGGCACGTAGGGCACGACCACCACCAAGCCGAGGAACGCGAGCCCGATCGACACGGCGAAGGCCGGCAGGCCCATGACTGCGATGGAGAGCGACAGGGCCCAGAGCCCGGCGGAGTACCAGATCGAGGCGGGTCCCGGCCGATCGCGCAGCGCGAGCCGGTACGCCGTGACCATGCAACAGCAGTTCACCGCGATCGCCACACCGAGCCACAGAAGGAGCGGCGTGGGCGCGATCACGTACAGGCCGACCATCAGCACCATCGACGGGACGTTCAGGGAGCCCGCGAAGCGCAGGTACTGGAGCAGGCGCGAGGTGTCGTGGCTCAGTTCGGCGCGGGCGGAGGACTCCGGCATGGCGCCCCATCATACCCCGGCCCCGGCGGCCCCCGTCGCCGGGCCGGGATCGGGCCCGGCGCCGGAGGACTCGCGTATAGTCGGGTCGAGGCCCTTCAGCGGATGCTTGGCTCCCCCCTGGTTGCTGCTCGCTCGACCGTGCCTGCGGCCCTCCTCGCCGTGGCGCTGTTGGCGGTCTGCAGCCTGCCGTCGGGTGCCCGGGCCCACGCGACGTTCAACGAGCGGGTCGAGGCCGCTGCGGAGCAGATCTCGATCGCACCGGGCATGGCGCAGCCCTATCTACAGCGGGCAGGCGTCTACCACGCGCACGGAGACTGGGACGCGGCGCTTGCGGACATCGAGCAGGCGCGGCGGATCGAGCCTGCGCTAGCGGATCTCGGCTTCCTGCGTGGCCGCATCCTCGTCTCGGCGGGGCGCTTCGCCGACGCGGAGGCGGCGCTGACGCGCTACCTGGCGCTGCGGCCCGACGACCCGCGG
>JAFDDB010000016.1 GCA_019311115.1 Deltaproteobacteria bacterium
GGAGACGCGAGGCGGGCCGATGAAGATCCTGGTCTCGGTAGACAACTACGACCACGGCACCGGCGGCGCCGAGAAGTCGGTCCGCGCGCTCGCCCAGGGTCTGGCGGCGCGCGGTCACGAGGTCTGCACGCTCCAGCACGACCGAGAGCGCGAGACGCGCATGGACGGCGAGGTCCGCGTCGAGTCGCACCCCTTGAGCCGCGCGCGCTTCGTCCGCGACGGCGACCGCGACGCCCTGCGCTGGAACGACGAGTGGAGCGCGATCGTCGAGCGGCAGCTGACCGAACATCCGGCCGACCTGGTCCTGACACAGCAGCGCCTGCTCTACAGCAGTGTCGCGGCCGCGCGTGCCCGGGGAGTTCCCGTGGTGGTGTTCGTACGCGCCTACAGCATGTTCTGCCCCCGCCAGTTCCGCGACCGCGACCCCCTGCGCGACTGCACGCTCGACTGCCGCGAATGTCTGAGCTGGCGGCACCGGATCGCCGGAGGGCCGATGCGCCGGAACCTGGCCGCCTACCGCCAGGGCCTGCGCGACGCGACGCTCGTCGTGGCGAACAGCCACTACATGCAGCAGGTGATCTCGAAGCTGCTGGGTCTGGAATCGGCGGTCGTGCATCCCTTTACCTCGGTCGAGGGAATCGAGGTGCCCAAGGAGCCCGGCGACTGCGTGCTCTTCGTCAAGCCGCAGTACGTGAAAGGCCTGCCTATCGTCGCGCAGGTCGCGCGCCGCATGCCCGAGACGCACTTTCTCGTCGCCGGGCACGCGCGGCGACGCGCCCGGCGCGACCTGGGGAGCCTGCCGAACGTCGAGCTCGCCGGGTGGCAGTCCGACATGCGCGCCGCCTATGCGCGGGCCCGCGTGCTGATCGGTCCGTCGATCTGGCCCGAGCCCTTCGGCCGCGTCTTCGTCGAGGCCGGTGCGGCCGGCGTGCCGAGCATCGGCAGTGCGCGCGGGGGCATTCCCGAGGCGATCGGCGACGGCGGGATGCTGGTGGACGACGTCTTCGACGTCGACGCCTGGGTCCGGGCGATCCGCCGCTTCGAAGATCCGCAGATGCGCGCGAATCTGTCTGCGCGGGCACGCGCCCACGCCATGCGCTTCGCC
This sequence comes from Deltaproteobacteria bacterium, assembly GCA_019311115.1. Lineage (GTDB taxonomy): Bacteria > Myxococcota_A > UBA9160 > SZUA-336 > SZUA-336 > JAFDDB01. The sequence continues at coordinate 1,106 of JAFDDB010000016.1, forward strand.
GTGCCCGAGACGGTGCAGCAGTTCGTCGACGCGCTGCAGGTTTCTACCGGCCTGGCGCTGTAGACCCGCCCGTCCGCCAGGGGTTTGCTAGGGTCGGGCGCCGTGCGCGTGCTTCACCTGTTCAGCAACTACAAGTGGACGGGGCCGGCCGAACCGGCCGTGGCCCTGGCGGCGAGCCTGCGCGAGGCCGGCATCGACGCGGTGTTCCGCAGCAGTGGCTACGTCAAGAACGCCGCCGTGAACCACGTCGTCGACAAGTCGGCGGCGTGGGGGGTACGGCCGATCACCGACCTGTCGCTCTCGAAGCACCGTGCATTCTGGCTGGACGTCCCGGACCGGCGCCGGCTGCGGCGGATCCTGGCCGACGAGAAGTTCGACCTGGTCCACTGCCATCTGCCGAACGACATGCGCATCGCCGCCCGCGCGGCTCGTGACGCGGGCATCCCGTTCGTGCGCACGCTCTACGACACCGAGCCCCACCGCACGCCCCGCGCCGACCTCGCGTTGATGCGGCGCGCGGCGGCGGTCTTCGTGTTCTCTGGCGGAATGCGAGAGGCGTTGCTGGGGCGCGGCTTCGACGCGGAGCGCGTGGTGCAGATCGACTCGGCCGTCGACCTGGAGCGGTTTCGCCCCGGCGCCGACCTTCCGAACCTGCGCTCGCACCTGGGCTTCGGGCCGGACGACTTCGTGGCGGGGATCGTCGCCCGCGTGCAGCCGCAGCGCCGCTTCGACCTGCTGCTCGACGTGGCCGAAGAGGTCTCGAAGCAGTGTCCCGGATTCCGTCTCGTGGTCATCGGACGGGGCAGCAAGCTCGCACGCGTGGCGCGCACGCCGGCGCGCGAACGCGGTCTGCTCGGACGGGTCGTGTTCTTTCCCGGCTACTTCGAGGGAGACGAGTTCCCCGCGGTCTTGCGCGCGCTCGACGTGAAGCTGTTCATGGTTCCGGGCACCGACGGCACGGCGCGCGCGGTGCGCGAGGCGCTGGCGTCGGGAGTCCCCGTGGTGTGCACGCGGCGCGGCATTCTCCCCGAGCTCGTGCACGACGGACGGAACGGATACAGCGTCGAGGAATCGGTGCCCGCCCTGTCGGCCGCCCTGCTCGAACTGTGGCGCGACCCGGAGAAGAGAGCGCGGATGGGCGAGGAGGCGCGACGCGATGCCTGCGAGCGTTTCGACCTGCGCAAGCAGGTCGAGCGGGTGGCCGCGACCTACGCGTCGGTGCTCGGTCAGTCGTAGATTCCATCCACGTACCAGCTGTCGTCCTGCAGGTTGTGGTACATGCGGTAGACGCCGCGGTCGGAGAGCTCGACGTCGAAGTAGTCGCGCGCAAAGCAGCGCTCGCCCCACCACTCCCCGAAGAGCCGCCAAGGTCCCGCGCGCTGCGACACGACGAGGGCGCCCTGGATCGCTGCGGAGGACAGCCCGTCGACGCGTTGCGGGAGTCCGTCGTGCACGCGCACACGCACGCGCTGTGCCGGCCGGAACGCGCGCAGGGCCATGGCCGGGGCGGGGACGGACGGCTCCGGCTCCGGTCCCGATTCCGAGGGGCGGCTCGTCTCGAAGGGCTCGAGCCGCGCGGCGTCGGGCCGGTGGGTGTCCTCGACTCCCGGCGCGCCGACCCGGCCGGTGCCGCAGAGCGCCTCGAGCCGCGCCACGGTGATCGCCAACTCGGCGGGCGCGGGAAGCGGCGGCAGGAACAGGTCGAGCTGTGCGGTCTCGAGCTGGCCCGGCGTCGCGATCAGCCGCAGCGCCTCGACGGGCTCGGCCGGTGCGTCGGCCTCGAGCGCCAGCCGCACCAGCGACGTGATCACGCGCGCCTCCGTCGTGGGCGCGCCCAGTCCGATGTTGCGGGCGAAGCCGCGCCCGCTCTCGAGGGTGAGCTCGAGGCGAAGCTCCCGGGCCGCGAGTCCGCGCACGCGCAGGCGTCGGCCGAGCCGGTCGCTCACGCTGCGCAGCGGGAACGCCAGCGCCTCCAGGTTGTCGACGGGGTGCCCGGTCTCGGCCGACTCCTCGAAGCGTAGCCGCGGAGGCGTCGGCCGGAACGGCTGCAGGTCGGCGCCGCGCGCGCGCCGCGCCAGCCGTACGCCCTCTTCGCCGAGCCGCGCGCCGAGCGCCGCCTGCGGCAGGTTCGCCAGCTCGCCCAGCGTGTGCAGGCCCCAACGCGTGAGCCGGTCGAAGATCTCGTCGGGTGGGTCGAGCAGGTCGAGCGGAAGCGGGGCGAGAAACGACTCGCGCTCGCCCTCGCTCACGATGATCCCGCCGTCGCAGTGCCGCGCGGCGAGCTCCGCGACGGTGGCCGAGGGGCCGATGCCGATGCGTGTGTCGTCGAGCCCCACGCCCGCGAGCCGTGTCTCCAGCGCCGTGGCCAGTCCGCGCTCGCTCGGAAAGAGCGCGCGCGTTCCGGCCAGGTCGAGGTGCACCTGCCCGGGACGGGTGTCCTCCACGCGCGGCGTCACCGACAGGGCGACGTCGACCAGGGCCTCCTGCACCGAGTGCATGCCCTCGATCGAGAGCCGGCGCGTAGTCAGGTCGGGGTCGATCGCGCGCGCCTGCGCGGGGGTCAGTCCGCGCATCCGGCCCGACACGATCTGTCCGTCCGACCCGGTCTGCCCGCCCGATCCGGTCTGCCCGTAGGCGACGACGGCGAGCTTGCGTCCGCGCAGCTCGGGCTCGGCGCGCAGGGCGGCGGCCAGAGGCACGTCGGGCACGAGCAGGCAGGCGATGCGGGACACGGCCCGCCTACGGACGGTGCAGGACGCGGAACGGGAGCTCGCTGTCCGTCGGGCCCGTGCGATTGCGCACCACCGAGGCGAACGCCTCCAGGCCCTCGAACAGTCCCCGGTCGAAGAGCGCACTGGAGCGCTCGGCGCAGAGTCCGAGCGTGGCGAACGAGCCCATGACCCGCTCGCGGCCGATCAGCACGGCCGTGGCACGCGCGCCGCGCACCGCGCGCAGCAGCCGCGACCAGACCGGTGGACCGCACTGCCGCAGCGCGGCCGGGGGCATGCCGTCGAGGTCGAGCACGACCAGCGCGAAGCCGGTCTTGAGCAGCAGTTCCGCCGACCGGAGCGTCGCCTCGATGCGCCGCGGGCGGACCCACAGCAGGCGTTCCAGGTCGAGTCCCGAGCGGCGCAGGAAGCGCGGGTCGAGCGCGTCTCCGGGGTCGACCCAGCCCACGAGTTCGCCGCGCGCGGCGGCTCCCGCCGCCAGCCGGTAGGCCAGGGCGGTGCGCCCCGAGGAGGGCGAGCCCACCAGCTCGATCAGGCGCCCGTGGGCCGGGCGCTCGCAGGGCCGGAGGAGGGAGTCGAGGCCGATCGGGCAGGAATCGGCCCCGCCCTCCGCGGGTCGGACGTACGGGTGGGGGAGGGGACCGTCCAAGCTCCGCCGGGGGTACGAGGGGCGCTCGGCCGGGAGAGGAACCCCCACCCGGACCTGACCGAGGAGACCGGCATCCCTCAGGGACTCCAGCAGCGCTTCTCGCCTCTCCCGGGGTCCCTCGGGGGCCCCTGGGTCCGTGGAGAGCGGTCTCTGCAAGCGGGCGGTCGAGGTCACCTGCGGAGTTTCGTCTTTTATTCGTATTTTCGTCAAGCGGAAATTGCCCGCCCAAGCGGCCGTCCCGGGAACGGAATCTCGGCAACCCGTCCGCCTCGAGTCTCCTCAAGTGGGGGGCGGAGCGGCCGATTCCGACGGGATGGGCGAGGCGAGTCCCACCACGAGCGTTCACGACCTGCGCACGTTGATCCTGTCGTACCACGCGCTCCTGGTGATGGAGACCGACGAGGAGGCGCGCGCCCGCGAGGTGATCGTGGCCGCCGCGGACGAGATCGGCCTGCCGGTCTTCGAGTGGTCGGCGTCGACCGGCCTGCGTACGGACGACGGCCGCGTGCTCGGCCAGACCGTGGAGCCGCGCGAACTGCTCGCGCACATACGCACGCTCACGGTCGAGGCGGTCTTCCTGCTGAAGGACTTCGGCAGCTACCTGCAGGACCCCGGCGTCGTGCGGCGCATGCGCGAGGTGTGCAGCGTCTTCGTCGAGAGCACCTCGCTGCTCGTGCTGACCGCGAACTCGCTCGAACTCCCCCAGGAGCTGGATCACTTTGCGACCTACTTCGAGCTCGAGCTGCCGCGGCCCGACGAGCTCGCCGAGGTCGTGGGCACGGTGGCTTCGAGCCTGCGCGCACGCCACCGGCTGCGCGTCGATCTCGAGCTGGGAAAGCAGGGCGAGCTCGTACGGTCGCTCGGCGGCCTGACGTTGAACCAGGCGCGGCAGGTGGTGGCGCGCGCCGCCCTCGACGCCGGCGCACTGAATGAGGCCGCGCTCGACGCGATCCACGGCCAGAAGGCCGAGTTGCTGCGCGGCGAAGGGCTGCTCGAGTACTTTCCGCACGAGGACAGCCGAGCCGAGCTCGCCGGCTGCGCGCGGCTCTGCGAGTGGCTCGACCGCGCCGAGGTCGGCTTCAGCGAGCGCGCTCGAGAGCTCAACCTGACTCCCCCACGCGGAGTCATGCTGGTCGGCGTTCAGGGCTGCGGAAAGTCGCTCGCCGCCAAGGTGATCGCGCGGCGCTGGAAGCTCCCGCTGCTCAAGCTCGACGTGGGCCGGCTCTTCGACCGCTACGTCGGCGAGTCGGAGCGCAACTTCCGCAAGGCGATCGAGCAGGCCGAGGCGATGGCGCCCGCCTGTCTCTGGCTCGACGAGATCGAGAAGGCCTTCGCGGGAAGCAGCAAGTCCGACGCCGACGGGGGACTCGGGCGCCGCATGTTCGGCTTCTTCCTGACCTGGCTGCAGGAGAAGGAGGCCCAGGTCTTCGTCGTCGCCACCGCGAACGACCTGCGCGGACTGCCGCCGGAGCTGCTGCGCAAGGGGCGCTTCGACGAGATCTTCTTCGTCGACCTGCCCGACGCCGACAGCCGGCGCAGGATCTTCGAGATCCACCTGCAGGTCCGCAAGCAGGACCCGGCGTCGCTCGAGCTGGACCGCCTGGTGCTCGCGAGCGAGGGATTCAGCGGCGCCGAGATCGAGCAGGCGGTGATCTCGGGCCTGTACCGTGCGCTCCACGCGCGCGCGGTGCTCGACACCGCGACGCTGCTCCGCGAACTCGAGGGCACGGTCCCCCTCTCGGTGTCGCGGCGAGAGGACGTCGACTGGCTGCGCGGCTACGCACGCGACCGCTTCGTGCCGGTCGACTGAGACGCGTCTGTTAGAATGCGCGCCCTATGGCGCACGAAGTCGAAATGCCGGGAGTTCCTCGAGCTCCCGATGCCGCTCTGAGGAGTCGCGAGTGGACCCCCGAAGCGAAGTGACCGGCCGCGACCTCGTCCTGCGGCGCTACACGGCCCAAATGGCGCCGCTGCTGTTAGAGGCGGGACGCGAGTCGGTGCGCGAGATGTATCCGTGGATGCCGTGGTGCCACGCGGACCTGTCGCTCGAGGAGTGCCGGAAATGGATCGGCTCGCGCGCGCAGGAGTGGCGAGACGACGTGGGCTACGACTTCGCCATCTTCGAAGGCGATCGCTACCTGGGCGGCTGCGGCCTGAACCAGGTCCGCCGCCGCGACGGCGTCGCCAACCTGGGGTACTGGGTGCGCAGTGGCGCGATGGGGCGCGGCGTGGCGACCCGCGTGGTGGGCATGCTCGCGGCCTTCGGGTTCACGGACCTGGATCTCTGGCGCATCGAGATCCTGATGTCGGTGAAGAACGAGCGCAGCCGGCGCGTCGCCGAGAAGATCGGGGCCGGCTTCGAGGGAGTGCTGCGCTCGCGGCTGCGGCTGTACGACGAGGCGCACGACGCCCGGCTCTACTCGCTGCTGCGTCCCCCGGTGTGAGGGCGCACGCGGCGCTCGAGACCGGGCGCCTGAGCCTGCGGCCGTTCCGCATGCAGGACGTCGACGCGCTCCATGCGCTGTGGACGGACCCGGGTGTGCGGCGCTTCCTGTGGGATGACGAGGTCATCACCCGCGACCAGGCGGAGCAGGCCGTCCGGGCCGCGGTGGACGAGGCGGGCGAGCGGGGGTTCGGCCTGTGGACGCTGCACCGGCGCGACGAGGCCGGGGTGATCGGCTTCTGCGGCTTCCGAACGCTCGAGCAGGGCCGCGACGTCGAGTTGCTCTATGGAGTACATCCCGACTTCTGGGGGCGCGGGCTGGCCGTCGAGGCCTCGCACGTCGCGCTCGAGCGGCTCTTCGCCGAGCATCCCTTCGATCGCGTCTGGGCGCTGGCCGACCCGCCGAACGCGCAGTCCTTCCGCGTGATGGAGAAGCTCGGCATGCGCTTCGACCGCGACGGCGAGTACGGCGGCCTGCCCGCGCGCTTCTACGTGCTCGACCGCCCCTGAGTCCGCCGGTTTCCACTCCGACTTCTCACTCCCGCCGACTTCCCACTCCCCCGGAGTCGGCCGCGGGTTAGCATGGGGCGTGCACGAGTTCTACGAGTACCGGCGGATCCGCATCACCCCCCGGAGCTGGGGACGCGTCGGTCCCGCCCTCCACGCACGCGGCGCCGGCGCGATCCCGCAGGCCGGAGGGACACTCTTCGGCGTCTTCGTGGGGCAGATCGGTCTCGGGGCGAACGAGGGCGTGGTGCTCACGGCCTGGCCGGACCGCGAGTCGCTCGAGCGGGCGTCGGGGCTCGTGGTCGATGGGATCGACGACGTGCTCGAGTCGACCGCGGAGTCGTTCGTGGCGACGGTGCGGCCGGTCGAGCCGACACCGCCGACCGAGCGGGGCGTCTGGGCGCACCGCTTCTTCGAAATTCGCGACGAGGACTGGCCCGAGTTCCTCGAACTCTCTGAGGGCGCCTGGCCGCGCTTCGAAGAGACGAACGGCGTGCGCGTGCGCGGTTTCTGGCGCAGCCTGCAGGTCGAACCTCCGCTCGCGCGCGTGCTGCTGCTGACGTGGTACCCGAGCCTCGCCGTCTGGGAGCGGTCCCGCGGTCACCGGCCCGACACGAAGACCGAGCCCGAGGTCTGGCAGCGCTTCGTCCGCCGGGCGCAGCTGACGCAGGCGACCATCGTGTGCACGACCGAGCTGCTTCTTCCCTGACCGGGCGGCTCACGCGCGACATCGCGGCCACGCGACCGACACCGCCCTGTGACGAGGCGTGACGTGGCAGACTCGTCGGGTACATTCCGCGCATGGAGTTCGTGAAGCTCGGCGGTACGGGTCTCGAGGTGTCGCGCCTTTGCCTCGGCACCATGACCTACGGATCTCCCGACTGGCGGCCCTGGGTGCTGGACGAAGAGGCGAGCCGCCCCATGATCCGCCGCGCGCTCGAGGCGGGGATCAACTTCTTCGACACGGCCGACATCTACTCACTCGGTGAGAGCGAGCGGATCCTCGGCCGCACGCTCAACAAGTACGCCAAGCGCGACGAGGTCGTGATCGCGACCAAGCTCTACTTTCCCATGCGCGACTCCGGATCGAATCGCACCGGGCTCTCGCGCAAGCGCATCTTCGACTGCATCGACGCGTCGCTCGAGCGGCTGGGCACCGACTACGTGGACCTCTACCAGGTTCACCGCTTCGACTCCGGGACGCCCGTGGAAGAGACGCTCGAGGCGCTGACCGACGTGGTCCGCTCCGGGCGAGCGCGCTACATCGGCGCATCGAGCATGTACGCATGGCAGTTCGCGCGCGCTCTCTACCGCGCGGACATGCGCGGGTTCTCGCGCTTCGTCTCGATGCAGAACCACTACAACCTCGTCTTCAGGGACGAGGAGCGCGAGATGCTCCCGCTCTGCCGCGCCGAGAACGTGGGCGTCATCCCGTACAGTCCGCTCTCGCGCGGGTTCCTGGCCGGAAGCCGCGCTCGCGAGAGCTGGGAGACGACGCTTCGCGCGCGGACCGACAGGCTGGCGCGGCGCGAGCAGTACCGGGACTGCGACTTCTCCGTGCTCGACCGGCTGGTGTCGCTCGCCAAGCGGCGCAGGGTGACGCCGGCGCAGGTCGCGGTGGCGTGGCTGCTCTCGAAGCCCGAGGTGACTGCACCCGTGATCGGCGTAAGCGGCCTGCCCCAGCTCGAAGAGGCGATCGCGTCGGTCGGCATCCAGCTCGAGGACGCCGAGGTGTCGCAGCTCGAGCGCGACTACCAGCCGCGCGCAGAGCGAGGCTTCCTGTAGCGCCATGCGCCGCGCCCGCCCCCCCGCCCCGGCTCTGGTCGCCGTACTGCTCGCGGCTGCGGTCTGCCTGGGCTGTCCGGGCGAGCGTTCCCCTTTCTGCAGCCGCTGGTTCGCGCTCGACGAGGGCGAGCGCGACCGCGAGATCCGCGACCAGGTCCAGGGGTGGCGCCGCGACGGACCGGTGCGCGGGCCGGCGTACGTCGGGTTCCTGGCCTGCATCGGTGACTACGTGCTGGACCGGCGCGCCGCCATCGACTCGGCCTGCCGGAACCTCGGCGACCTCGAAGCCGGAGTGACCATCGGCCGCCTGATCGCCGCCGGCGCCGAGGCCTGCGCGCAGATCCCGCGGGTGCCCGTGCCCTAGTCGCGGGGCGCTGGCGCGAAGGTTCCCGGAGCCGCACACTGCCGGGCTGATGCTCACGGTCATCGTCCCGACCTACAACGAAGAGGACAACATCCGCGCCTGCCTCGAGAGCGTGGCGTGGGCCGACGACCTCTTCGTGGTCGACTCGTTCTCGACCGACCGCACGCTGGACATTGCGCGCGGGTACACCGGTCACGTGGTACAGCACGAGTACGTCAACTCGGCCACGCAGAAGAACTGGGCGATCCAGCAAGCGAAGGGCGACTGGCTCATGGTGCTGGACGCCGACGAGACCGTGACGCCCGAGCTTCGCGAGCGGATCCAGGCGATCCTCGCCAGCGGAACCGACTGCGACGGGTTCTACATCCGGCGCGACAATCTCTTTCTCGGCCGGATGATCCGCCACGGCGGATGGCACATGGACTACCTGATCCGCTTGTGGCGCAACGGCAAGGGCCGCTACGAGGACCTGGCCGTGCATGCCGACGTGATCGTCGACGGCAAGGTGGGCAAGCTCGAGGAGTCGCTGCTCCACGACAGCTACCCGACGCTCGAGGACTACAGCGAGCGCCTCGGCCGCTACTCGGACTGGTCGGCGCTCGACCTGCAAGAGAAGGGCGCCCGAGCGACGGTCGTCAACCTGACGTTGCGTCCGCTCTGGCGCTTCCTTCGCATGTACGTCCTGCGGCGTGGCTTTCTCGACGGGCGGCGCGGGCTGATGATCGCGTCCTTCGCCTCGTTCGGGGTCTTCCTCAAGTACGCCCGCCTCTGGGACCGCCAGCGCCCGGCGCGGCAGAAGGCGCAGGCGCCGTCGAAAGAGGCGTGAACCGGAACGTCGAGATCAAGGCGCGGCTCTCCGAGCCCGCCCGCCAGCGCGAGATCGCGGCCGGCCTGGCCGACGGCCCGCTCGAGCCGATCGAGCAGGAGGACACGTTCTTTCGAGTGCCCGAGGGCCGCCTCAAGCTGCGCGATCTGGGCGGGGGCCGCGGCGAGCTGATCGCCTACGACCGGAGCGACTCCGCGGGACCGGCCGAGTCGCGCTATGCGGTCGTTCCCACAGCGGACCCGGCAGCGCTCCGCGACCTGCTCGCGAGCGTCCTCCCCGTCCGCGGGGTGGTGCGGAAGCGGCGCGACCTCTACCGCATCGGGCGCACGCGCGTACACCTGGACCGGGTCGAAGGGCTCGGCGACTACCTCGAGCTCGAGGTCGTGCTCGAACCGGGCGAACCCCGCGAACGCGGCGAGGCGATCGCGCTCGACCTGGTGCGCAAGCTCGAGATCGACGACGCCGACCGCGTCGACGTGGCCTACATCGACCTGCTCGAGGAACGGGAAGACCCCGCATGACCACGGTCTACTACGTGACGCACCCCGACGTGGTCCAGGACCCGGAAGTGCCGGTCCCGCGCTGGCCGCTCTCCGACGTGGGCCGGGCCAGGATGGAGCGCTTGTGCGGAGCCCCGTGGGTCTCCGGCCTGCGCTCCGTCTTCTGCAGCAGCGAGCAGAAGGCGCTCGACGGCGCGGCGGTGCTGGCCCGCCACCTGGGCGTCGAGCACCAGGTGCTCCCCGAGCTCGGCGAGAACGACCGCTCGTCGACGGGCTTCATGTCGGGTGACGCGTTCAGCGCGGTCGTGGACCGCTTTTTCGCCGAGCCCGAGCAGAGCGTGCGCGGCTGGGAGACGGCCGCCGACGCGCAGCGGCGCATGGTCGCCGCCGTCGACGAGGTGGTGAGGCGCGCGGACGGGGCAGGCGACACCGTCATCGTCGCGCACGGCGGCGTGGGCGCGCTGCTGATGTGCGCGCTCCGCGGCGTGCCGATCTCGCGCGAGCAGGAGCAGCCGCTGCGAGGTCCCGAGCCCGGGACAGTGGGCGGCTGCTGGTTCTCGTTCGACGCGCGGACCCGCGAGCTGCGGAGTGCCTGGAGCCCGATCGACGGCTGAGCCCTTGCTCGGCCACCCCCCGGCCGCGCTATCATCGGCCCCGGCGAACGCGGAGGTCCCATGATCGACCTGTACACGGCAGCGACCCCGAACGGCTGGAAGGTCTCCATCATGCTCGAGGAGGTCGGGCTTCCCTACGAGGTGAAGCAGATCCACCTCGACAAGCTGGAGCAGAAGGAGGACTGGTTCCTCCGCATCAATCCGAACGGCCGCATCCCGGCGATCGTCGATCACGACGCCGATGACTTCGCCGTTTTCGAGTCGGGCGCGATCCTGGTGTACCTGGCCGAGAAGACGGGGCAGCTGCTGCCGGCCGATCCCAAGCCGCGTTCGACCGTGCTGCAGTGGCTGATGTTCCAGATGGCGGGAGTCGGCCCGATGCAGGGCCAGGCGAACGTGTTCTTCCGCTACGCGCCCGAGAAGATCGACTACGCGATCCACCGCTACCAGAACGAGACCAAGCGGCTCTACACCGTGCTCGACGCGCACCTCGTCGACCGCGAGTACGTGGCCGGCGACTACTCGATCGCCGACATCGCCACCTGGCCCTGGGCCATCCTGCACGGCTGGGCGGGGGTCGACATCGAGGACCTGCCGAACCTGCGTGCCTGGATCGAGCGCGTGGGCGCGCGGCCCGCGGTGCAGGCCGGACGCGCCGTGCCGAAGCCCCTCGAGACCGCGGCCGACGAGGTCAAGGAGAGCGGTCGGAAGATGCTCGTCTAGGCGCCTTGCAGCGGGTCGCCGTGATCGGTTCGAGCTGCGCGGGCAAGACGACGCTCGCGAGCGCCATCGCGCGGATCCGCGGCTGTCCGCACATCGAACTCGACGCCATCCACTGGAAGCCGGACTGGGTCGAGGCTCCGCTCGAAGAGATGCGCGAGCGCACGCAGGAAGCCGTGAGCGCGGAGAGCTGGGCGCTCGACGGCAACTACTCGCGCGTGCGCGACCTCGTCTGGGCGCGCGCGACCGACGTGATCTGGCTCAACTACGACTTCCCACTGGTGATGTCCCGCGCGCTGCGCCGCACCGTGCGCCGCATCGCGACGCGCGAGGAGCTCTACTCCGGAAACCGCGAGTCCCTCCGGATGGCGCTGTTGGATCGCGAGTCGATCCTGTGGTGGGTCATCCGCACGCACGGCCGCCGGCGCCGCGACTATCGCGAACTCTGCACACGCGAGAACTTCCCGCACATCGCGTTCACCGAGCTCAGGCACCCGCGCGAGGCCGACGCGCTGGTCGCCGCGCTCGAGGCCTCTTCCGGGGCAACGCCCGCGCCTGCGCCCCCGTCCGCGCCCGGAGGGGCAGGGTGACCGCGCACCCGTTGCTCGACGAGTGGATCAGCAGCGGCGCCCGGCTGCTCGCGGCCGAGAGGATTCCGCTCCGCGGATCCATCGACGCCGCGCGCGCCCTGTCGCTGGTGCTCACGTTCGACTGCGGAAAGCTCCGGCTCGAGCCCGGCGAGGACGGCGAGTCGCTGTCGATCCTGGGCGGTGCGGAGGGAGAGGCCGCCGCTTCGGGTCTGCTCTCCGCCGACGAGGAGGAGCCCTGGTGGGCGCTGCTCGGTCACGGTCTCTGCGCCGCGGCGGTCGACCGCGACGACGCGGGGGGCGCGAAGCGGCTGCGCCTGCAGTTCCGGGCGGAAGGGGACAACCCGCGCTTCGTGCACGTGGACGCGCGCGACGGACAGCTCCGCGTGACGGCCGCTCCCGAGCTGTAGCCGTGGGCTTCCGGCGGCCGCAGATCTGGGGCGTCGTCAACCTGACCGCCGACTCGTTCTCGGATGGAGGACGCTACCTGGAGACCGAGGCCGCGCTGGCGCACGCGCGGCGCCTGCGCGAGGACGGCGCCGACGTGATCGACCTGGGCCCGGCGTCGAGCCACCCGGACTCGGCAGCGGTCGCGCCCCAGGAGGAGATCCGGCGGCTCGGACCCGTCGTCGACGCGCTCCTCGCGGAGGGGATTCCCGTCTCGGTCGACTCGTTCCGGGGCGAGACGCAGGTCTGGGCGATCGGGCGCGGCGTGACGACGTTGAACGACGTGCGCGGCTTTGGCGAGCCGCGGACCTGGCCGGACCTGGCGCGCTCGGGCGCGAGGCTCGTGCTGATGCACTCGATCCGCGCGGCCGGCGCCGCCACCCGTGAGCGCGGCGACCCGGACGCGATCGTAGGCGCCGTGGACGCGTTCTTCGCCGAGCGCATCGCGGCTCTCGAGGCTGCGGGCATCGCGCGCGAGCGGCTGGTGCTGGACCCCGGCATGGGATTCTTCCTGGGCGACACCCCGGAGCCGTCGCTGCGCGTGCTGGCCGCGCTCGAGAGGCTGCGCGAGCGGCACGGCCTCCCGCTGCTGGTCTGCGTCTCCCGCAAGTCCTTCCTCGGGGGGCTGACGGGCGCGCCGGTGGCGGAGCGCGGCCCGGCCACCCTGGCCGCGGAGCTCTGGGCTGCGCGCCACGGCGTCGACCACCTGCGGACGCACGACGTCCGGGCGATCTGCGAGGCGCTCACCGTCGAATCGGCGCTACAATCGGCAGGCACGGGGGACGGCGCTTGATCAAGAACGTGAAGCATCGCGTCTGGGCGTTCGACGCCGAGTGGATTCCGGACCCGCAGGCCGGGCGTCTGCTCTACGGCGTCCCCGACAGCGTCGAGGATCCCGCCGAGATCATGCGCGTCATGTGGCAGCGCGGCGGCGCGACCGAGGCCGACCCGACGCCGTTCCTCAAGACGGTGATGTGCCGGGTGGTGTCGATTGCGGCCGTCGAGCGCCGCGTGAAGGGCGGCGGTCCGGCGACGCTCAGCTTGACCTCGCTCCCGCACGACGTGAATGACCCCGCGCAGACGGCCGAGGCGTCCGTGGTCGGAAAGTTCCTCGAAGCGGTCGGCCAGAGCCGCCCGCAACTCGTGGGGTTCAACTCGATCGACTCCGACCTGAAGATCCTCGTGCAGCGCGGCGTAGTCAACGGCGTGCGCGCTGCGTCGTTCGCGGAGCGGCCCGACAAACCGTGGGAAGGCGTCGACTACTTCGCGCGCGGCAGCGACTGGAACGTCGACCTGAAGGAGATCCTCGGCGGCTGGGGCAAGGCGGTCCCGTCCCTGCACGAGATCGCCACCCTCTCCGGCATCCCCGGCAAGATGGACGTCGACGGCAACCAGGTGGCGGCGCTGTGGCTGGCCGGCGACCTGCGGCAGATCGTCGAGTACAACGAGTTCGACGCGCTCACCACGTACCTCGTGTGGCTGCGGCTGGCGCACTTTGCCGGGCACTTCACCGCCGAGGAGTACGCGGCCGAGCAGGCCCTGGTCGAGTCGCTGCTCGAGGAGCAGAGCGCCAAGCCCGAGCGCGCGCACCTGCAAAAGTACCTGGACGAGTGGCAACGCCTGCGCGCAGCCACCGCCTAGTCCCCACGTCCCAGAAGTGCAGCCGTCTCGACGCCTGCTAGCCGAGCTGCTCCTTGGCCCAGCGGTAGTCGGCCTTGCCGCTCGGGCTGCGCACGATCTCGTCCCTGAACAGGATGTCCTTGGGCAGCTTGTAGCGGGCGATGTGCTTGCTGCACTCCTCGATCAGCTGCTCGCGCGTGGCGTCGGCTCCGTCGCGGAGCCTGACGAGCGCGACCACCTCCTGTCCCCAGCGCTCGCTCGGCCGGCCGACGACGACGGCGTCCCAGACGGGCGCCTGCTGCTTGAGCGCGTGCTCGACCTCTTCGGCGAAGATCTTCTCGCCGCCGGAGTTGATGGTCTGCGAGTCGCGGCCGTAGACCTCGATGATCCCGCTCTCCAGGTGTCGCGAGCGATCGCCCGGCACCGAGTAGCGCACGCCGTTCGTGGTCGGGAAGGTCCGCTCGGTCTTCTCGCGGTCGCCCAGGTAGCCGAGCGGGACGTGCCCTGCCTTGGCGAACCAGCCGATCTCCTCGCTGCCCGGCTCGAGCACGTGCGTCAGGTCCTCGCTCAGCACGCAGGTGTCGGGCCCCGGCTGGAACGAGCCCGTCGTAGCGCCCGTGTCCTTGGTGCTGATGTTCTGTCCCTGGCCGCCCGACTCCGACGAGCCGATCGCGTCGACGATCACCAGGTGGGGGATCCTCTCGAGGAACTCCTTCTTGAGCGACGCAGAGAGCGCCGCCCCGCCGGTGATGAGGACCCCGAACTTCGACAGGTCGTACGTCTTCTTGTCGAGCTGGTCGAGAAGTGGGCGTCCGAACGCGTCGCCCACGATCAGCATGGCCGTCACCTCTTCGCGCACCACCGTCGACCACACGTCGTCGCCGTCGAGGTGCGAGGTGTGCTCCTGGATCACGATCGCGTTGCCGCCGTGGAAGTTCGTGAAGGCCGCCCAGTGCGCCGCCCCGTGCATGAAGGGGGGAGCGGGAAGGCTCTTGGCGAGGGGCGTCCTGGCGCGTTCGAGGATCTCGTCGACAGACTTCACCGCCGAGCCGTCGCGCGCGCGGCCGCCGAGCGCTGCGATGAAGATGTCGTTCTGGCGCCACAGCACGCCCTTCGGCATGCCGGTCGTACCGCCGGTGTAGAGGATGTAGAGGTCGTCGGGCGACCACTCGAGCTTCGGGCGCTCCGGGCTCGCCGCGGCGAGAGCGGCCTCGTACTCCACCGCGCCGGGCAGCAGGGCCTCGCCGGAGCCGTCCTCCACCTGCACGAGCGTCCGGAGCTTCGGCAGCTGCGGCAGGATCTTCGCCAGCGTCGGCGCGAACTCCGAGTGGTAGACGATCGCCTCGGCGCCTGCGTCGTTGAGCAGGTAGACGAGCTCTTCCTCGACGTAGCGGTAGTTGACGTTGAACGGCACGCTGCGCGCCTTGTACGCGCCGAGCATGCCCTCGAGATACTCGTTGCAGTTGTGCATGTAGAGGGCGACGTGGGGCTGGCCCGACTCCCAGCCCTGGAGCTCTGCACGTTCGGCGCGCACCTCGAGCCCGGCGGCGATCAGGTGGTTCGCCAGGCGGCGGGTCCGCTCGGTCACGTCCGCCCAGCTGAGGCGACGGTCGCGGAAGATGATGCACTCGCGGTCGGGGATCGCCTCGGCGATCGCCTCGTGAAGCTGTGCCAGGTTGAACTCCATGGGCCGGGGCTCCTCTTGCTCTCGTGGGTCGGGGCGGCGGCTGCCGTGAAGGCCATGCTATTCCGAACCGGCCCCCGGGCGCCATCGGGTGCCGCGGGCTAGGTTACGCGCGCATGACCGATTCCGACGTCCTGTCCGACGCGCTGCCGGGCCGCGCCACCGCCGAGGGCACCCGGCGCTTCGCCGAGCGCTTTCCCGGCCGGCCCGGGCACTTCCGGCGTCCCGACCGGCTCTCGCTCTCGTCGATCGGGCTCGGCATGCGCAACGGCGAGGTCGGCGGCGCCGACGACCTGGCCTACCGACAGGCGGTCATGCGGGCGCTGGACTGCGGGGTCAACGTCTTCGACACGGCCCTCTCGTACCGCATGCAGACCAGCGAGCGCGCGCTCGGGGCCGCGCTCGGCCGGCGCATCGCCGAGGGGCAGGTGGAGCGCGACGAGATCTGCGTCATCAGCAAGGGCGGCTACGTCACGGCGGATCCCTCCTTCGTGCGCTCGCGGGCCGACGTGCGCCGCTACGTCTACGAGACCTACGTCGACTCGGGTCTCATCGACCCCGAGCGGGTCGTCAACGGAAACCACTCGATCGAGCCGCGCTTCCTGCGCGACCAGATCGAGCGCAGCCGGCGAAACCTGGGCCTCGAGACGATCGACGTCTACTGCATCCAGGATCCGGAGCTGCACATGCTGGGGAAGGGCCCGACCGAGTTCTGGCGTGAGCTGCGCGAAGCCTTCGCCGCGCTCGAGGCCGCGGTGGCCGACGGCGCAATCGCGTCGTACGGGCTCTCGACCTGGAGCGGGCTGCTGGTCCCGTACACCGAGAAGGGACACCTGTCGATCGCGGAGCTGCTCGAGACCGCCCTCGAGGTGGGCGGTGCGGACCATCACCTGCGGGCGCTGCAGCTCCCCTACAACCTGGCCATGGGCGAGGCGCTCGGGCTGCCCTCGCAGTTCGCTCCCGAGTCCGAGGGGGCAGCCCTGCTCGAGGCGGTGCTCGGCACCGGCACGGCCGTCTTCGCGGTCGCGCCGCTCGTGCAGGGCCGCGTCGTGCAGCAGGTGCAGCTGCCCGAAGTGCTGATGCGGGCCTTCCCCGAGGCGCGCACCAACGCGCAGCGCGCGCTCCAGTTCGTTCGCAGCTCGACCGGCGTCACGTCGGCCATCGTCGGCATGCGCCGCGAGGACCACGTGATCGAGAACCTGGCGCTCACCGAGCACCCCCCGGCCAGCCCCGAAGCCATCGCCTCGCTCTACGAGGACTCGGCCTCCGGGCCGTAGAGGACGCTCAGCCGGACGTCGCGGGGCTCGGGGGCGAGCATGCCGCGGATCGCGTAGGCGGCCTCGCGCAGGTACGTGTCGGCGTGTGCCGAGCCGGCTCCGAACACGGACTCGAGCATGGTCTCGAGCACCGCGAACACGTACTCGGCGCCGATCTGCGGATCCAGGTCGCGGACCGTTCCCTTGCCGGCGCTGTTCGCGATCCACCCACGGATGATGGCCATGACGCCGTCGCGGATCTCGCTGCGAACGGCGACGGGCACTCGCGTGTCGCGCAGCAGCACCAGGCCGAAGCTGCCGCGGTCGCGCACGAACTCGACCACGGACGCGAGCGTGCGCTCGAGCGGGTTGGGAGCGGCTTCGCGCATGGCCAGCACGAGCGCCATGAGTTCGCGCCCGTACTCGCCTGCGGCGGCGCGCAGCAGTTCCTGCTTGGAGTGGAAGTGGTGGAAGACCGTGCCCTCGGAGACCCCGGCCTGCCTCGCGATGTCGGCCGTGGTGGCCGCCGTGTAGCCGGACTCGCTGAACCGCTGGCGCGCGGCCGACAGGATGGCGCTGCGCTTCTTGTCCGGTTCCCGGCTGAAGTGTCGCCGACTGTCCTGCGGAGGGGGCACGTGTGCGAGGTTAGGCGCTCGCCGAAAGCCGGGTCAAGGGCGGGGTTGCGGCGCGGGCGCGAGCGGCGGGCTAAGTTCCGGCCGTCCTGCCGAAGCTGAGCCCGGGCCTGAGTCGGCACATGGGCCGAGAGCGGAGCCGGAATGCGGATCGATGCGCGCGAGTTCGTAGAGCGGATGACGCTACCGGTGTGGCAGGCGTCGGCGGCCGCCCGCTGGCTCGAGGGCCGCGTCGAGAACCGGCCCAAGCGCGACGAGCAGACGGACGAGAAGTCGGCTCTCTGCGACGCCGATTGCGTGTCGCAGGAGATCCTGCTGGTCGCGCTGCGCGAGTACTTTCCCGGCGTCGAGATCGAGGCCGAAGAGGACACGCCGAGCGTGGCGGCCTTTGCCGGCAACCGCTCCGAGGACTTTGTCGTCGTCGACCCGATCGACGGCACGCTGCGCTACCTGCGGCGCGAAGGCCTCTACTCGATCATCGTCGGTCTCGAGCGCGACGGGCGCGTGGACGCGGCGGTGATCGCGGTTCCGCAGGAAGACGTCGTGGTCCGCGCGGTGCGCGGCGGCGGCGCCGAGGTGTCGCATGCGGGCGGAGCGTTCCGCGCCGCGCGCTTCGACGGAGGCGAGCGCGTACTGGTGTCCCATCGCCTCGCCGATGCGGCCGAGGCGGAATTGCGGGAGCGTGGCCGCACGCTCGTCAAGGCGTCCGGTGGTGCGATCGGCGTGGCTCCGCTGCTCGAGAAGACGATCGGCGCCATCCGCATCTCGCAGCGCGAGGGCGGCCTGTCGCGTCGCGCCTGGATCTCGGCCTTGCCGACGCTGGAGGCGGGCGGCATCGCGGCAGCCATCGACGGTCCGTTCCCCGAGGACTACCGGCGGGGCGTCCCCGGAGTGGTCATGGCGGCCGACGAGGCGGGGCTCGAAGAGCTGCGCCGCAGCCTCTGCACCGGCTAGCGCAGGCTGCGCCGGTCCACCTTGCCCATGGCGTTGCGCGGCAGCTCCGCCAGGAACCGGTACAGGCGCGGGCGCTTGTAGGGCGCGAGCTCGCGCTCGGCACGCTCCCGAAGCCGGGTCTCCAGCTCGCGCAGCGCGGCGGGATCCCCGCCCTCGTGAACCACCACGAACGCGCCCACGATCTCGCCCCGGTCCGCGTCGGGCACGCCGGCCGCGACCAGTTCGTCTACGCCCGGCTCGCCGGCCAGCGCGTGCTCGACCTCGCCGGGTAGCACGTTCGATCCCCCGACGATGATCAGCTCCTTCAGCCGCCCGGCGATGCGCAGGTGGCCGCTCTCGTGCATCGCTCCCAGGTCGCCGGTGCGGAAGAAGCCGTCGCGGAAGCTCGCGGCGCTGGTCTCCTCGTCCTGCCAGTAGCCGCACATGACTCCCGGCCCGCGCACTTCGATCTCCCCGTCGTTGGCGAGCCGCACCTCGGTCCGCGGGAGCGGCCGTCCGACCGTGCCGGGGACGCGCGCACCGTCCAGCGGGTTCGAGGCGACGATCAGCGTCTCGGTCAGCCCGTAGCGCTCGAGGGGCGCAAAGCCGAAGCGCGACTCGAAGCCGTGGAAGTCCGCCTCGGCGAGCGGTGCCGAGCCCGAGACGAAGAGCCGCATCGAAGGGAACGCGTCGGGGCCCGGTGCATCGACCATCCGGTGGTACATGGTGGGCACGCCCATGAACACCGCGATCCCGTGCTCGGCCAGCGCGCCGAGCACGCGCTCCGCGTCGAAGCGCTCCATCAGCCAGACGGGCATTCCCATGCGCGCGCTGCCGTAGAGCGCGAGCACCAGTCCGTGCACGTGGTGTGCGGGAAGCGCGTGCAGCAGGCGTTCGTCCGGCCGGAGTCCCCAGGTCCCGGCCAGTCCGTCGAGGTTGGCCTCCAGGTTCTCGCGCGAGAGCGGCACGCCCTTGGGCTCGCCGGTCGTTCCGCTGGTGAAGATGAGCAGGGCCGGCGCGCCGGGCGCGGCCTCGGCCAGCCGCACGGGTCCGCCCGCCGAGGGACGCTCGGCGGCGGCGTCGAGCATCGCCCGCACCTCGGCGCGTTCGAGCACGCGCGCGCGTTCGTGCTCCGAGAGCGCGGGGTTGATCGGCACCGCGCAGGCGCCGCTCGCCAGCACGGCCAGGTGGGCCGGCAGAAGCTCCGGGCCGCGCGGCAGGTCGAGGGCGACGCGCTCACCGGGCTCGACTCCCTGCGCGTCGAGCCAGACCTGCCAGCCGCCGATCGCGGCGAGGACGTCGCGCGCGCTCATCCGCCAGCGCACGGCGCCGCGCGCGTCGAGCCCGACGACGGCTTCGCGAGCCGGGTCCGACTCGAGGCGCTCCAGTGCCGCCCGGATCATCGCGCTGCGATCAGCCGAGCGTCAGGAGCCCGTGGGCCTCTTGCGTGCGCTCCGGGATCGCGATTCCGTGCGGACACGCGCCCGCGCACGGTGCGCTGCAGCCCGTGCACACGTCGGCCTGTACGGGCAGCTTCGCGTACAGGCGCATGGCCTCCTTCTCGTCGCCGTAGTCCTCGAAGTACATGCGGTAGCGGAGCACGTCGTCGATGCGCAGGTTCTCGGGGCAGGTGTCCAGGCACTGCCCGCAGTGCTGGAAGCAGTGGACGCCGGCCACCAGTGCGTCGTACTTCTGCAGCACGGCGACGTCGGCGGGCTCGAAGGGCCTGCCCGACGCATGCAGGAACTCGTCGACCTGCACGGGCTCGTTCATCGAGATGACGAGACACGAGACGCCGGGGTTCGACAACACCCACTTGAAGGCGGCCTGCGTGTAGGAGTCCGCCTCGGCGCGCGACTCGAGCAACTGCTGGTGGCGCGCGCCCTTCAACGTCTTCATGGCGACGATGCCGACGTCCTTCGCGGCGGCGCGGTCGATCACCTCTTGCAGGCGCGGCCACGACCCGTGGTGGTAGGCGAGCATCATGACGTCGAAGCGGTCGCTGTCGATCGCGGTGTTCGCCACCTCGACCAGGTTCGGCGTGTGCGTCGACACGCCCAGGAACCGCACCTTGCCCTGCGCCTTCAGCCGGTCGAAGGCCTCGTGCGCCGCGGGGTCCATCAGCCGTTCTACGTCGTCGCAGGCGTGGATGTGCACCAGGTCGACGTGGTCGGTCTGCAAGCGCCCGAGGCTGTCCTCGACCGCCGCCACGTAGTCCGCGACGCTGGAGCCCTTGGCCAGGTGGCCGTCGGGCCGGCAGAACTTGGTCGCCAGGAAGACCTTGTCGCGTTGGCCCTTCAGCGCCTCGCCGATCACGAGTTCGGATCCCGCGTCGACGTAGTCGGGCGCCGTGTCGATGTAGGTGACGCCCCGTTCCACGGCGAGACGCGCGACGGCTTCGCCTCCGTGCGTACCGAGCCGCGAGGAGCCGAGCGAGATGTCGGAGACCTCGACGCCAGTGCGGCCGAGCCGCCGGTAGCTCCGGATGCGCGAGCCCTCCCACTCCGCCCGGGGCGTGTCGGCCTTCTTGGGCGCCTGCCCGGCGAAGATCGCGCCCGTGCGCGTGAACCAGCCAGTGTTGCGCGCCAGGGTGGACGCGAGCGTCCCCGCCAGCCCGCCGACCGCGGCGCCCGCCCCGATCAGGAAGCGGCGGCGTCCGAGTCCGGGTCCGTCCCCTGCGGGTGACCCCGCGGCCCCCGCGCCACCCAGATTTCGCGCCCACGCGAAGGTCAGCACGAGGCTCAGGACGACCCCTGCCAGCGTGGTCCAGAGCGGGAGCATCGACAGGTCTGCGGCGCGGACTCCTTCGGCTAGCGCCCCGACCAGCGAGCCCAGCCAGAGACCGGCAAGAAGAGTGAGAATCCAGGCGGCGACAACGGCCCTGCCAGACGCGAGTTGTGACATGGAGTCCCCCTTGAGGGCTGCGAGTATACGAGAACCCTCTTCCGGGGCCGGCTGAGCACTCGAAAAGGCGAACTCCGGCGAGACACCGGCCCTCCAATGAGGCATGCTTCCGATCGTGGGGCGTGCGAGAACTTGCCGTCTCATCTAGCCGGGTCCACCGGCGCTCTCCGCCAGATCCGATCGGTCCCGGGCTCGGGAAGGACCGGGAGGGACCGGGACGGGGAGGCCAGCGGGTCGGCCGCGTTCAGCGAATCCGGGCCTCGTCCAGGGGTCCGCCGGGCTTCTCCTTCAGTTCCCCTCCGGTTCGGTGGGGGGCGGTGGCGGGCGCCGGACCGGCGCTCGGAGTGGCGGGTCCGGTAGCGGGACGTGGCAATTCCAGCGGCAGTGGACGTACAGGAGAGGGATCCTTGAGCGACCGCGGCAATACCCCGTCTGGCGGCGGATCGGGCAATGGCTCGTCCGGCCGCACTGGCCGCGGCCGTAGCCGCGGCCGTAGCCGCGGCAGCGGGACGGGTGGCCAGAGCGGCAACGGTGCCAGCCAGGCCGGCGGCTCGGGCTCCGGAAACAGCAAGGGACGCCGCTCGCGCGGCGGCCAGCGCCGCGGCCGGAACTCGCGCTGGGGCTCCGAGGCGAGCAAGCGGCGGATCGACGAGCGCCTCTTCGGCAAGAAGGGCGACGCCGCCCGCTACCGCCTCGAGGAGCGACTACGAGCGGCCCACGGCACCGAGAACTTCCTGCGCACGTACAAGGAGTACGTGAAGGGCTACGGCATGCCCGTAGACATCCCGCTGCTGCTGCTGCTGCTCGACCTGAAGGACGAGGGCGAGGTGCTGAAGGTGATGGCGGCGATCGACGAGATCGCCAAGGAAGCGGCCCAGGAGCAGCGGAGCCTGGTGCGCAGCCGCCTGAAGAACCTCGAGATCTCCACGCAGTCCGATTCGTTGGCCGACGCCGCGGCCGACATGCTCGACCGCCTGTAGACCCATCGTGCCGCGCTATGATGCGCGCCGTGGGAGGCCCATGAGCGGGATCGAGCCCAAGCAGCTGAAGGTACGCAGCCACCACATCGAGATCTCGGTGCTGGACTACGGCAACGAGGGCGCTCCCCCGATGCTGCTGGTGCACGGCATGCGCGACCTGGCCTGGAGCCTCGACACCGTCGCGCAGCACTTCCGCGACCGCTTCCGCGTCGTCGCCATGGACCAGCGCGGGCACGGGGACAGCGACCACGTCGGCTACTACGCCATGTCGCACTTCGTGATCGACGTGCGGCAGGTGGTCCTGGGACTCGGGCTGGAGCGGCCGGTACTGCTGGGGCACAGCTTCGGCGGCGAGGTGGTCGCGCAGTTCGCGGGGCTCTTCCCCGAGGTGCCGGCGGCCTGCGTGCTGCTCGAGGGCCTCGGCCCTCCGCCGTGGGAAGGCGAGGGCAGCCGCGAGGCGGGGCTCTTCTGGGCGCGCTCCGCGATCGAGGCGCTCGACGGTCTCGAGTTGCGCCCGCGCGGCGTGGCCGACCTGGACGCCGCGACCGAGCGCGTGCGGCGCAACCATCCGGGGCTCGACGCCGCGCGCGCGAGCTTCCTGGCCGAGCGCGGGACCCGGCCTGCCGGGGAAGAAGAGGGGCACGCGGGCGGCCTGGTCTGGAAGTGGGATCCGTTCCTGCGCACGAGCTGGGGCAGCTTCAACTTCCAGCAGGTCGAGGAGTGCTGGAAGCGCATCGAGTGCCCGACGCTGGCGGTCAACGGCGGCGCGTCGGGCGAGTTCTGGCGCCGCGACATGGGCGGTGCGAAGCGCGGCGGAGAGGCCGAGTCGTACCTGCCCGCCGACGAGCTGCAGCGCCGGCTCGACTGCTTCTCCGACATCGAGTGCACCGAGGTGCCCGGCGCCGGACACATGATCCACTTCGACGCGCCCGACGCCGTGAACCGGGCGATCGACGACTTCGTCCGCGCGAGAGGCCTCGGCCGGGAGTAGGGCATGGTGCAAGCGATCAGGGATCTCGCCTCGGGACGCCCGCTCTGGATGAACGCCATGTTCGCGGTCTGCCTGTACATGACCTTCGTCTACATGCCTTTCGACCTGTTCTGGAAGCCGGTCGCCGAGGACCAGGAAGTCTGGCTCGGCTTCATGCTGACCGGCTGGTGGGCCAAGGCGACGGAGCCGCTGCACTGGGCCATCTACGCCGCAGGCTCCTACGGGTTCTGGAAGATGAAGCGCTGGATGCATCCGTGGGCCGCCCTATACGTGGCGCAGATCGGCATCGGGATGCTCGTCTGGTCGATGCTCGACGAGCGCGGCACTCCGGTCGTCGGCGCGGTCGTGTTCGCGCTGTTCGGGGCGCTGGCGGTCGCGGTCTGGCGCGCGCGGCCGAGCTTCGACGGATGACGCTCCGGGCCGAGCTCGAGAAGCTCGAGGGCCGGCCCTATCCCCGCTACAAGGACCTGCGCGGGCGCAGCTTCGAGCTGCCCGGCCTCGTGCTCTCGTTCGACCACGTGCAGGGAGATCCGTTCGCGGCGCCGAGCCGCGTGTCGCTCGACCTGCCGCCGGACTCGGTGTCGCTGCCGGGCTTTGCCTGGGCGAACCCCGACGCGCGCCGCGCGACCGCCGACTTCGTGCACCGCGCCATCGGCGACGCGCTGCACCGAACGCGCGGGGCCCGGCGCGGCAGTGGCAGGAGCGGATTGCTCGAGATCGCGGCGCTGGGGCCGGAGGTGCTCGAACGCACTGCCGTGCGCGTCGACGCCGCCGGGGGAGTGCGGATCCGCCTGACGGTCGGCCTGCCCGCGGCGGGGCGGCGCATTCTCGGCGTCGCGGCGGCGGACCTGGTCGCGGCGCGGCTTCCAGAGACGGTGGGCGCGGCGCTCGGCGCGCTGGACGCCGGCGCGCTATCGACGCAGGTGTGCGCAGTCGAGGACCAGGTCGCCCTGCGCGAGGCTCTCGCGGCACACGGACTGGTGGGCTTCCTGGCGGAAGGCAGCGTGCTACCCCGGATCACCGGCGCCGACCCGCGCCCGATGCGGGGCGCGCGCCCGCTCGAGGTGCCCGACGCGCTGGCCGTCGAGCTGGACGCTCCGCACTCCGGCAGGCTGCGCGGACTCGGGATTCCGCAGGGGGTGACGCTGATCGTCGGGGGCGGATACCACGGCAAGTCCACGCTGCTCTCGGCGCTGGCGCTCGGCGTCTACGATCACGTGCCCGGCGACGGGCGCGAACGCTGCGTGACCATGCAGCAGGCCGTGTCGTTGCGCGCCGAGGACGGCCGGTCGGTTCGCGGCGTCGACCTGCGGCCCTTCATCTCGGGACTTCCGATGGGCCGGCGCACGGACCGCTTCGACACCGACGACGCGTCGGGCTCGACTTCGCAGGCCGCGGCGACCATCGAGGCGCTCGAGGCGGGAGCGCGCGCGTTCCTGATCGACGAGGACACGGCGGCCACCAACTTCATGATCCGCGACGAGCGCATGCGCCGGCTCGTGCCGGCGGCCTGCGAGCCGATCACGCCGTACCTCGACCGCGTGCGCCAGCTCTGGGAGCGGGAGGGCGTGTCGTCGGTGCTCGTGGTGGGCGGGGCGGGCGACTACCTGGACGTAGCCGACCGGGTGATCCAGCTCGACGAGTACCGGCCCCGCGACGTGACCGCTCGCGCGCGCGAGGTCGCGCGCGCGCTTCCCGCCGCGCTCGCCGCGCCCGACGACAGGCCGGACCCGGCGGACTTCTCCGCGGCGGGCGCGCGCGTGCCCGACCCGCTGGGACTCGACGCGCGGCGCGGACGCCGCGAGGAGCGGGTGCGAAGCGTCAAGACGCGCGCCATCGAATTCGGACGCGAGGAGATCGACGTCTCGCTGCTCTACCAGCTCGTGGACCCGGCGCAGTGCCGGGCGATCGGCGACGCACTGCTCAATTTGAAGCGCGGTCTGGCGGACGGCCGGAGAAGCGTGCCGGAGCTGCTGGACGCGCTCGACCAGCAGGTCGCCGAGGACGGCATCGAGGCGATCTGCGAGCGTACCTTCGGCGATCGCGCGCGGCCCCGCCGCTTCGAGATCGCCATGGCCTTGAACCGGCTGCGCAGCCTCCGGCTCGTGCAGCGCTGAGGAGGAGAGAAGTGGCCGACTACCAGCACATCCAGTACGACGTGGAAGACCGCGTACTCACGATCACCCTGAACCGGCCCGAGAAGCTGA
This sequence comes from Deltaproteobacteria bacterium, assembly GCA_019311115.1. GTDB lineage: Bacteria > Myxococcota_A > UBA9160 > SZUA-336 > SZUA-336 > JAFDDB01. The sequence continues at coordinate 26,484 of JAFDDB010000016.1, forward strand.
ACGCGTTCACCGGGATCATGCTCGAAGAGCTGCTCGACGCCTTCGACCGCTCGGACGCCGACGACGACGTGCGCGCCGTGATCGTGACCGGCGCCGGACGAGGGTTCTGCGCCGGAGCCGACCTGTCCGCGGGCCCGGAGACCTTCGACCGGCGCGCGCGCGGCGACGGCGACCCGGAGCTGCATCGCGATGGCGGCGGGCTCCTGACGCTGCGCATCTACGACTCGCTCAAGCCCGTGATCGCGGCGGTGAACGGACCCGCCGTGGGCGTCGGCGTGACGATGCAGCTGCCCATGGACGTGCGCATCGCCTCGACCAAGGCGCGCTTCGGCTTCGTGTTCGCTCGACGCGGGCTCGTGCCCGAGGCCTGCTCGAGCTGGTTCCTTCCGCGCGTCGTCGGCATCAACCGCGCGCTCGAGTGGGTCTTCTCCGGGCGCGTCTTCGAGGCCGACGAGGCGCTCGAGGCCGGACTCGTGCGAGAGGTGGTCGAGCCCGACCAGTTGCTGCCGCGGGCGCGCGAGATCGCGCAGGAGATCGCCGCGAATACCTCGGCCGTCTCGATCGCAGCCTCGCGCCAGATGCTCTGGCGCATGCTCGGCGCGGACCACCCCATGGAGGCGCACAAGGCGGACTCGCGCGGCATCTTCCACCTAGGGCGCGGAGCGGACGCGCGCGAGGGCGTCGCGTCGTTCCTGGAGAAGCGCGCGCCGGAGTTCACGCTGTCGCCGAGCCGCGACCTGCCGGACCTGTTCCCGTCCCGGAAGGAGCCGGAGTTCGAGTAGGGCTTCGCCCTCGCCTACGCCTTTGCGGAGGGACGTGCCGACGCCGCTGCGTGCCAGCGGGCCAGGTTTTTCTGGTCGTCGGCGATGCGGATGCCCGATACGCGGCCGAAGTCGATGCCGACCATGGCCGTGATGTCGGCGATCGTGAAGCGCTCGCCGGCGACCCACTCGCGGTCCGCGAGCACAGAGTCGAGCCACTCGAGCCGCTTGTTCGCCGCCTCGCGCATCACCTCGCCCCACTCGGCGACCTGGGGAATGCGTCCCTTGAAGAACTCGTGCGTGTTGCGGAAGGTCTGCATGATCGGGTTCGCGACCTCGAGCTCCATGCGGCGGCGCCACATCTCGACGACGGCCTTGTCCTTGGCGTCGGTGCCGAAGAGCGGCGGCTCGGGCTGCTGCTCCTCGAAGTAGCGGCAGATCGCGATCGTCTCGGCGATGCAGGTGCCGTCGTCGAGCTCGAGCATCGGAACGCCACCCATCGGGTTCTTGGCCAGGTACGGCGGCTGACGGTTCTCGGCCTTGGCGATATCGACCTGCACCTTCGGCACGTCGATGCCCTTCTCGGCCAGGTAGATGCGGACGATGCGCGGGTTGGGCGCCATGGCGCTGTCGTGGAGCTTCATCGGGGGGACCTCCGGCGGTGGGCCGCGAGTCTATGCGATGCGGCCCCGTCCGTGGAAGGGCCGGAGGCGGAGGGCTCAGCCGGTCACGCGTTCGGGGGCGCTGCACACGTTCATGGTGCCGCCCCGCAGGAAGGCGACGAGCGTCAACCCGCACTCGCGCGCCAGGTCGATCGCCAGGCTCGACGGGCCCGAGATCGCGGCGACGATCGGGATCCGCGCGACGGCGGCCTTCTGGACGATCTCGAAGCCGGCGCGCCCGCTCACGACGAGTACGTGACCGGCGAGGGAGCGTTCGTGAATCGCCGCCCAGCCGACCAGCTTGTCCACGGCGTTGTGGCGGCCCACGTCCTCGCGCGCGCAGACGAGCCGCCCGTCGGCATCGAAGAGGCCCGCGGCGTGCAGCGCACCCGTCGCGTCGAAGAGTTCCTGCACCTCGCGCAGCCGGGCGGGCAGCGCAGAGAGAAGCGACGGGGTGATGCGAGTCGCGTCGCCGCCCAGGTGCGGTGCGTTCACGCGCACCGCGTCGATGGTCGCCTTGCCGCAGACTCCGCAGCTCGACGTCGAGTAGAAACGCCGGGGCTCGGGCGGCTCGACGGCTGCGCCCTCCGCGGTGCGCACCTCGACCACGTTCTCGTTCTCGTCGCAGTGCGCGGCCGTCGCGATCGCCGCGGGGCTCGGCACGATGCCCTCGGTGACCAGGAAACCCACTGCGAGCTCGGCATCGTGCCCCGGCGTGCGCATCGTTACCGCGAGCGGCTCGCCGTCTAGCCGGATCTCGAGCGGCTCCTCGACCACGACGTGCTCGCGAACGCCGGCCGCCGGCGCGGACCTGGCGGCGTCGCCGTCGCGCACGCGCAGGACGTCGAATTCTCGGCTGCCCGGGGTCATCACAGGCGCCGAGTCTACCTCAGGCGGGCTCCGGGTCTCCCTTGGGCGTGTCGAGCCAGCGCCCGATGGTGTCGAGCAGCTGTGCGCGGTCCACCGGCTTGGTCGCGTAGTCGTCGCAGCCGGCGCGCAGGCAGCGTGCGCGGTCTTCGGACATGGCGTGCGCGGTGAGCGCGATGATCGGCGTCTCGAAGCCGCGCTGGCGCAACATGCGCGTCGCCTCGTAGCCGTCGAGAACCGGCATCTGCATGTCCATCAGCACGATGTCGAAGGGCTCGCCAGCCTCGGCCTGGGCCTCGATGATCTCGATCGCGACCTGTCCGTTCTCGGCGACGATCACCTCGGCGCCGCTCCGGCTGAGGACGAGCTTCAAGAGCTTCTGGTTGTCGATGCCGTCCTCGGCCAGCAGGATGCGAGCGTCGAGCCGGCGCGACTCCGCCGCGAACTTCCGCGGGGTGTCGGCTTCGAGAAGCTCGGACAGGCGCTCCTGCGGGTCGCGGATCATCTCGACGCCCGCCAACTCTCGCAGCGGGTGCCAGACGGTGAAGCGGCTGCCGCCGCCCGGACGCGTCTCTACCTCAAGGTCGCCGCCGAGCAGCCCCGCCAGGCGCTTCGAGATCGTCAGCCCGAGTCCGGTGCCGCCGTACTCCCGCGTCGTCGAGTTGTCCGCCTGCGTGAAGGGACGGAAGACGCGCTCGACCTGCTCCTTCGACATGCCGATGCCGGTGTCGGCGACCTCCCACTCGAGCGCGCTGCGCCCGCGCCGCTCGACGACCCGCAGGCGCAGGTCGATCTGTCCGCGGTCGGTGAACTTGATCGCGTTTCCGACCAGGTTGACCAGGATCTGCCGCAGCCGCGTCGGGTCGCTGTCGACGGTGGCCGGGATCGGCGCGCTGATCGTCGTGTCGAAGTCGAGCCTGCGCTCGTGCGCGCGCGCCGCCATCAGCGTGCGCACGTCGGCCAGCAGTTCCAGCGGGCTGAACTGGATCGCCTCGACGGTCACGCGGCCGGCCTCGATCTTCGACAGGTCGAGGATGTCGTCCAGCAGCGCGAGGAGGTAGTCGCAGTTCCGCTTCATGGTCAGGACGGCTTCGCGGCGCTCGTCCTCCGAGGTCATGGAGCCGTCGAGGAGCAACTCGGCGTAGCCGAGTACGGCGGTCATGGGCGTGCGGATCTCGTGGCTCATGTTGGCCAGGAACTCGCTCTTCGCCTGCGTGGCGGACCTTGCGGTGCCGATCGCGTCCTGCAGTTCGACCTCGGCCTGCTTGCGCTCGTGGATGTCGATGCAGCAGCAGATGTAGCCGGCGAACTCACCGGCGTCGTCGGTAAAGGGCGTCCCCTTTCCCAGCACCCAGTGGTACTCGCCGTCGTGGCGTTTGAGCCGGTACTCCATCTGGAAGTCACCGCGCCGCTCGATCGCCTCGAAGAACACGGCCAGGCAGCCGCCCAGGTCGTCGGGGTGGACGCTGCGCGCCCAGCCGTGCCCGATCGCCTCTTCGAGCGACGATCCCGTGTAGTCGATCCAGACGGAGTTGAAGAACGTCGAGTCGCCGTCGGTGGCGACGAGCCACATCATGACGGGTGCGCGGTGGGCCATCGCGCGGAAGAGCGTCTCGGTCGCGCGCAGGCGGTCCTCGGCGCGGACGTGGCGGCGAAGCTCGTCGAGCGCGCGGCTGCGGTCGTCGCGGTAGTCGTGGACCTGGCGCTTGAACTCGGTCACGTCCTCGATCGAGACGAGTGCGTGGAAGACGTCGGGATCGCGCGTCGGCAGCGACGAGATCGTCACGCGCTGTGCGCGCAGTCCGCCGTCCGCAAGCGCGGCAGGAACCGCGTGGCGCGAGGCTTCGCTGCTCATCGTGACCGGCGATCCGCCCCCGAATGCCGTGCTGAACGCCGCTCGCCACTCCTCGTCGAGCAGCGCGGGGCAGTGCGCCTCGACGCTGTATCCCTGGACCTCGGCGCGCGCGAGCCCGGTCCACGCCTCGAGTTGGCGGTTCCAGAAGACCACGTTGAAGGCCCGGTCGAGCACGAGCACGCCGGTCGAGAGGTGATCGAGAACCGAGAAGCCGTCGCCAGACAAAGTCCCACCCTTCCGCGGAGTCCGAGCGACCCCTGCCTTTGCGTTTCGACGTGTCTGGCGCGTGACTTGACGCTCAGCGGGATACGGGGGCGTCGCGGCCGGTCAGTGGCGACGGCCCGAGCGTCGCGACGCGTGCGTCGTGCCTGGACGCGGCCAGGCGGTCGGCCGTCTGCTCGGCGCCGACGAGTCGCAGGACCACGAGCGGAGGCCAGGACAGCAGGTCCCCGGCCGCCAGCCGGAGCGCCGCTCCGCCCGTCAGGGCGGTGTCCAGGCGGCCCACGCCCGGCGCCGCGGACAGGTACGCCGCGTGCGCCTCGGGCAGGCGCTCGATGTCCTCGCCGCGGAGCGCCTCGAGGGCGCTGGTCGAGGCGCTGGAGACGAGCAGCGCCCCGCGGTGGACCACGCCGCTCGCGGTACCCCGCAGCCAGGGCTCCGTCCAGCGGTTGGCGTCGATGACGGCGACGGCGTCCCCGGCCAGCGCGACGAGCGACGCGCCGACCAGCCCCACACCCCCGATCGCGCTTCCGACGGCCCGCAGCGGCATGTCGACCGCCGCGGCCAGCGCGCCGGGAGGATCGGGCCAGCCCGCGGCGGCTCCGCCCGGCATGGCGAGCACGCCGAGCAGCAGCAGCACTGCAATCGCCGTCCGGTTTTCGCGCTCGCCCACCACGGCTACAGTGTCGCCGTGCAAGAGATCCGGATCCAGGGTGAGGTTCCCGCGAGTCCCCAGGCGGTGTGGGACGTCTACACCGATCACCGCAGCTGGGAGGACTGGGCGGGGTTCCGTGAGGTCGTCCTGCGCCAGCAGGGGGAGCCCGCGCCCAACGGCGTGGGGGCCACCCGCGTGATGCGCGCCCGCGGCATGGCGATCGAAGAGGAGGTCATCGCCTTCGATCCGCCGAAGCGCATGGTCTACCGGCTGGTGGCCGGTGCGCCGGTCCGGAACCACCAGGGCGAGGTGCTCTTCACGCCGAGCGAGATCGGGACCCACGTAGAGTGGATCGTGCGCTTCGATCCGTGGATCCCCTTTACGGGCGCGCTCGTCGCCCGGCTGCTCCGCCCGGCGCTCCAGGACGTGCTCGACCGCCTGGCCGCCTACCCGTTCGAGCGCCCCGCCTGAGCGCACCTCGGGGGCGCCAGGGGCGAGAAAGTTCGCCCGCCCCGCAAAAATTGCTCAAGTCCCGCACGCAACTGACGATCAATGAAGTGTCAGTAGGGAACGCTTTCCCGCAACTGGTTTTCTGGGGAGGGCGGGAGCGCAGGTGACAGGAGTTCTGGGGGGGATCCTCCACTCGCGCTCCCGCCCATGTCCACTGACCCCCGGGGAAAGCCCCGGAACGCCGCCTTCAGCCGCGCGCCAAGCGCGCGAGCAGTTCCAGGTCGGTGGAAAGGCGCTGGAGCGCCGCCGGGTCTCCGCGGCGATAGCCCTTGTCGGACTTCTCCGCGGCCCCCAGGTTGGTGGCCAGCTTGAGGCCGTTGCGGAAGTTCGAGTTCGACAGCAGTTCGGGCGAGCGGACCCGGTCCTGCATCAGCAGTTGCCGCCCGATCTCGTGACAGCGCTTGAGGAAGGCCTCTTCGTCCAGGTAGTTGTGCGTGTGCGACAGCACCTCGAGCGCCTCGGCCACGACGCGGTAGCTCTCGAGGTAGTCGAGCACGATGCTGGAACTCGCGGCCGCGATCGGCTCCAGCCCCGCGGCGCGCTCCTGCGCCAGGCTGGCGCTCTCGCTGGCGATCTCGGCGCTGAACTCGTCGCGGTCGCGGAAGAAGAACTCGAATTTGAGCAGGTCGCGAAGACGCAGCGCCCAGGACTCCGCCCCGTCGGCCGACTCCGCGGCCGCCGCGTCCGAGAGCGACGCGATGGCGCGCGCCAGGAAGAAGTGGATGACGGAGTTCCGGTAGTACGCGGCGATGCCGCGGCGCTCCGACGGGATCCGGTAGACGGGCTCGGCGCCGTCCTCGTAGACCTCGAGCACGCCGGCCGCCGACAGCGCGCGGCTCGCGGCGTCGAGCGTGGTCTTGGCGCTCTCGAGCGGCTCGCGCGTCAGTGCGTACCCGCGCTCGCCGGCGTAGGTGATGGTGCGCTCGATCTGACCCGTCAGCTCTTCTAGAGTCAGGGCGTGGCGTCCCGCGCTCAGCAGCGCCGACGACACGATCGACACGGCGGTCAGGTGCACGCCGTTGTTGATGTCGTTGGCGATGCGGAAGGCCAGCTTCTCGACCACCAGCGCGTCGTCGCCGCGTTCCTCGAGGTGGTCGCAGAGTGCGATCGGCTCGGCGAAGCGGACGTAGATGCGTCCGAAGTCTCGCCCGCGCAGCGAGCGCATCATGCGCACGAGGAACCCGAAGCTCTCTCGCTCCTTCGGCTCGCCCTGCTCCTGGCGCACGTACTCCTCGACCTCGAGGATCTGGTCGTAGGTGACCGAGGTCGGCACGAACAGGACGTCGTCCACCTCGCTGCGCCGCACGCCCTCGACGATGTAGCGGAGCATTCCGTAGCGGGGCGGCAGCTGCTTTCCCGAGCGCGTGCGCCCGCCCTCGATGAAGAACTCCTGGTGGAAGCGGCGCTGCACCAGGTAGGTCATGAAGCCGCGCAGGCACTCCTTGTACACGTCGTCGTCCTGGAACGAGCGGCGGATGAAGTACGCGCCCGTGCCCGGCAGGATCCGGCTCATGGGAAAGAACGACATGTTGCTCCCGGCCGCCGTGTGCGGCGGCGGAAAGCCGCAGGCGGCGAAGAGCGAGTAGAGCACCAGGTGGTCGAAGTTGCTCTTGTGCGACGGGATGAAGACGAGCGCCGAACGCTTGCCGAGCTCGCGCAGGCGTTCGACCTCTTCGCTGCGCACGTCCATCTCGCTGTCGTACACGCGCGTGTAGCACCAGTCGGTGAAGCGGCGGAAGAGCTCCATGTACAGCAGGTTGTGGCCCGTCGCGAGTTCGCGCAGCGCGCCCGCCGCGCGCGCGATGGACTCTGTGCGCGTCAGTCCGGAGCGCCCGCCCTCGGCGGCCACGCGGTCGCGGAACTGCGGCTCCTGGAGGATCTGGTCCGCGACCAGGCGCGGCACCTTGTAGCGGTCGCCGAGCACCTGACGTTCCGGGAACGACAGCGCCTTGACGGCCTGTCCGCGCACGAACGCCGAGAGGGCCAGCGCGTCGTCCGGTCTGGCCGCCTGCGACTGCAGCGCGCGGCGCGTGCCCGGACGCCCCACGATCACGCGGAGCGCGCCGCGCATGCGCGCGATCGCGCCCCACATGCCGCGGATCCAGGTGGGTGGGTCGAAGGGGTTGCCAAGCAGCATGTTGCCGAGCGACGGGGCGCCGCCCTCGGGTCCCCAGAGCGCCTCGATCGGCACCAGCGACACGTCGACGTCGGCGCGCTGCGCCCAGCTGAGCATGCGCGCGAGCCGGTCGGGACCGGAGCGCGGGGCGGCCAGTGGGACCAGTGCGGGCTCGCCCGCCAGGAACCGCTCGCGGAGCTTGTCCTCGCGGACCCTCCCGCGGCGCGACGCGATCCAGCGCGGCACCGGCAGCCCGGCCGAGGCCAGGCTGGCGCGGATCACGCGCTCGTCGGTGCGGGTGTCGAGCGGCGCGATGTAGATGCACGGCCCGTCGGGGATGCCCGGCTCCACGCCCTCGGGCCAGACGACCGGAGCGGCGAAGAACCCCGGCAGAGGGAGCGCCGCGCGGAGCGGAAGCACATCGGGCATGGCCCAGCATACCCCGCGCCGGGCGTCGCCGTGCGCTCCCGGCGGCTGTAATCTCCGGCACGTGGTGAATTCCCCCGCGGTCGTGGCCGAGCACACCCCGAATCCGGACGCGATCAAGTTCCTGCTCGGGCGCGCGTGCTTCGATCCGGTGGCCGTGGGCCGGTCGGGCTTCGACTTCGTCGACCCGGCGGACGCCGCATCCGTGTCTCCGCTCGCGGCGGCGCTTCTCGCGCTCGACGGCGTGCGGCGCGTGTTCGTGGGCCCCGACTTCGTCGCCGTGACGCGCGACCCCGCCGCTGGCTGGCGCGAACTGGGTGCGCGCGTCATCGCGAGGATCCGGGAGTTCCTGGTGTCGGACCGTCCGTGCCTCGACGCAGAGGCCGCGCGCGCCGCCGCGCCGCCCGTGGACACGGACCGCGACGAGGACGCGGCGAGGGTGCGAAGCTTGCTCGAGAACGAGATCCGTCCGCTCGTCGCGCTACACGGCGGCGACGTCCAGTTCCTGGGCTACGCGGACGGCGTGGTGAGTCTGGCGCTTCGCGGCGCCTGCGCGGGCTGTCCGGCGTCCGAAGCGACGCTGCGCGGGCAGATCGAGACGCGGCTCCGGGCGGCGCTTCCCGGGTTCGTGCGCGTCGATGCGCGCTGAACGCTCAGGGGCCGGCGACGAGCGTGTACGCGTCGATCAGGCTGCGGTGGATGCGCTTCGGCCGCTGGGTTTCCGGGTCGCAGAACGCCCACTGGGTGACCGCCGAGACCAGTGGGCTGCCGTCTTCGGCGAGCGAGAAGCGCGACCCGCGCACGCTGCGAGCGCCGCGCATCTCGGCGACCCAGGTTTCCTCGATCAGTTCCTGCCCGGGCGTCGCCGACCGGTGGTAGTCGATCTCGTGGCGGCGCACGATCCACATGCCGCCGAGCCCCCTTACGGTCTCCCAGTCGAAGCCCAGCGACCGCGCGTGCCGCTCGGCGAGCCGCACGACGAAGCTCACCCACACCACGTTGTTCACGTGACCGAGGAAGTCGGTGTCCTCGTCGCGCACGACCCGCTTGTGGCGGAAGACGCCGTCCGCCGTCATTCGGCCTCGCGCAGCACCATCTCGATGTAGCTACGGTACGGCGAGCCGGGCATCTCCTGGACCAGCGCTTCGAGCGCGGCGTGCGACAGGAAGCCGCGCCGGAGCGCGATCTCTTCGAGGCAGGCGATCTTGAGCCCCTGCCGGCTCTCGATGGTGGCAATGAAGTTGGCCGCCTCGAGAAGGCTCTCGTGCGTGCCGGTGTCGAGCCAGGCGATGCCGCGTCCGAGCCGCGACGCCCGAAGCTGGCCGGCCTCGAGATAGGCGATGTTCAGGTCGGTGATCTCGAGCTCGCCGCGCGCCGACGGCTCGAGCGCGCGCGCCCTCTCGACCACGGTCGAGTCGTAGAGGTACAGGCCGGGTACGGCCAGGTTGGTGCGCGGCTTCTCGGGCTTCTCTTCGAGGCTGACGACCTGGCCGTCGTCGTCGAACTCGACCACGCCGTAGCGCTCGGGGTCGCGCACGGGGTAGCCGAAGATGACCGCTCCCGACTCGAACTCCGCGACCATCTCGTCGAGCTTCATGCGCCCGTAGAGCACGTTGTCGCCCAGGATCAGGCAGACCCCGTCGTCGCCGATGAAGTCGGCCCCGATCAGGAAGGCCTGCGCGATGCCGGCGGGGTCGGGCTGGACGGCGTACTGCAGGTCGATCCCCCAGCGCGAGCCGTCGCCGAGCAGGGCCTCGAACCGGGGGATGTCCTCGGGGGTCGAGATGAGCAGGATCTCCCGGATTCCCGCCAGCATCAGCGTGGCCAGCGGGTAGTAGATCATCGGCTTGTCGTAGACTGGTTGCAGCTGCTTGCTGGCCACCTGCGTGATCGGGTGGAGTCGCGTGCCCGCGCCGCCTGCGAGGATGATTCCCTTCATCGTGGCCGGATGATCCGCGATCGGCGGGGGGGTGTCTAGCCACCCCGGGGGCCCGCGCGGCCCTCGATCCAGGCTTGCCCGAGGGCCGGAAAACCTGTATCCACGGTCACTTCCCGCCCCCCCCCTCGTACCCGTCCAAGGAGACCCGCATGGCCAAGAGCAAGGGCGCCCGAGAGAAGATCAAGCTCGAGAGCTCCGCCGGCACGGGCTTCTTCTACACGACGTACAAGAACCGCCAGACGACTCCGGACAAGCTCGAGCTGAAGAAGTACGACCCCGTCGTGCGCAAGCACGTCGCCTTCAAAGAGTCGAAGCTCAAGTAGTCGTACAATCCCAGGGATGGATTTCTCCAAGGACCCGGAGCTCGAGCAGGTTCGCTCGGAGGCAGAGAAGCTCGCGGCCGCGTTCGACGACGAATACTGGTCGGAGCACGACGAGAAGCACGAGTTTCCCTGGGACTTCTACAACGCCTTCGCCTCGCGCGGCTGGATCGGCATCGTGGTTCCCGAGAAGTACGGCGGCGCCGGCCTCGGCGTGATGCACGCGGCCACGCTGCTCACCTCGGTGGCGGGCAGTGCGGGCGCCATGAACGCGGCGTCGTCGCTGCACCTGTCGATCTGGGGCATGGGCCCGGTGATCCACCACGGCTCCGAAGAGATGAAGGAGCGCTACCTGCCGCCGACGGCGACGGGCGAGCTCCACGTGTCGTTCGGCGTGACCGAGGACGACGCGGGGACCGACACTTCGCGCATCCGTACGTTCGCCGCGGCCGACGGCGACGACTTCGTCGTGAACGGCAAGAAGGTGTGGAACACCAAGGCGCAGCAGGCGCAGAAGGTCCTGCTGCTCGCGCGCACGACGCCGCGCGAGGAGTGCAAGCGCCGCTTCGACGGCCTGACGCTCTTTCTAGCCGACCTCGACCGCGCGCACTGCGAGATCCGCGAGATCCCCAAGCTCGGGCGAAACGCCGTCAACTCGAACGAGCTCTTCATCCAGGACCTGCCGGTGAGCCGCAGCGACGTCGTCGGTGAAGTGGGTCGCGGCTTCTACCACATCCTGGACGGGCTCAACCCCGAGCGCATCACCATCGCCGCCGAGGCGGTAGGCATCGGCCGCCGCGCGCTCGCGGTGGCGACGCGCTACGCCAAGGAGCGCATCGTCTTCGACCGGCCGATCGGAAAGAACCAGGCGATCGCGCACCCGCTGGCCGACTCCTCGAGCGAGCTCGACGCCGCCGAGCTGCTGTGGCAGAAGGCGGCGTGGACCTACGACGCGCGCGAGCCCGTCGGCGGGCTCGCGAACTCCGCCAAGCTCCGCGCCGGCGAAGCGTCGTTCCGCGCCTGCGACCGCGCACTCCAGACCCTGGGCGGTTTCGGCTACGCGCGCGAGTACCACGTGGAGCGGTACTGGCGCGAGTCGCGGCTCATGCGGCTGGCCCCGGTCTCGCAGGAGATGGCGCTCAACTACATTGCCGAGCACGTGCTCGGGCTCCCGCGCAGCTACTGAGGACCGGCTTGTCTGCCGACCGCGCCCCCGCTTCGGCCCGGGCCGTCTCCCCACGGGGACTCGGCTGGGGCTTCGCCGTCCTCACGGCCGTCACCTTCAGCCTGATGGTGCTCGGCGCCCTGGTGCGCGCCCACGGCGCCGGCCTGGCCTGTCCGGACTGGCCTCTCTGCTTCGGCCAGCTGGTGCCCGAGTTCGACATGCGGATCGCCTTCGAGTGGAGCCACCGCCTGCTGGCGAGCGGGGTGTCGCTGGGTCTCGCGGGCCTGACCGCGGCGGTGTGGTGGCGCCCGGAGCTGTGGCGGCGACTTGCGAGGTCGCTCGCGGGGGCGTGGGTCCTGCTGGGCGTCCAGGTCCTCCTGGGCGGGCTCACCGTGCTGCTCCTGCTGGCGCCGTGGACGGTCACCGGCCATCTGCTGACCGGGACCGCGTTCTGCACCGTGCTGCTCTGGATCTCGCGCGACCTGCTGGAGTGGGG
>JAFDDB010000189.1 GCA_019311115.1 Deltaproteobacteria bacterium
AGCGTGATGCCGTCTTCGCGATGGCGGCCTACACAGCAGCGTACGGCGCTCGCTGCCAGCACTCGCTCGCGCCCGAGCGCGGACCTGGCGACTGGCCCGATGACTCGTGGCCGGCCTTGCTGCGCGCCGCGGCCCGAGAGCTGTAGAATCGCGACTCGTCCCTTGCAAGGGGACGAAGGGGGGAGGGGAGATGAGAAAGACCCGAAGGGCCCTGCTCTGCTTGCTGCTGCCACTCGTGGGGTGTGCGACGGCTAGGACCGACGACGATGTGAACCGACTCGTGAACCGCACGCTCGACTCCGCCCGCGCACATGCCAGGGCGGGACAGGTGCCGGAGGCGGCCGTGCTGCTGCGGGGCATCGAGCGCGTGTCCCCCGAGGCGAAGGGCGTCGACGAGCTCTGGAACCTGCTCGGCGACGCGGGCCGCGCCTGGGTCGATCGCGGAGCCATGGGCATGAACCGGCGCGTGCGTGTCCCCGTCGAGCGCAGCACCGGGGAGCGCATCCTCTACTATCCGCTCGACCGGCTCGCGGACCTGGCCGACATCGTGAGCTTCAGCGTCTCGCTCGGAGCGGGTGTGGAGGTCAAGGCGCACGTGACCCGCGGCTTGCAGGCCGGCTTCGGCGGCAAGGGCATGTCGGGCATCGGCTGGATGGCGCCCCGCATCGCCGGAACGCAGCAGGAGCTCGAGATCGGTGTCGCGTTTCTCCACTATGAGCAGACGCGAATCGTCGGCCGGCGCCACGGATCGCCGGGCGGTGTCACGACCGGCTTCATGGACATGACCGGCCTCCAGTCGACGAGCGCGGGCTTCTACCAGGACTACCGCGACTTCTGGGGAGTCGGCGCGAGCGTGGCCCTGGTGCTCGCCGGGGCCAGTGCCGAGATCCACCCGGTCCAGCTCTTCGACTTCATCACGGGCTTTCTCGGCGTCGACATCGCCCACGATGACGGAGCCACGACCCGCGGCCTGTTCCTGACCGATGACGAGGAGCAGGCGCTGATCGAGCTGAACGAGGTCGAGCAGGTGCGATCCTACAAGTAGCGCGGCCGACACCGTCGCCAGCCGGGCCGGGCTCCGCCCGCTCTGCGGGCCGCAGGGGGGCGGAGCAACCCGCCGCCGCACCTTCAAGTCCGGTCGCGCCGGGGCCGATCGGGAGGCGATGTGCTGCCGCCGCACCTTCAAGTCCGGTCGCGCCGGGGCCGATCGGGAGGCGATGTGCTGGCAACGGCAGGTGCGTGGCTTCGGGCTGGCGGGACTGCTCGCCGTGTCGTCGGCCGCGTGCTCGGAGCCGCGACAGGACATCCTGCTCATCGTTACCGACACCGTGCGCGCCGACCGCGTCTCCGCCTACGGCTACTGGAGGCACACCACGCCCCAGATCGATGCGCTGGCCCGGGCCGGGACGCTGTTCGAAGACGTCACGGCTCCGTCGTGCTGGACGCTGCCGAGCCACGCGTCGCTGTTTACCGGCGAGCCGCCCTGGGTGCACGGCGCGCACCGCGTGGCGCCGGGCGAGAGCGGCGGGGTGTCGGTCAACGGCTGGCACGTGCGCAAGATGCGCGACGACCTGCCCACGCTGGCCGAGCGGCTGCGCGGACTCGGCTACCGGACGGTGTCGCTGTCGGCGAACCCGTGGTTCAGCTACGACATCGGGCTCGCGCGGGGCTTCGAGAAGTCGGAGACCTTCGCCGAGAGCCGCCGCCTGGCGGTAGCGGCGATCGAGGAGATCACCCGCCCGCGAGACGAGCCGCTCTTCCTGTTCATGAACTTCATGGACGCGCACTCCCCCTACCTCGACGGCCCGCCGCCCTGGAGCGCGCCGCCCGAGGACCTGGCCGAGGACACGGCCGCCGAGTGGCTGCGTCCCTACCTGATGCAGCGCGTCTCGGGAGTCGACCTGACCGGCGCGGAGCGGAAGTTGCCGTCCGCGGCGCTGCGCCTGGCCATGGGCGAGCTCGAGATTCCGCGCGAGGGATTCGCGCTGCTGGGGACGCTGTACGACGCTGGCCTCGCGGGAGCGGACTTCGTGCTGCACCAGGTGATCCCGGCCTGGGCCGAGGTGTCGCCGAGCAGTGCGATCATCGTCACGTCGGACCACGGCGAGGCGCTCGGGGACCATGGCTCGCTGGACCATCACTTCTCGGTCTATCCCGAGGTCCTCCGCGTACCGCTGGTGATCGCGGCGCCGGGGAGACTCCCCGTCGGGCAGCGCGTCGAGACCCCGGTGCAGCTGCAGGATGTGCACGACACCGTGCTCGACCTGGCCGGGGTGGCCGACGCGCCGCGTTCGCTGCTGCGCCTGGCCGAGCGCGAGGCGTCGGAGCCGCTGCCGGTGGCGGCTGCCGTCTGGCCGGAGGCGGGGATGGCCCGGCGGCTTGGCGGGCGTTACGCGCAGGTATTGCACCTGTACCGGGAGGGGTCGGACGCGCTCGTCCTGGCCGCCGACGGGGCCGAGCTGTACGACCTGAGGAGCGACCCGCTCATGCAGGTGGACGTGGCCATGCGCAGGCCGGAACGCGTGACCGCGCTGCGTGCACGCGCCCTCGAGCACTTCGGCGAGGCGGCGGCCGGTGAGCCGGTCCAGGTCGATGCCGCGACGGCCGAGAGGTTGCGCTCGCTGGGCTACGTCGCGGACTGACGGGCCGCGTCCGTCCACGTTTCCGTCCGGATCCCCGTCCGCATCTCCGGTGTGTCGCCGCGCACGCCAGGACCGTCTGGTAGACTCCCGCGCCCAAGAGAGGGGGGATGGTCCGCATGGTCGCAAGAGGTTCGTGGGCGCACGCCGCCGCCGTGGGTCTGCTCGCCGGTCTGCTGGGTGTCGCCTGCTCCGGTGAGCCCGACGCCCGCGCGAGCCCGAGCCGCGCGCGGAACCTGCTCATCATCTGCCTCGACACCGTGCGCTTCGACGCGATGCGCGCCGCCGGCTTCGTGGAAGAGGGAGCTCCGCGCCGCACCTGGTCGGAACGCGCCGTGCGGCTCGGGTTCGCGCACGCGCCGGCGCCCTGGACGGTTCCCTCCGTCGCGTCGGTCCTGACCGGGCGCGATCCGCTCGGCCACGGCGCGGGCGTGTTCTCGCGGCCGGTCGCGAACCTGGACGACGAGGTTCCGTCGCCGATCGCTCCCGGTGTGCCGACGCTCGCCGAGCGCCTGACGGCGGAGGGCTTCGAGACCCGCGCCTACGTCGCGCATCCCTGGTTCGAGTCGGGCTACGGGCTCGAGCGCGGGTTCTCGCACCTCGAGCTCGAAGAGGGGCGTCGGCGGCTCGCCGGCAAGGCCACCGTCTGGCTCAACTGGCACACCGCCGAGAAGGATCCCAAGCCCTTCTTCCTCTACCTGCACTTCATGGAGTCGCACGCGAACCTGACCTGGAAGAAGGGGATGTACAAGAGCCGCGGAATGCGACTGACGCCGGTCACGCAGGAGGCGGCGCGCGCGCACGCGCCGGCCGGCGCGTGCGACGACCCGGGCAGCTCGGCGTGCTGGCACTACGTGGCCTACGTGCAGTCCGTCGCCGAGCAGCTCAACTCGATCGCCCGCGTACTGACCACTCTCGAAGAGACCGGCCTCCTCGAGCAGACGCTCGTCATGCTGTACTCCGACCACGGCGAGGAGTTCCGCGACCACGAGGCCGCGGGTCGCGCGCGCGGCGTCGATCCCCGCGGCATCTACGGACTCGGTCACGGTCAGTCGCTGTACGAGGAGCTGCTTCACGTCCCGGTCTGGATCTGGCATCCCTCCGCCGCCGGGCGTCGCGAGGAGGCGCCGGTCAGCCTGCTCGACCTGATGCCGACCGCGCTCGACTGGCTCGGGCTCGACGGCGGCAAGGAGCTCGACGGACAGAGCCTGCTTCCGTGGCTGCTGCGCGGCGCCCCGGCGCCGGCGGTGGACCGGCCGCTCTTCGCCACGCGCATCGCATACGGGCCGGAGCAGGCGGCGATCCTGCGGGGCGGCTGGAAGCTCGTCTCCTACGGCCAGGGGGCGGGCGCGCTGTTCAACCTGGTGCGGGACCCCGGCGAGCACCAGCCGGTGCAGGGGGCTCCCGTCCTCGACGTGCTCGCCTCGCAGCTCGCCGAGTGGACCGCCCGCGCGCCGGTCGGAACCGCGCCGCCGCCGAGCCTGTCTCGAGAGCAGCTCGAGCGCCTCGAGTCACTCGGCTACCTGGGAGGCGTCCCCGCGCGCGAGCCTGAGCCGGCGCCGCAGCCTACCGGATCCGACTAGACGCCCTCTGGTATCCTGCCTGCGGGGGCAGGCGGGGAGCGCAGGCATGAGTCGACTCGACGGGCGCGTGGCGATCGTGACGGGAGCGGGACGCGGGATCGGTGCGTCCCTGGCGCGGATCATGGCGGCCGAGGGATGCGCACTCGTCGTGAACGATCTCGGCGTTGCCGTCGATGGTGGCGGCGAGGACCAGAGCCCCGCCGCCACGGTGGTGGACGAGATCGTCTCCGCGGGTGGAACGGCGGTCGCCAACTACGACGACGTGGCCGACCACGCCTCGGCCGAGAAGCTGATCCAATGCGCCATCGACGAGTTCGGGCGACTCGACGTGGTCGTGAACGTGGCCGGCATCCTGCGCGACCGCATGATCTTCAACATGTCCGAAGAGGAGTGGGACGCGGTCGTCCGCGTCCACCTCAAGGGCACGTTCAACACCAGCAAGTTCGCTGCCATCTACTGGCGCAAGGCGCGTGAGGGCAAGTACCGGCTGATCAACTTCACTTCGGGCTCGGGCCTCTTCGGCGCGCCGGGACAGCCCAACTATGCCGCCGCCAAGCTCGGCATCGTCGGGCTCACGTACTCGTGCGCGAATTCTCTGGGCCCCTACGGTGTCACGGCCAATGCGATCGCCCCCGGCGCGGCCACGCGCATGACGGCGACGGTCCCCGAGGGGCGGCGCCGCATGCGGCCGCTCTCCGAGGAGGACCCGCAGCGTTCACCCGACAACATCGCACCGCCCGTCGTGTATCTGGCGAGCACCGAGTCGGACTGGCTCAACGGCCGGGTGATCGGCGCCAACGGCTACCGCATCTCGCTGTACAACAACCCCGAGGTGATCCGCGAGATCTCGAGCCCGGAGCCGTGGGACATGGACCGCGCCTTCGAGCACATTGAGAGCTCGTTCCGTCCCGCCATCGAAGGACGCCGCATGGGCGCCCCGCGCCCGCGCACCTCGGGCGACGAGAAGCGCGGCGGCCGGTAGCCTAGTCGCGCAGGCTGTCCAGCACCGCGCCGCCGATGCGCGCGATGCGGAAGTCCCCGAACGGCGTACCCATGCCGCTGTTGACGATCAGCGCCACGGCCAGGTTCCGGCTCGGGTCGGCCCAGCCGCCCGAGCCGCCGAAGCCGAAGTGACCGAACGCGTGTTCGGGTACGCCGCGCGTCGTGGCGACGCCGTGGTAGCCCAGACGCCAGCGCATGTCGAAGGGGATGACCCGGAGGCTCGACGTGCGGCGTTGACGCTCGGTGGCGCGGGCCAGCGTCTCCGACGACAGCAGCCGCACGCCTCCGATCTCGCCCCCGCCCGCGAGCGCGGCGTACATGAGGGCCAGTGAGCGCGCGGTGAACAGCCCGTTGGCCGCGGGGATCGCGACGCTGAGCGTCTCGTTGGCGCTGAAGTCGAGCGAGTTGATCCCGCGCGGTGCCAGCGCGTCGAGCAGGCTCGTCAGGTCGAGCTCGACTCCGGCCATCCGCCACAGCTGCTCGTAGCTTCGTGCGGCGGAGGCGACCAGGTCGCCGAGGGGCTCGACCGTCGGGCCGAAGAACATGCGCGGCGGCTGGAGCCGTGGCCGGCGCCAGATGAGTTCGGCCGCGCGATGCAGCACGTGGGGCGGCGCACCGATGTAGAGGCCGTCGAGTCCGAGCCGGTCCGAGACGGCTTCCTGCACCATCTCGGAGAACGGACGCCCGCCAACGCGCTGCACTAGCTCGCCGACCAGGAATCCGAACGTCAGCCCGTGGTAGCCCGTGCGCTCACCGGGAGGGTGCAGCGGCTCCGCCCGCTCGATCGCGTGGATCATGTAGTCCCAGTCGAGCATGCGCCGGGCGTGGTCGATCATCTGGCGGATGTGGTACAGGCCCGACTGGTGCGACAGCACGTGCCGCACGGTGATCGCCTGCTTGCCGGCCTGCGCGAACTCGGGCCAGTGGTCCGCGACCCGGTCGTCGTAGTCGAGCAGCCCGCGGTCCGCCATCACGTGAAGCGTCGTGGCGGCGACGCCCTTCGACGTCGAGAAGCTCGGAGCCATCGTGTCGCGCAGCCAGGGCGTGCCCGCGTCGTCGGCGGAGCCGCCCCACAGGTCGACGACGCACTCGCCGCGGTGATACACGCAGACGGCCGCTCCGCCCGGGTACGCCCGCAACTGGCGCCGCAGGGCTGCGGCCACCGGCTCGAAGCGGGGATGCAGGTGACCGTCGATTTCGGGAGGGGTCCGCCGCAGCTCGGGAAGACTCAGGAACGACACCGACATCCGCACTCCTCGGGGGGGAGGCGCGCCACAGGTTACCGGATCGCGTGAGGTGCTGTCATGCGCGCCACTGCGGACAGGTGTGCACAGCGCCCTAAAGGAGCGGATCGCCGTCACCGATTCCGCATTTGGGAGCAAGGAATGAGCGACGAACGACGACGATCCGAGCGCAAGCGGCTACGCCGGGTGATGAAGGCGGTCGGCCTGACCTTCGAGACGGATACCGTCGAAGGCAAGGGACAGGTACGCAGTCTCAGCATGGTGGGAATGCTCATCGTGTGCAGCGCGGCCCCCGAGACCGGCGAGCTCGTGCGCGTCTTGTTCGATG
>JAFDDB010000190.1 GCA_019311115.1 Deltaproteobacteria bacterium
CGCTCGCGGATGTTCGTCGAGAGCGCCGTGCGCCGGAGCACGGTTCCCATCTGCTCGGCGACCGACATGAAGAGGTTGTTGAAGATCTCGAGCTGCACCGGGTCGGCCCGTCCGTCCAATTCCTCGGAAGCGTCGGCGTCGGCGGTGTCCTCGACGTGGATGCGGCCGAGCGCGTCGGGGCGGAAGCGGAAGCCCCGGTCGACGACTATGGTGCCGATCTCCTCGAGGATCAGCGCCGGTCCGTCAACGCTGCGGCCCGGCTCCAGGTCCTCTCGGCGGAACACCGCCACGTCGTCGGCGAACCCGCCGTCGGTGTAGAGCCGCGTCGTGCGCAGCGGTCCGCCCCGGCCCTGCGCTGCCTCGGGCTCGCGCGGCGCCTCCTGCCGCGCGAGCACCTCGACCCGCGCCACCACCGTCTCGACCGGGTGTCCCGGCCGCGCGTATCCGAAGCGCTGCCGGTGCAGCGCCTCGAACGCGTCGCGCAGTGGCTCGTGGCCGTCGAGCGCCAGCGTCAGCGAGGTCTGCGTCCCGCGATAGCGCAGGTCGATGCGCCGCCGCGCCTCGACCTGCCCGGGCGCGAAGCCCTCCTCTTCGAGCGCCGCACGGCCCTGCTCCTCGAGTTCGTCGAAGAGCGGCGCGGCCGCGTCGAGCGCCTCGGGATCGAGCGCGCGCCGTCCCAGGTCCGCCTCGCCGTCCCACGACACGTCGGCCAGCCCCATGCCGTACGCCGACAGCACGCCGGCCCAGGGGTGGAAGAGGATCCTGCGCACACCGAGCCTGCGGGCCAGCGCGCAGGCGTGCTGCCCGCCCGCGCCGCCGAACACGACGAGCACGTAGTCGCGCACGTCGTAGCCGCGCGCCACCGAGACCTGCCGGATCGCCTCCGCCATGCCCGCGTTTGCAATCGCGAAGAAGCCCGCTGCGATCTCCTCGGGCTCGCGCGGCGTCCCGTCCCTGCCCAGTCGGTCGGCAAGGTCGAGCAGCGCAGAGTCGGCCCGGGCCCTCTCCAACCGGAAAGGGAAGCGGTCCGGCAGGATCCGGCCGAGAGCCAGGTTCACGTCGGTCAGCGTCAACTCGCGCGCGTCGGCGTGGCCATAGCAGAGCGGCCCCGGGACCGCGCCCGCGCTCTCGGGCCCGACCTGCATGCGGTAGCCGTCGTAGCGGCAGATCGACCCGCCGCCCGCGGCCACGGTGTGGATCGCCATCATCGGCGTGCGGATGCGCACGCCCGCCGTCTCGGTCTCGTACACGCGCTCGAACTCGCCGTCGAAGCGCGAGACGTCGGTGGAGGTGCCGCCCATGTCGAAGCCGATGGCGCGCGCCTCGCCGGCGCGCTCGGCGACGCGTGCGTACGCGACCACGCCCCCCGCCGGCCCGGAGAGGATCGCGTGCGGCCCGCGGAAACGGCGGGCGTCGGTCAGTCCGCCGCTCGACTGCATGATACGGAGCGTGCTGCCCGGAAGCTCCGCGAGCAGCGTCCCCACGTAGTCCCGCAGGAGCGGAGTCAGGTACGCGTCCACACAGGCGGTGTCGCCGCGCGCCGTGACGCCGATTTCGGCGGCGACGTCGGTCGACAGCGCCACGTACTCGAAGCCCGCCTCTTGCGCGATCCGGCCGAGCTGCCGCTCCAGTTCGGGCGCGGCGTAGGCGTGCAACACGACGACCGCCAGGCTGCGGATGCCGCGTGCGACCAGCGGCGCCAGCGCCGCGCCCACCTCGGCCGGATCGGGCCGCGCGAGCACGCGGCCCGCGGCGTCGGCCCGCGCGTCGACCTCGACCACTTCTTCGTACAGCACTCCGGGCTTGCGGATGTCCAGGTCGAAGATGCGCGGGCGGGCCTGGGTGCCGATCTCGAGCAGGTCGCGGAAGCCGCGAGTGATGAGCAGCGCGCAGCGCGCGCCCTTGCGCTCGAGCAGCGCGTTGGTCGCGATCGTGGTCCCCATGCGGATGTCGCTCGGGGGGATGGGCTCGCGGCCTCGCAGCCCCAGGATCTGGCGAATGCCGTCGAGCGGCGCGCGGTCCGACGACAGCAGCTTGGCGATCCGCGCGTCGCCGCTCTCGGGGTCGATCCCGATGCAGTCGGTGAAAGTGCCCCCGCGGTCGATCCAGAACTGCCAGCGCTTCGGCATGCGCGGCGCGTCGGCGCTAGCGGTAGCCCTCGACGACGGGACGCCGCGGCAGCTTCCACCACGCGGCGTCACACGCCTCGCGCAGCTCGTCGTCGAACTCGACGTCGAGCGCGGCCAGCGAGTCGTCGAGCTGTTCGGCGCGGCTCGCACCGATGATCGCCGAGCTGACGCCCGCCTGGGCGAGCACCCAGCCGACCGCCAGCGACACCAGGCTCACTCCGCGAGACTCCGCCAGCTTCGCCAGCTCGGCGACGACCTCGAACTGCGCCTCTTGCCAGTAGCGCCAGCGGTACATACGGCCGGCCGTGCCGAGCTTGAAGCGCGTGTTCTCGCGCGCCTCCTCGCCCTTCTGGTACTTGCCACTCAGGAAGCCGCCGGCCAGCGGGTTGTACACCAGCACGCCGAGTCCCTGCGAGCGGCAGAGCGGCAGAAGCTCGGTCTCGATCTCGCGGTACAGCAGGTTGTAGCGCGGCTGCACCGACTCGTAGCGGGCGATCCCGAAGCGCTCGCTCACCGCGAGTCCCTCGGCGAGCCGCCAGCCCGGGTAGTTCGAGCAGCCGACGTAGCGCACGCGGCCCGAGCGGATCAGGTCGTCGAGAGCGCGCAGCGTCTCTTCGATGGGCGTGCGCGGGTCGAAGTAGTGCGTCTGGTACAGGTCGATGTAGTCGGTCCCGAGCCGGCGCAGGCTGGCGTCTACCGCGTCCACGATGTGCTGGCGCGACAGTCCCTGGTCGTTCGGTCCCGGCCCCATGGCACCGCGGCACTTGGTGGCCAGCAGCACGTCGCCGCGATTGCCACGCTCGCGCATCCACTCGCCGATGATCTCTTCGGTGCGGCCCACGGTCTCGAGCGTGCCGCCGAGCGGGTACACGTCGGCGGTGTCCAGGAAGTTCACGCCGCCGTCCATCGCGCGGTCGAGGATCGCGCACGACTCCGCGGCCTCGGTCTGCAGGCCGAAGGTCATCGTTCCCATGCACAGCGCCGGGACCCGCAGTCCCGTTCGCCCCAGATTTCGCGTCTCCATCGGGCGCCTCCCGCGGCGATTCTATGCGCCCGGGGTGCGAAAAACACCTAGACTCGGCCGCCGTGGGGACGACGGACGAGGTCCGCGGGGGGCTGCGCAGGGCGGACGCCGTCCCGCTGCTGGCGATCGTCGCGGTGCAGGTCGCGCTCTTCGCCTGGATCATCGGCGCCGCCACCGAGCGCGGCCTGATCCCGTTCGGCGGCCTCGGCGTGTACTACGACGGCAGCTTCTACGTCGAGATCGCCAAGTCGTTCCCCCTGCCCTACGGGCCGGACGCGCTGGACTACACCTCGCACGCGCCGGGCTACGCCTTCCTGATCTGGGGGATCAAGGGACTGACGCCCGGCGCCTGGGTGGACTGGGGCCTGGCGGCCCTGCTCGCCTCGTGGATCCCCGCGGCGCTCGCGAGCGTGGCGTTCTGGGTGCTGTGCCGGCAGGTCGGCCTCGACCCGCTGCTGCCGACGCTGGTCTTCGCGTTCGCCAACCCGCGCTGGCTGCAACTGGCGGCCACGCCGCACTCGGCGTCGCTGGCCGTGCTGCTGGCCGTGCTCGCACTGCTGGCGTACTACCGCGGACGAGTCGGGCGCGCGGCGCTGTGGCTGTCGCTCGGCACCCTGGCGCGGTACCCGACGCTGCTGAGCACGGCCGCGATCGCCTTCGGGCTGGCCCTGTCGCAGGCGGGGCCACTCGGCGCGGGAGGCGTCGCGTCGACGCTGCGTGGACTGCCGTGGCGCGGATTCTTCGTGCTGACGATGCCCGCCTTCGCCCTGGCCGCGCTCAACCTGTACCTGTACGCGACCGTGCCGGACTTCCGCGGGGTGTGGGCCGCGCACGCGCCGTTCTGGGACACGCCGCTCGGGCTGACGGTACCGTTCAGCGCGGCGTTCGAGGAGTTCTCGAAGCACTGGGGCCGCGCCGGCGGACAGGTGCTGCTGAGCCTGGCGTCGATCGCGGTGTACGCGGGCGCCGTGGCGCTCGCGTTCTGGCGCGGCGAGCGCCGCCACCGGGTGCTCGGCGTCTGGGTCGGGATCGTGCTGCTCTTTCACTCGTCGCTGAGCGGCACGCACTCGTTCTGGGAGATCTCGCGGCTGGCGATCCTGGCCTGGCCCGCAGCCGTGCTCGTCTACTGGCTGCGCTTCGGACCGCGCATTCCGAGTCTTGCGGTGTACCCGGCCTGCGCCGCGCTCGCGGCCTGCGGCCTCTGGTTCGCGCAGCACAACATCGGCTGGGCGATGCTGGCGCAGGACAAGAGCCAGAGCCTGTCACGCCTGCACGTAGACGAGCCCCACTTCGAGAACTTCCGGGCCGAACGCCAGCGCCAGCGGCGCTAGCCCACTACAGCGCGGCGAGGATCGCCTCGGCGCTGCTCACCTCGAACTTCATCGGCGCCTCGACCTGCAGCACCGTCACGGTGCCGTCGTCGATGACCGCGGCAAAGCGCTGGCAGCGCATCCCCATGCCGAAGCTCGACCCGTCCATCTCCAGCCCGAGTGCGCGGGTGATCTCGCCGCTGCCGTCGGCGACCATCGTCACCTTGGAGCCCGCCCCGCGGTCCTTGGCCCAGGCGTCCATCACGAAGGCGTCGTTGACCGACAGGCAGAGGATCGAGTCCACGCCCTTGCCGGTGATCTCGTCGGCCCGGTCGATGAAGCCCGGCAGGTGCTTGGCGGAGCACGTCGGCGTGAAGGCTCCGGGGACGGCGAAGAGGACGACCTTCTTGCCGCCGAGCAGGTCCGCCGTCGTCGAGTTCTCGATGCCGTTCTCCGTCGCGATCTGGACCTTGGCTTCCGGAAAGCGGTCGCCGACCTGGATGGCCATGCAGTTCTCCTTCGTGTGCGGGCCGCGGGGTGCGGCCCGTCGGTGCGGGCAGTAAAGGGGCCCGCATCATACGTTATGATCTGCGCCCGTCCACCGGATCCCCGTGGAGGCGCCGTGACCGAGTTCCACTACCAACCCCTCTTCGAGCTCGCGCCCGACGAGACCGAGTACCGAAAGCTCACGTCGGACCACGTGTCCGTCGTCGACGCTGGCGGCCAGTCGATCCTCCGGGTCGAGCCCGAGGCGCTGACGCTGCTCGCCGCCGAAGCGATCGCCGACGTGTCGTTCCTGCTGCGCTCCTCGCACCTGGCGCAGCTCGCCAAGATCCTCGAGGACCCGGAAGCGTCGCAGAACGACCGCTTCGTGGCGCGCGAGCTGCTGACCAACGCGAACATCGCGGCGGGCCGCGAGCTTCCCGGCTGCCAGGACACCGGAACCGCCATCGTGATCGGCCACAAAGGCGAGAACGTGATGACCGGCGGCGCCGACGCGGAGGCGCTGGCGCGCGGCATCTACCAGACGTACCGCGACCGGAACCTGCGCTACTCGCAGCTCGCCCCGCTCGACATGTACACCGAGAAGAACACCGCAACGAACCTGCCGGCGCAGA
The DNA here is from genome assembly GCA_019311115.1 of Deltaproteobacteria bacterium. Classification (GTDB taxonomy): domain Bacteria; phylum Myxococcota_A; class UBA9160; order SZUA-336; family SZUA-336; genus JAFDDB01. The sequence goes on from JAFDDB010000190.1 coordinate 5,582, forward strand.
TCGACCTGTACGCCGACGCGGGCGACGAGTACCGCTTCATGTTCATCACCAAGGGCGGGGGCGCCGAGAAGATCCGCTCGCTCGGGACGTCGGCCTGCCCGCCCTACCACCTGGGGCTCGTGATCGGCGGGACTTCGGCCGAGGCGACGCTCAAGACGGTCAAGCTGGCCACCACGCACTACCTAGACGGGCTCCCGACGAGCGGCAACGAGCACGGCCGCGCGTTCCGCGACCCCGACCTGGAGGAGCAGGTCCAGAAGCTCTGCAACGAGACGGGGATCGGCGCCCAGTTCGGGGGCAAGTACTTCGCACACGACGTGCGGGTCATCCGGCTGCCGCGGCACGGGGCGTCGTGCCCGGTGGGACTCGGCGTGTCCTGCTCGGCCGACCGCCAGGTGCTCGGCAAGATCAACCGCGAGGGCGTGTTCCTCGAGCGGCTCGAGACCGACCCCGCGCGGTTCCTACCCGACATCGACAGCCAGCAGCTCGCCAGCGACGTGGTGCCGATCGACCTGAACCGGCCCATGCCCGAGATCCTGGCGGAGCTGAGCCGCTATCCCGTGACCACGCAGCTCTCGCTGTCGGGCCCGATGGTGGTGGCGCGCGACATTGCGCACGCGCGCCTGAAGGAGCAGCTCGACCGCGGCGAGGACCTGCCCGAGTACCTGAAGCAGCACATGGTCTACTACGCGGGGCCGGCCAAGAAGCCCGAGGGCCGCGCCTCGGGCTCGTTCGGGCCGACGACCGCCGGGCGCATGGACTCGTACGTGGACCTGTTCCAGTCGCACGGCGGCAGCATGGTGATGCTCGCCAAGGGAAACCGCTCGGCGCAGGTCCGCGAGGCCTGCAAGCGGCACGGCGGCTTCTACCTGGGCTCGATCGGCGGGCCGGCGGCGCGGCTGGCGGACCACTCGATCAAGCGGGTCGAGGTCCAGGAGTTCGAGGACCTGGGGATGGAGGCGATCTGGCGCATCGAGGTCGAGGACTTCCCCGCCTTCATCGTGATCGACGACAAGGGCAACGACTTCTACGCCGACCTGACCGGTCCCCGTCCCCAGCCCGTCGTCCAGATCGGATAAGCTAGGCAGCGAGCCGGCAAGAGGAGACCGCCATGAAGATCCACGTCGACTACGATCTCTGCGAGGCCAACGCCATCTGCATGGAGCAGGCCCCCGAGGTGTTCAAGGTGGACGAGAAGGACGAGATCCACATCCTTCTAGAGGAGCCGCCCGAGTCGCTCCACGAAAAGGTCCGGGCCGCCGTGCGGCTGTGCCCGCGGCAGGCGCTCTCGCTCGACGAGTAGCGCCGCCCGTCCGATTCCGGCTCCGCCCGCGCGCCGCGGCTTCTGCCCTCGGGGCGTATACTGGGACCGCGCGCGCGCTGCGGCGCTGCGCCACCACCCGAAGGCAGCAGGAGACGAGAAAGTGAAGCTGGCGACCTTTACCGAGGGCGGCTCGACCCGGATCGGCGTCGTGGTCGGAGAAGAGATCACGGACCTGGCGGCTGCGGCCCCGGGCCTTCCGCGCGACATGGTGGCGCTGCTCGAGGCCGGCGAGGCGGCGCTCGACGCTGCGCGCGCTGCCGCCGACGGCGGCGGCTCCAGGCTCCCGCTGACGAGCGTCAAGCTCGAGGCGCCGATCCTGCGCCCGCCCAAGTTCATCGGCATCGGGCTGAACTACAAGGACCACATCGAGGAGACGGGCTCCAAGACGCCCGAGTACCCGATGATCTTCAACAAGCAGACCACCTGCGTCACGGGACCCGGCGACCCGGTCCACCTGCCGCGCGCGTCGCACGTGCTCGACTACGAGGGCGAGCTCGGCCTGGTGATCGGCCGGCGCTGCCGCCACGTCCCCAAGGAGCGCGCCAACGAGGTGATCGCCGGCTACACGATCGTCAACGACGTGAGCGTTCGCGACTGGCAGCTGCGCGTGCCGACCATGACGATCGGCAAGTCGTTCGACACGCACGGCCCGATGGGCCCCTGGCTCGTGACCAAGGACGAGGTGTCGGATCCGCACTCGCTGCACCTGCAGACTTTCGTCAACGACGAGAAGCGCCAGGACTCGAACACCAAGGAGCTGCTCTTCAACTGCTTCGACCTGATCGAGCACCTGTCAACGGCCTTCACGCTCGAGCCCGGCGACGTGATCGCGACGGGAACCTCGAGCGGCGTGGGGATCGGCTTCCGGCCGCCCAAGCTGCTGGTCGCCGGCGACGTGGTGCGCATCGAGATCGAGGGCATCGGCGTGCTGCAGAACGAGATCATCGAAGAGCCCGAGAGCACGACGCTGATCTAGGAGACACCATGCACTACGGCCTGACGCTCTTCCCGACCGACTACTCGATCTCGCCCGCCGACCTCGCCCGCGAGGCGGAGGCGCGCGGCTTCGAGTCGATCTGGTTCCCGGAGCACTCGCACATTCCGGTTTCGCGCGAGTCGCCGTGGCCGGGCGGGGCCGACCTGCCCAAGATGTACTACGACACGCTCGACCCGTTCGTGGCGCTCACCGCCGCCGCCGCCGTGACCACGAAGATCAAGCTGGCGACCGGCATCTGCCTGGTGGTCCAGCGCGACCCGATCCAGACCGCCAAGTCGATCGCGTCGCTCGACCAGATCTCGAACGGCCGCTTCCTGTTCGGGGTCGGCGCGGGCTGGAACCTGGAAGAGATGCGCAACCACGGCACCGCCGACCCCAAGCGCCGCTTCACGCTCATGCGCGAGCGCGTCGAGGCCATGAAGGCGATCTGGACGGAGAAGGAGGCCGAGTACCACGGCGAGTTCGTGGACTTCGACCCGGTCTTCGCCTGGCCCAAGCCCGTCCAGAAGCCCCACCCGCCGATCCACGTGGGCGGGGGATTCCCGGGCGGTGCGCGCCGCGCGGTGCGCTACGGCGACGGCTGGATCCCGATCGCGGGCCGCGACCCGATCACCGGCCACATCGCCGACATGCGCAAGATGGCCGAAGAGGCCGGCCGCGACCCCGATTCGATCGAGGTGAGCGTCTTCGGCCAGGGTCCCGACGAGGGCCAGGTCAAGGCGCTGGCCGACGCCGGCGTGAGGCGCGTCGTCTTCGGCCTGCCGCCGGCGGACCGCGAGAAGGTGCTGCCGATGCTCGACCGCTACGCCGAGGTGGCCAAGCTCGGCTAGACACGGAGCCGGAGCCACGGAGTCGAAGATCATCACGCCCGTGCTGGTCGAGCACCTGCGCGCGCAGTTCCAGCTCGACTGGCGGGGCATCCACGGCGTCTCGCACTGGGCTCGCGTGCGCGTCAACGGCTTGGCGCTCGCCGAGCAGACCGGCGCCGACACCACGGTCGTCGAGCTCTTCGCCTTCATGCACGACGCCCGCCGCCACAACGACGGCTGGGATCCCGACCACGGCCCGCGCGGCGCGGAACTCGTCCAGGAGCTGCGCGGCGACCACTTCGACCTGACCGGAGGACAGCTCGACCTGATCGTCGAGGCCTGCTGCGACCACAGCGGAGGCGGCCTGGAAGCCGACGTGACCGTCCAGACCTGCTGGGACGCCGACCGTCTGGACCTCGGCCGGGTCGGCACCCGCCCCGACCCCCGACGCCTCTGCACCGACGCTGCGCGGAGCCCGGAGATCATCGAGTGGGCGCTGGAGCGGAGCCTGGGTCGCAACGAACGCTAGTCGGGACACGACTGGCACGCCCGGAGGGACTCGACGGCCTAGCCAAGCTCACGCTCCCGCTCCGCGGGTCTGTGGTGCGGAAGTTGGTGCGGAACGCATCGGCCGGTTCACTGGAACAGCGCCTCCTCGATGCGGAGCGCGGCTTCGTCCTGCATGTCCGGCAGCACATGACTGTATGTGTCGAGGGTCAACTGCGTGGTCGCGTGGCCGAGCCGCTCAGCGGCGACCTTCACATGGACCCCCTGGGAGAGCAGCGCCGTTGCGTGCGTGTGCCGCAGGTCGTAGACGCGAAGGGTCGGGGGCAGCCCTGCGGCTCGGACGGCCGGCTTGAAGTAGCGGCGCGTGACGAAGCGCAGGTTCAGCGGCCCGCCTGCCTCGTTCGGGAACACGAGGTCGGCGGCACGGTCGTAGGATGCGCCGAGCTTGAGAGCGTGTTCGGCCTGGTGCTTGCGGTGCGTGCGCAGGGTCCGGACCAGCGACGCTGGGAGCGGGAGCGAGCGCCGGCTTCCCTTCGTCTTGGGCGCCTTGAAGGCCGGCTTGCCGTCCACCTTCGTCAGCGCGCGGCGAATCGTGACGCGGCCCGAGTCGGGGTCTACGTCCTGCCAGCGCAACCCGAGGGCCTCGCCAGGCCGGCAGCCGGTCCCCAGCAGGAAGTCGAACAGCGCCGCGTGCGGTGAACCCGCGAGCGCCACCCGCAGGGCAGCTACTTGGTCAGCCGTGAGGGCGATCATCTCGCGGTGCTCTTGCTTCGGCAGGTCCGCGCCCTTGGCCGGGTTTCGGGCGAGCTGGTCGAGGTCCACGGCCTTCTCAAGCGCCGAGTGCAGGACCGTACGACCTCGACATTTCCCAACAACCCGGCCGCGTCTGCGCGCCAACATTTGTCAACATCCAGCGCCTTCGCGAACGCCGGGTGGTTCCTCTCCCAATCGCTCAGCGTTGAAGCCCCAACCCGCAGGACTTCCGCGACCTTGGCCTCGGTGTACCCCGCGCCCACCAACACCTCCGCGAGCTTCGGGTACTCGGGCCTGTACTTCGTCGGGCGTCCGCCGTTCACGGTTGATCTCCTCCCTGTACCGGAGTGATTCGGGAACCCTCCACGCGCGTGAAATCCGGGAACTCGAAGCAGGTTAGCCAACCGCCCGCCGGACTCCCCCCGGTTCGATCCCGGGCGCGCTCACCAGGGAAGGGCGCGGAGCGGTTGACGAATTCGCCGCGCGACCTCGCACACGCCTCACCCCGTCGCTGCCCCGGTGCCGTCTGGGTGCGTCAGCGCGTCCGCGAAACCGCGCAGCTCGCAACGAGCAACCCCGCCAGCAGGCAGAGTGCCCAACCGCGTAGGACCGGGATCGGCTCGGGAGGCGCCGAATCAGGGATCGCGCGGAAGATCTCTCGATCACTACCGCTTGCGACGGCCGAGGGATAGCGACCGTGACCCGACCAGTAGATCGTCCCGTCGTCCGTGATCTCCGGCCAGATATCGGCGTCATCGTCATCCGTGATCTGGACGACCACACCGACCGCGGGGTCATAGACGAAGATCTCGGTATCCCTCCCACTGGAAGTGCTCCCCACGAGACCTCCGAAGCCTTCAAAGACGATCACGCCGTTGTTGTTCAGCTCTGGTCGGCCGTACCAGGGACCGGGGCTCTGCCAGATGAGTTCAAACCCGGAGCCATCCCAGAACACGATGTCACGACTCCCCGTGAAGTCCGGCCAAGGCTCCCCCGGTGGGCGCGCAGTAATCACCAGCTCGTCGTGATC
>JAFDDB010000077.1 GCA_019311115.1 Deltaproteobacteria bacterium
GCTGCGCACGCTGCGCCCGGAGCTCGAGCCGGTGCCGATTCGCGGCAACGTGCCGACGCGGCTGGCGAAGATCGAGTCCATGGAGCTCGACGGGGTCATCCTGGCCGCGGCGGGCCTGATCCGCCTGGGCATGGAGGACCGCATCCTCGATCCGCTCGACCCCGACCGCTACGTGCCGGCCGGCGGACAGGGTGCGCTGGCCATCGAGGTGCGCATCGACGACGAGCTCGTCTCGAAGGCCGTCGCGGAGCTCGGCGACAGCGACGCCAGCTTCCAGGTCCGGGCGGAGCGCGCCTTCCTGGCGGAGCTCGGCGCCGACTGTCGGACGCCGGTAGCCGTGCACGCGTCGATCCACGGCGTGCGCCTGCGGCTGCGGGCGCTGGTGCTCTCCACGACGGGTAGCGAGCGCATCGAGGGCTCGGCCGAGGGGGCGCTCGAGTCCCCCGAAACGCTCGGCGTCACGCTCGGCAGCGAGCTTCTGCAGCGGGGGGCCGAGCGTCTGCTCGAGGCCCACCGGTGAGCGGCCGCGTCGTCCTGGTCGGCGCGGGTCCCGGGGATCCGGACCTGCTCACCGTCCGCGCGCTGCGCGAGCTGCAGCAGGCCGAGGTGCTGCTCTACGACGCGTTGATCGCGCCCGCGATTCTCGAGCTGGCGTCGCCGAACGCGCGCCGCGTCGACGTCGGCAAGCGCGGCGACGGCACCAAGGGCATCGCGCAGGAGGCGATCGCCGAGCGGCTGGTGGCCGAGGCGCAGGCCGGCCACTACGTCGTGCGCCTGAAGGGCGGCGACCCGTTCGTGTTCGGCCGGGGCGGCGAAGAGGCCAGCGCGCTCGCCGAGGCGGGCATCCCCTTCGAGATCGTGCCGGGTCTCTCGTCCGCGCTCGCGGTGCCGGCCTACGCCGGCATCCCGGTTACGGATCGCCGGCTCTCCGCATCGGTCGCGATCGTCACCGGTCACCGCGGCAAGAGCGAGCGCGACGACCGCACCGACTGGGAGGGCCTGGCCGCGAGTGCCGAGACGCTGATCGTGCTGATGGGCACGGCCTGGCTCGAGGACATCGTCGAGCGCGTGATTCGCGGTGGACGCCGGCCCGACACGCCCGCGGCCGTGATCCAGACGGGCACGCGTCCCGAGCAGCGCGTGGTCACGGCGCCGCTGCGGGACCTGCCGCAGGCCGTGCGCGAGGCCGGGCTGGAGCCCCCGACCATCCTGCTGATCGGCGAAGTCGTGGCGCTGCGCGACTCGCTGCACTGGTACGAGCGCCGCCCGCTCTTCGGCCGCCGCGTACTGGTGCTGCGCAGTGCCGAGCAGCGCGGGCCGCTGCTCGTCGAGCTGGCCCGTCGCGGTGCGCAGGGCCGTCCGGTCGCCCTGCTCGAGTTCCTGCCGGCCGACCGTCCGGACCTGCTGCAGAGCGGGCTCGACGAGGCGGGAGACTACGACTGGCTCGTCTTTACGTCGGCCAACGCGGTGCGCTTCGCCGCGGCGGGGCTTCGCCGCGGCGGGCCCCGTCGTCTCCCGAGGGTGGCTTGCATCGGGGCGAGCAGCGCGGCGGCGGCGCGCGAGGCGGGCCTTTCCGTCGACGCCGTGCCGGAGCCGCCCTTCACCCCCGAGCGCCTGGTCGGCGCGATGGCGGCGCGGGGCTCGCTGGCGAAGCAGCGCGTGCTGCTGCCCCGCTCGGCCGAGTCGCGCGACACCCTGCCGCAGCTACTCGAAGGCGAGGGGGCCTCCGTCGACACGATCGACGCCTATCGCAACGTGCTGCCCCAGGCCGCGCCCGGCGCGCTCCGGGCCGAGATCGCGGCTGGCGTCGACGCCGTGCTGCTCACGAGTCCGTCCACGGTCGAGCGCCTGCACGGCCTGCTCGGCGACGAGGGCCTGCGCGAACTCGGAAAATCGGCGGCGCTGGCCTGCGTCGGACCGACGACGGCCGAGGCCCTGCGCGGCGCCGGCCTCGAGCCCGCTCTCGTCGCGGAAGAGCAGTCGGACCGGGGCCTGGTCCGCGCGCTGGCCGCCTACTACGCCGACAACGGAGAGAAGTCCGATGCCGTTTCCTGATTCCCGTCCCCGGCGCATGCGCCGGACCGAGTCGCTGCGGCGGCTGGCGCGCGAGACGCGTGTCGAGCCGGCCGACCTGATCTATCCACTCTTCTGTGTCACGGGGAGCGGCGTGCGCGAGCCGGTCGTGTCGATGCCCGGGGTCTCCCGCCTGTCGGTGGACGCGCTCGCGGCCGAGGCCAAGGAGATCGAGAGCCTCGGGCTCGCCGGCGTCATCCTCTTCGGCATTCCCGACGCCAAGGACGCGCAGGGATCGGGCGCCTGGGACGACGACGGGATCGTGCAGCGCTCGATCCGCGCGATCAAGGACGCCACGCCCGACCTGCTGGTGATCGCGGACATCTGCCTCTGCGAGTACACCGACCACGGCCACTGCGGGGTGTTCGACGGCCACCAGGTGCTGAACGACGAGACCCTGCCGCTGCTGGCGAAGGCGGCCGTGTCCGCCGCGCGCGCGGGGGCCGACATCGTGGCGCCGAGCGACATGATGGACGGCCGCGTGGCGGCGATCCGCGACGCGCTCGACGAAGAGGCGCTCGACCAGACTCCCATCCTCTCCTACGCGGCCAAGTACGCCTCGGCGTTCTACGGTCCCTTCCGCGACGCGGCCGAGTCGGCCCCGGCCAGCGGCGACCGGCGCGGCTACCAGATGGACCCCGCGAACGAGCGCGAGGCCATGCGCGAGATCCTGAGCGACCTGGAGGAGGGCGCCGACATGATCATGGTCAAGCCGGCCATGCCGTACCTCGACGTGATCCGATCCGCGAGGGATCTCGTCGACGTGCCGCTCTTCGCCTACCAGGTCTCCGGCGAGTACAGCATGCTGCGCGCGGCCATGGAGCGCGGCTGGCTCGACGAGGAGCGCGGCATGGACGAGAGCCTGCTCTCCATCCGGCGCGCTGGAGCCGACCGGATCCTCACCTACTTCGCCAAGGACTATGCGCGCCGTGTCCGAAGCTGAAGAGACCTACAAGGTCGTCGAGACTTCGACCGTGACGGACCAGGAGCTCGAGCACATCATCAACGAGTACGTGGCGCAGGGCTGGTTCTTCGACGGCATGCAGTTCGCGATGCGCGAGTCGTCGAAGCGCCCGTCGATGGCGTTCCTGCTGTTCACGCGCCCGGGTGCGGACGGCGGCCGGGACTGACGTGCGAGCGGCGGCCGCACCGCCCCCCGTGCTGCTGGTGGCATTGCTCGGGGCACTGCTCGGGGCGTGCGCGCTTCCCGGTTCGAAGCTGGCGATCCCGCCGCACCTCGAGGCCGTGCGGCCGGACGACGTTCCCGATGGACGCCCGGTGCTCGGCGTTCTGCCGTTCGTAGACAAGCGCCCCGCCACCAGCCGTCAGGGCGCGGCGCCCTCGCTTCGGCTGGCGGACTGGGGCATCGCGCGCTCGGGCGAAGAGCAGACGGGAGACGGGAGCTTCGTCGAGTCCGTCGTGCCGGCGATGCGCCGGGACGCGATCGCGACGCTGCTGCGCTCCGGCGCCTTCTCGCAGGTCCGCGAGGTGGAGAGCGTCCGCGACGGCGCCGACGCGGAGCTGCTGCTCGTCGCGATCGTCGAGGAGCTGGTCGGCGTGCAGTTCCGCAGCACGTCGCTGAGCCTGCTGAGCTTCGGCTGGTACCGCCACCGTGCCGACGACCCGATCGGCATCGCCCGCGTGCACCTGCGGCTCTACGCGGATGGGGGCGACATCGTCTGGGAGGACCGGATCGAGACCTGGAGCAAGCGCCCCGGCGAGAGCATCGAGCGCGCGGCGCTCGACGCGATGGCCGCCACGAACGAGCAGATCGCGCACCGCGTCTACCGCGCGCTCGTACCGACCGGACGCCACACGCGCGACCTGCCGCTCCGCGTGCTGGACGGCTGTGCGCTCGGCTCCAAGGCGATCGGGCGCCGGGTCTCGGACGCGAGCGAGATCCTGGAGCGCGAGGCCGACGTCCGGCTCGTGCCCCGGATCGAGACGTGGCGCCCGCCCGAGCTCGATTCGGCCGACGAGATGCTCGCACACGTGAGTCGGCTGAAGCCCGCGCGCGCAGGCGTGCTGCTGGCGTTCGCGCCGCTCTCCGGCGACGACTCGCACCTGCTGGCCGGGTCCGGCACCGGGCTCGCCCGCCAACTCGGCGCGCACGCGGTGGTCACGTGCCGCCCGGACCAGCCGGCGCATCCGACGACCGTAGCGCACGAGATCGCGCACCTCTTCGGCGCGGTGCACGTGCGCGACCGCGCGTCGCTGATGAACCCGCTCACCGAGTTCGACTCGCGCTTCGTCGACCCGCTGAACCGGCGCATCCTGCGCGCGGCCCGCCTCCGGCCCTTCAGCCCGGCCGGCCGGCCGCTGCCGCTGGCGCTAGCCAGGCGGCTCGACGAGATCTACGCCTCGGCCGGGTCGATGGACACCGTCGGCGCGGCCGACCTGGAGACCGCGCGCTCCGCGCTGCACGCGAGGGGACGGCAGTGATGGACGTCGAGAAGCTGCGCGAGGACGTCATCGTCGAGACGGAGCTTCGCGGCCATCCGTTCAGGCTTCGCAGTACGTGGGGCCTGTTCTCGCCGCGCGACGTTGACGAGGGGTCGCGGCTCCTGCTTCGGTACGTACGGGTGGAGCCGGACGACGACTGCCTCGACCTCGGCTGCGGCTACGGCGCGATCGGCCTGACCCTGGCGCGCTGCGCGCCGCAGGGCCGGACGCGGCTCGTCGACAAGGACTTCGTGGCGGTGGACTACGCGCGGCGCAACGCGCGGGAGAACGGCGTGAAGAACGCCGTGGCGAAGCTCAGCAACGGGTTCAGCGGCGTCGAAGACCTGCAGTTCGACCTCGTCGCCGCCAACCTGCCGGCGAAGACCGGCAAGGAGTTGCTCTACCTGCTGCTCCACGACGCCCACGCGCACCTGTCGCCGGGCGGAGCCCTGTGGGTCGTCACCATCTCCGGCCTGCGGCGCTTCATCGAGCGCGGCATGCGGGAAGTGTTCGGGAACTACGAGAAGGTGAAGCAGGGCCGCACCCACACCGTGGCGTGCGCGGTTCGCGAGGCCTAGACGCGTTCGCCGAGCTCGGCCAGGTGGTGGATCGAGGCCTCGACCTCTTCCGGTGTCGCTCCGGGCACCTGCGCGCGCGCCACCATGTGCGTGACGCCGATCTTCTCGCGATACGCCTCGACGCCGTCGGCGACCTGCGCCGGGGAGCCGACCAGCGCCCAGTCGTCGATCTCTTCGAAGTCCACGCCGCGGAGGAAGCCGCGGTCCGACGCCATCGCGCGCGCCTGTCCCCGGAGCCCCTCCCGCACGCGCGCGGCGGACGCGTCGCTGCGCGTGATGAAGATCGTGCGCATGATCGGCACGGGCAGCGCCTCGTAGGGCAGCGCGTCGGGGGCCGCCTCGCGGTGGCGCGCGTAGTTCTCGATCAGGCGCGACATCGGCTCGATCGGCGACGCCAGGTACGGCAGTCCGAGGCGGCCGGCCTGGGCGAGCGCCTTCGGACCGAACGCCGCCACCCAGATGGGCGGGTGCGGCTGCTGCACCGGCTCGGGAGACAGCCGCAGCGGGTCCGGATCGGGCTCCTCTCCCGCGCTGTGGGGACGGATCGAGCGGCCGTTCCAGGCCTGGACCATGGTTTCGAGCGCGGCCTCGAAGCGGTCCCGCTTCGAGGCGCGCGGCACGTCGAACGCCTCGAAGAGCGCCGCGCGAAAGCCCCGGCCGACGCCCAGGATCACGCGCCCGCCCGACAGGCGGTCGAGCACGGCCACCTCTTCGGCGACCAGCAGCGGGTGCCGGATCGTCAGCAGGTACGAGGTGGTGGCCAGCCGGATCCGCCCCGTGCGCGCGGCCATCGCGGCCAGCAGCAGCAGCGGCGCCGGGTTCGACCCGCGAGCCTGGAAGTGACTCTCGGGCATCCAGAGCGAGTGGAAGCCCAGCCGGTCGGCCAGCTCGGCCTGCGCGACCAGCGGTTCCAGGGCGGCCGTCGAGCCGCTTTCGTCGAGCGCCCAGGGCGCGATGCCGAAGTGCACGGTCACGCCTCCGCGTCTTCGGATTCGGGAGGCCGTGTCGATTCGCGAGGAGGTGTGGGGCCGGGAGCGGGTGGCGGCGCGAGGAAGGGCAGGATCCCGCCGATCAGGTCGAGCCGCGTACCGAGCGTCGCGGCCACACCCGAGACCAGCCCGAGCACGCGCGCCATCCCCCACAGGTAGGGGGGCACGCGCGCGTCGCCGTCCTCGCGAATGCGCCTCGCCAGCGCGTGCCCGATCTGGCGGCGCCTCTCGGCGACTTCGCGCTCGTCGAGTCCGGAGCGCGCGGACTGCACTGCCTCGACCAGCAGGTCGGACACCGCGTTGAGAGTGTCGTCGGCCGCGTCGAGGCCCAGGTCGCGCAGCGCTCCCGCCACGTCGTAGGGCGCGCCGCCGACCAGCGCCGCAGCCAGCACGCCGATGCGTTCCCGGAAGCGCGCAGGGACCTCTTGCGCCAGCCCGAAGTCCACGAACGCCAGCGCGAAGCCGTCGCCGGTCGCGACCACGATCAGGTTGCCGGGGTGCGGGTCGGCGTGGAAGAAGCCGTGGTGCAGGATCTGTGCGGCGTACGCCTCGACCAGCGCCGACGCGATCTCGCCGGGGTCGAGGCCCAGCCTGCGAAGGCGCCGCAGGTCCGTGACCTTGGTCCCGGACACGTACTCGGTCACCAGCACGCGCGAGGTCGAGAGCGACCCGATCACCGCGGGCACGCGGACCGACGCGTCGTTCTCGAACGCCTTCGCGCTGCGGCGCTGGTTCTCGGCCTCGCGGCTGAAGTCGAGCTCGTGCGGAACCGCCTGCCCGATCTCGTCGAGGACGGGTCCCAGGCCGGAGTCGCCCTCGATGCGCTCGATCGCGTTGAGCGCCGTGCGCAGGTTCGCGAGGTCCGCTTCGACCACCGCCACGACCTCTGGCCGCCGCACCTTCACCGCCACGTGGCGTCCGTCGTGGAGCACCGCGCGGTGTACCTGCGCCAGCGAGGCCGACGCGATCGGCCGGCGCCAGAAGTGGCGGAATACCTGGTCCGGGGGGGCGCCCAGCTCTTCCTCGATCACGCGGCGAACCACGGTGTAGGGGTGCGGCGGCACGCGGTCCTGCAGCCGCTCCAGCTGCTCGTGGTATGCGGCCGGCAACAGGTCGGCGCGAGCCGACAGGTACTGACCCACCTTGAGCAGGAGTCCGCCCATGTCGAGGGCGGCTTCGTAGAGCGTGCGCGCGCTCTCCCGGTGCCAACGCCGGCGCGCCGCCCGCACCGGCCGCCGCAGCACGCCATGGTCGAGCAACTCGAGGCCCTTGTAGCCCAGGTAGATCTTGGCGATCGCGCTGCCCGTTCGGCGCGCGCGCCGCCGGCGGTCGCCGGACGAGAGCGCGGGGGGATCGGCCGGCGCCGGCGCGCCGGGGGCCGCCTCCGCGATCTCCCCGCTCACGTTCCCCCCGCTCACGTTCTCCTCAGGATCTACCAGAGCTTCGGCGGCTCCGTCGCGCAGCTCCACTTGCCCTCGAGGCCGGCGGCCTTGAGCGTCGCCTGCATCTCGAGCTGGTCCGGGGTCGGAGGGGCGGCGGCCACGTCCTCGCGCTCCCAGTCCTCGATCTCCTCGTCGTCCTCTTCTTCTTCCTCGTCGGGATCGTAGGCCGCGAACTCGTAGGGAGGACTGTAGGCGCACTGCACCCACTGCACGCTCGAGAACTCGAGCGAGTAGTCCTCCTGCGAGTACTTCGAGTACTCGAAGATGTCGTCCACGTCGGCGATCAGGCCGATCTGCGGCTCCGGGACCTCGTCGAGGTAGTCGGGTGTCAGCATGGACAGCTTCTCCGGGTAGCCGCCGGTCTCCTTCTTGTACTTCTCGAGCGCCACTAGCACGGTCTTGGCGGTCTCGTCGCGGGCGGTCTTCTGGTAGCCGACCGCCGCCCAGTTCGAGGCCCCGACCATCACCGTGATCAGGAGCGCGGCGGCGACGCGGCTGGCCCCCGAGCTTCGCAGGTCCGCCGGGCGCGTGAGGGCCAGCGCCACGCCGGCGTAGACGACCGAGCCCACGCCGAGCGCGGTGATCAGGCCCAGACCGGGCACGTTGCTCGCGCGCGCCGCGTAGGGGATGAAGGCCCCCAGGCCTCCGACGACGAGTGCGGCGCCCAGTCCCGCCAGCACGCCCACGGCGCCGGGCGTCATTTTCCCGCGTACCCAGAGCGCGGCGCCCGCGCCCAGGTGCAGCGCCGCGACGCCCAGGCCCAGGATCAGCATCCCGAACACGGTCACCACCGGCCACGGGCTGATGTTGAAACGCATGTCGGTGTTGGTGCCGGTCACCTCGGTGTTGAGCACGAAGACACCGGCGAAGACCGCCGCCAGGACGACGACCGTGACGGCGCGCGGAAAGCGGTTCAGTGAGCGCAGCAGCGACGGCGCGTAGCACATCGTCACCAGCGTCCCGAGGAAGCTCAGCATCACCAGGATGAAACGCCACTCGAAGAAGCGCCAGACGCCGTCGCGGATCGTCCCGTAGTAGACCATCGCCATGATGAGCGAGCACAGGAAGACGACGACGGTGCGCATCACGGCGCCCTTGAAGAGACGGAGTCCCGCCCCGAGTCCCGCGAGCGCCGGTAGCGAGAAGAGCAGCACCGGAATCCACTGGCGGGGCTCACGACTGCGAGCCATGTCCGAGAGCGACGAGAACATCGCGATCTGGTGGATCCAGCCGCGCGGCTGCCACCACTCGCGATCGTCGTAGATCTCGGATGCGGTCGGGCCGTAGCCGATGAAGTAGTAGTAGACCGCGGCCACCAGAAGCAGACCGGCAACGAGCGCGAACCGTACCATTCGCCCCTCCCATTCAGATGAGCGGCCGCATTCTAGCACCGATCATCGTGTCGCTAGTGCGGCCGAATCCGCAGCCCGGACGCCGGGTTGCGGTCTAGTCGGGGCGCCGGGCGAAGCGCAGCGGGGGCGCCTCGCCGCCTTCTGCGGGCGGCTTGCCGCCCTGCCTGCGGGGCCGCGACGTCAGCGTGACCGTGGCGCTGACCTCGTGGCTCTCCAAGAACCGGCCCAGCAGGTCCGCGGGGTCCAGGGTCTCGAGCCAGCGGCCGAATTCGGCCGCCAGGCGGTCGATCATCTCGCCCCGCACCTCGTCGCTCTGCCGGTTGGCGTAGTCGACCCAGTCGTCGGGGACGACCTCCTGGAAGGCCTTGCGCACGGCCTCTTCCGTGGCGAAGAACCCGCTGAAGCCCAGCGTGGCCGCTCGCCGGATCACGTCGCGTACCAGGGACTCGAGCGCCCCTGGCGCGAGTTCGAAGGGCGGCCGCTGCTGTTCGTCGCGCTCCGACATCGCCCCGATTCTAGCAGCCGGGACCGTTGTCAGGTCCCCGGACCCCGTGGTAGACCCACCGGATGAAGGTGCGGGACATCATGAGCGCCAAGGTCGTGAGCATCTCGACCGACGATACGCTCCAGACCGTGAGCGAGATCATGGAGCTCGGGAGCGTTCGCCACCTGCCGGTCGTGCGCCGCGGCGAGCTGGTGGGCGTGGTCTCGCAGCGCGACCTGCTCAAGGCCTCCCTCTCGAGCATCATGGGCATCCCGGCAGACGAGCAGAGCTTCTTCCTCGCCGGGGTGAGCATCGGCGAGGTCATGTCGTCGCCGGCCGTGTCGATCGGGCCCGACGCCTCGGTGCAGGAGGCCGCCGGGCTGATGGCCGAGCGCAAGATCGGCTGCCTCACGGTGCTCGACGACGGCAAGTTCGGGGGGCTCGTCACCGAGACGGACGTGCTGCGCTGCTTCGCCGAGTCGCAGGCCGCCGAGTCCTCGTCCTGACTCAGATCTCGATCTGCTTCCAGGCGCCCCGCCGGAAGCGGATCACCAGCATCACCGCCTTGACGGAGTAGTCGAGGATCAGCGCGCACCACACCACCTGCACCGACGCGTGGAAGACCCACGCCGCGATCGCCGCGGGCACGAGCCGGCAGATCAACAGCCCGGTGAAGATCGTGACGAGCGGGAAGCGCGTGTCGCCCGCACCGCGCAGCGCTCCCCCCAGCGTGAACTCGACGGCCATCATCGGCTGCACGGCGCCCATGACCCAGATGAAGTCCACCGTCAGGGCGACGACCTCTTCGTCGTCGAGAAACCAGCGCGCGATCGGGCGGGCCATGGCGATCAGGACCGCGCCGAGCAGCGTCATCGACACGATCGACCCGCGAAGCGATCGCCAGCCCGACCGCTCCGCCTGCTCCGGCTGGCGGTCGCCCAGGTGCTGTCCGACCAGCGTCGAAGCCGCCATCGCGAAGCCCGACCCCGCGAGGAAGGCGAGCGACAGGACCTGCGCGCCGATCTGGTAGGCGGTGAAGGCGGCGGTTCCGTACCCGCTGACGATGCGCAGGAACATCAGCAGCCCCACGTGCCAGAGCCC
Source organism: Deltaproteobacteria bacterium (assembly GCA_019311115.1). Taxonomy (GTDB): domain Bacteria; phylum Myxococcota_A; class UBA9160; order SZUA-336; family SZUA-336; genus JAFDDB01. The sequence goes on from JAFDDB010000077.1 coordinate 10,462, forward strand.
GCCCTCGAGCGCCGCCGGATAGCCGATGTGCAGCAGTCGCCGCCACAGGGCCAGGTCGGGGCGGAACGAGCCGCCCCCGGGCCGGAGTTGCAGGGAGTTCCGCTGCCAGAGGATCCAGAACACCACGACCTGGAAGAGCATCGCGCCGCTCGACGCGAGCGCCGCGCCCGTCACGCCAAGTGCCGGCGCGCCCAGGTTGCCGTAGATCAGCACCCAGTTCAGGAAGATGTTGAGCAGGTTCGCGACGCCGCCCACGTACAGCGGAGTGCGCACGTCGCCGGCCGCGCGCAGCGCGGAGCCGAACACGAAGGTCAGCGTGAAGGGCACGTTGCCGACCAGCAGCCACGCCAGGTAGGTCGAGCCGTTCTCGATGACGCCCTGGTCCACGCCGTAGATCGCGATCGCCCACGACGTGAACGGGAGCGCCGCGGCGAACGTGACGACACCGAAGAGCGTCCCGAGCACCATTCCCTGGCGGAGCGTGGCGTCGGCGAGCGCGTCATCTCGCGCGCCGACGGCCCGCGCGACGAGCGCCACGATTCCCGTCGTGACCGCCATGACGATCGACTGGATCAGCCAGTAGACGTGCCCACCGGCGGCTACGCCGGCGACGGCCTCGACGCCCAGGTCTCCGACCATCTTCAGGTCGACCCAGCGCACCAGCGTCTGCAGCGCGCCCGCCACGATGGTGGGCCAGGCCAGCTCCCACACGCCGAGCGCCTGGGGAGACGGCGCCAGGGGCTCCGGAGGCTTCTCGCGCAGGTCGAGGAGCTCCGACGCCAGCTCGGGTCGATCGTCGGGCGGCGGGCTCGTTGACACGGTGCGGGGGATGCTATACGAAAGCGCAACGGGGGTGCTGCACCCCCATGTCCACGAACGGAACTGTCCGCGAACGGACGCCGGAGGTTGCAATGGCGGTTCTACAGCCCGTCGACGGACCGCGCGACCTGCACGGACCGCGGCGCATCGAGGTCTTCAATCCCGCGACGCTCGAGCGCCTCGGCGAGATCGAGGTCGCGACGGCCCAGGACGTGGGCGACTGCGTCGCGCGCGCCCGGGCAGCACAGCCCGGCTGGGCGGCGCTCTCTTTCGATCAGCGCGGACGCCACCTGCTGCGCGTGCGCGACCAGATCGTCGAGCGCACCGAAGAGATCATCGACACGATCTGCGCCGACACGGGCAAGACGCGGTTCGAGGCGATCTCCAGCGAGATCCTGCCGTCCTGCGACGCGATCACGTTCTACGCGCGCCGCGCGCGCAAGCTGCTCGCTGACCAGCGCGTGCCGCTTCACCTGCTGAAGACGAAGAAGCTCCTGATCACGCACAAGCCGATGGGCGTGATCGGGATCGTCACGCCCTGGAACTTCCCCTTCATCCTGTCGCTGAACCCGATCGTCCAGGCGCTGATGGCGGGCAACGCCGTCGTCGTGAAGCCCTCCGAGGTGACGCCCTTCGTGGGTCTCAAGCTCGCCGAGCTGTTCGAGGCCGCGGAGTTCCCCGAGGGCGTGCTGCAGGTCGCCACCGGCGACGGCACCACGGGCGCGGCGCTCGTCGAGGCCGGGTGCGACAAGATCTCGTTCACGGGCTCGGTGCGCACCGGCCGCAAGGTGGGCGAGGCCTGCGGCCGCCAGCTGATTCCGTGCACCCTCGAGCTCGGCGGCAAGGACCCCATGGTGGTCTGCGCGGACGCCGACGTGGAGCGAGCCGCCAAGGGCGCGGTGTGGAGCGCGTTCGCGAACGCCGGACAGATATGCATGTCGACCGAGCGGGTCTACGTGTCGCGCGAGATCGCCGAGCCGTTCATCGACCGCGTCGTGGAGCTGACGCGCGAGCTTCGCCAGGGACCCGAGTCCGAGGGCGAGATCGACGTCGGCTCGCTCACGTTCGCGCCGCAGCTCGAGATCATCGAGAAGCACCTCGCGGACGCGGTCGAGAAGGGCGCGCGCGTGCTCGCGGGCGGACGCCGCAACCCGGCCTACGAGGGCTACTTCTTCGAGCCGACGGTTCTCGTAGACGTGGACCACACCATGGACGTGATGCGCGACGAGTCCTTCGGTCCGCTCCTCCCGATCCAGATCGTCGAGGACGAGGACGAGGCCATTCGCCTGGCGAACGACTCGGCGTACGGGCTGCAGGCCAGCGTCTGGAGCCGCGACGGCTACAAGGCGCGGACGCTCGCCGAGCGCATCCACGCGGGCGGCGTGACGATCGACGACGCCATGGTCACGTACGCCGTCACCGAGAGCCCGTTCGGCGGCATCAACGACAGCGGAATCGGCCGCGTGAACGGCGAGATGGGGTTGAAGGCCTACTGCCACGCGCAGACCGTCGTGCTGCCGCGCTTCGGCATCCGCGGCAGCGCCATGGGCTACCCATATCGCACCGTGATGGTGAAGCGGCTCTCGAAACTCCTCCAACTCCTCTACCGCTCCCCCCTCGGAAGGATCCTCGGAAATTGAGGTGGGGTGGCGACAGGGACCGGAGACGCTCGGCGTGACGAGCCCCGGCTCCGCGGCGTGCCGCTCGCGGAGCTGAGGCAGCGCTTTGGAGGCGACGTGTCGGTGAGCGACGCGTCGCTGGTCGCGCTGCGCGCGGACCCGCGGCGGGGTGCGCGTGAGATCGCCGAGCGACTCGATCGACGGCGCGAGCGCGGCGAGGCCGAGCGGCGCCGGGTCGAGGTGCTGTGGCGCGAGGAGCGAATGCTCCGCCCGGCCGGCTCGTGCCGCACCGCGGGAGTCGACGAGGTCGGCATGGGTCCGCTGGCCGGCCCGGTGGTGGCCGCCGCGGTGATCCTGCCCGAGGGCGCGCACTTCGACGGCCTGCGCGACTCGAAGCGCCTGACCCCGGCCGCGCGCGCGCGGCTGGCCGCGGAGGTCCGGTCCGTCGCGCGCTCGGTGTCGATCGGCGTGACGAGCCGCGTGGAGATCGACCGCATCAACATCTACCAGGCCGGCCTGCTCGCGATGCGGCGCGCCGTCCTGGGGCTGCGTCCCGGGGCCGACGGTCTGCTCGTCGACGCGCGGCGCATTCCGGACCTGAAGCTGCCGCAGCGCGCGGTGATCGGCGGTGACGACCGGGTCGCGTCGATCTCCGCCGCCTCGATCGTTGCCAAGGTCTACCGTGACACGCTGATGTGTGAGCTCGACTCGATTCACCCCGGCTACGGCTTCGCACACAACCGGGGCTACGGAACCGCAGAGCACCTGGAGGCCCTGCAGCGCCTGGGTCCGTCGTCCGCCCACCGGCGCAGCTTTGCGCCCGTCACCCGGCTGCTTCGGCGACGGGCGCCGGGCGGGGTCTGAGGGCGCGATGCCACACGTCGTCGTCGAGGGAGACGTAGACCTCGTGGCTTGGGCCGAGGCGTTCGAGCCCCTGCTGGTGCGGCGTGGCGGCGACGTGCTGCGCGCCGACGCCGTCTACGTGGCGAAGGACGGCCGCACTGCGCTGGTCGAAGCGCTCGCGATCGAGGCCGGCCGCAAGCTCCCCTTCTACGTGAAGATCGCGCGCCACGACCGCGGCTCCGCCACCGTGCGGATCGACCCGCTGACGCACCCGGAGCGCAGCGACGGTGTGCGCGAGATCGTGGCGCTCGTCGGCGAGGATCTGCTCGAGCACACCGCCGGTGCGGTGCTCGGGGCCACGAACCTCGTGTTACCATCCGCGCGCTAGGCCGGTAGTCCGGGGTGTAGCCGGTGCCCCGCGGGGAGACGCCATGAAGATCGCGAACGACATCACGAAACTGGTCGGTGGAACGCCGCTCGTGCGCCTGAACAAGGTCACCGCGGGCGTGCACGCGACCATCGTCGGAAAGCTCGAGGGGCAGAACCCGGCGGCCAGCGTCAAGGACCGGATCGGCGTCTCGATGATCGAGAGCGCCGAGCGCGAGGGCCGGATCAAGCCGGGCGAGACGGTGCTCGTGGAGCCGACGTCGGGCAATACCGGGATCGCGCTCGCCATGGTCGCCGCCGCGAAGGGCTACGAACTCGTGCTGACCATGCCCGACAGCATGTCGCGCGAGCGGCGAACGGTGCTGCGCGCCTACGGCGCGCGCCTCGTGCTGACCCCGGGCGCAGAAGGAATGCCCGGTGCGGTCAAGACGGCCGAGGAGATCGCCTCGAAGATCCCGAACAGCTTCGTTCCGCAGCAGTTCAAGAACCCGGCGAATCCGCTCGTGCATCGGGAGACCACCGCGCAGGAGATCTGGAACGACACCGACGGTGAGGTCGACTTCCTGATCGCCGGGATCGGCACCGGCGGCACGCTGACGGGCGTGGCTTCGGTCCTGAAGGAGAGGAAGCCGACGTTCCAGGCCATCGCGATCGAGCCGATCGAGAGTCCCGTGCTCTCCGGCGGGAAGCCCGGCAAGCACAAGATCCAGGGCATCGGGGCGGGCTTCATTCCGGACATTCTCGACACGAAGCTCATCGACGAGGTCGTGCAGGTCTCCAGCGACCAGGCCATGGACATGGCGCGCCGGTTGGCGAAGGAAGAGGGACTCCTCTCGGGCATCTCGACGGGTGCGGCCGTGCACGCCGCGATCGAGGTGGGCAAGCGCCCCGAGGCCAAGGGCAAGCTGATCGTCGTGATCATGCCCAGCTTCGGCGAGCGCTACCTGTCCACCGCGCTCTTCGAGCACTTGCAGTACGAGGGGAGCGACGACGTGTAGTGCCGGATCGGGCCTCCAATCCGGAAGTGCGAAAGCGCATCCTCGAAGCCGCCCGCAAGCTGTTCCTGGAGCAGGGCTTCGAAGTCGCGAACCTCGACGAGGTCGCGCAGCGCGCCTCCGTCGCCAAGGGCACGATCTACCGCTACTTCGAGAACAAGGCGGACCTCTACGTCGAGGTTCTCGTCTCGAACGCCGATGCTTTCGTCGCGCGTATGCGCCAGACGCTGGACGACAGTCTCTCGCCGGCCGACCAGATCCTGGAGACCGGGCGCTTCTACGTGCGTCACTATGCGGAGCACCCGGAGTACTTCCGCATCTTCTGGGCGGTCGAGAACCAGCGCATGATCGGCGAGCTTCCGGAGCCGTTGCTGGTAGACGTCTGGGACATCTGGAAGCGCTGCCTCGCGATCGTGGTCGAGGTCATCGAGCGCGGTGTGAAGGAGGGGTCGTTCCGGCCCGCCGACCCGTGGCAGACGGCGTCCCTGCTCTGGGTAGTGGCCAACGGCCTGATCCAGAGCGAGGGCGATCCGAACCGGCGGGAGCTGCGGGGCAGCTCGCTCGAAGAACTGGTCGACGACGCGTTCGCCCTGGTCGTCCGCGGGATGAGCGTCCAAGTAGCTGATTAGCGAGGGAAAATTACCTTGGTTGACTCGCTTGCGGTCCCTCCCCTACATTCCGCGCGGACTCGTGACTCTGAGTCAGCGCAGCGGATTGAGGCCGTTCTGGCCCATCGGCTACGCTACTCCTGGCCACGCGATGGACGGAGGCTGTGGAGGCTGTCTGGGATCCGGAAGGCGATTGCGACTCTCGACAGCAGAAGAAGACGGTAAGGCGGAACAAGACGGGGTGAGCCCGGGTGCAAGGCCCGGAAGAGGCCGCGCCCGCAATGGAGGATTCGATGGAACAGGTGACGGCA
>JAFDDB010000078.1 GCA_019311115.1 Deltaproteobacteria bacterium
CGCGCCGGCGCCGCGAAGCAGGTCGCGGCGCGCCAGCGGCTGACGCCCCCCGCCGAGCGCCAGCGCGGCCCCGAGCATCCAGGCGGCGCTCGGCGCGCGCTCGATCCGCAGCTTGACCAGGAACCCGTTGTGGTCCGAGTAGGGATCGTCGGGCGCCCGGTTCTCGAGGAGGTGCACCTTGGCGCGCACGCGGAAGCGAGGCAGGTCGTAGGCCAGCACATAGTCGATCCACGCGCCCGGCTCGCCGTCGTCGCGGACGCTCGTCCCGCAGCCGCAGCGCTCGCGGTACTCCGCCGTCAGGTCGATCCAGCGCTCTCGAAGCTCCGCGTAGCGCGCGCTGTCGACGCGCGTGTTCAAGTCTCCCGCGGCCAGGATCGGGCGCGCGTTCCCGAGCCCCTGCGCCACCCGCGTCAGGTGCCTAAGCTGCTCCGCCGCGATCGGCGCGTACTCCGGCTTGCCGTACATCGCCTGCAGGTGCGTGTGCAGCAGCATCACGTCGCCGCCATCGCCGACGATCCTCAGCTGCTGTACGCCCTTGCGGCCGAGTGCGTCGCCTTCCCACACGCGCCACCACGGTGCGTATGTATCGAACTCGTGCAGCACCGACTCCTCGATCCGCCACGCACCTTCGCGCCGTGCCAGCGCCATCAGCCCGGCGGGCCGTGATCCGAGCCAGTTCCGCTCCAGCTCCGGCGCCGCGAGGTACGACGGAAGATCCGCGGCCAGCTGGTCCGCGAGCGACCCGCTCCAGACTTCTTGAAAGAGCAGCAGGTCAGGAGCGGGCTCGATCGCGCGAACGTGCTCGGCCACGCGCGCAAAGCGCGCCGCGGGATCCTCCGTGAACGGAATCCCATGCAGGTTCCAGCTGACGAGAGCAAGGCGTTCGTCCATCGGGCCCGTACCCTACGGGCCCGCGCGCCCGACTGACAAGCTCGAACCGCGCCAGATCGAAGTCAGCGAAGCGGCCTGACCCGGTCGGCTACGCTCTCGCCATGTACCGCGCAGGGGACTCCGTCGTCTACTCGCCCAGCGACCTGACCGAGTTCATGGAGTCGCGCTTCGCCAGCTGGATGAGCCGGCTGGCGGTCGAGCGGCCCCGGACCCGGCCGGCCGAGGGACAGGGCAACGACGCTGCGGACCGGCGGCTGCTGCAGAAGCACGGCGAGGCGCACGAAGTTCGGGTGATCGAGGCGCTGCGGGCCGAGGGCCACGACCTGGTCGAGATCGAGGGCGGCCGCGAGGAGGCGTCCGCGCGCACGCTCGACGCGATGCGCGAGGGGCGCCAGGTGATCTGCCAGGCTCGGCTGGAGCGCGGGCCGTTCGCGGGCTACGCGGACTTCCTGTTCAAGGTCGATCGGCCCTCCGGGTTGGGCGCGCATGGCTACGAGGTCTGGGAGGCGAAGCTCGCGCGGCGGCCGAAGCCGTACTTCCTGGTCCAGCTCTGCGCGTACGCCGAGATGCTGCGCGAGGTGCAGGGCTGGTACCCAGAGCGCGTGCAGATCGCGCTCGGTGCCGGACCGCGTAAGTCGTTCCGCACCGAGGACTTCCTGTTCTACTTCCGCGCGCTCGAGCGCGACTTCCTCGCGTCGATGGACGCGTTCGATCCGGATCGGCGGCCGCTCCCCGATCCGCGTGCCGATCACCGCGGCTGGCAGGACGAGGCCGACCGCATCCTGGAAGAGACGGATCACGTCTCCCGCGTCGCGGGCATCAGCACGGGTCAGATCGAGAACCTGCACGCGCAGCAGATCGACACGATTCGCGGACTGGCGGCGACCGGGCTCGTGGCGGTCCCGCGCATCCAACCGGCGACGTTCGAGAGGCTGAAGGACCAGGCGCAGCTGCAGGCCGCCTCGCTCGGCGAGGTGCCTCCGCGGTACCGCGTGCTGAAGCCCGGCGAAGACGACCCCCACAAGGGGCTGGCGATCCTCCCGCCCGGGAGCCCGCTCGACGTCTGGTTCGACATCGAGGGCTACCCGTTCGCCGAGGGCGGACTCGAGTACCTGTTCGGTGCGTCATTCCTGGACCCCAAGATGGGAGACGGGGCGCTCGACTACGCCGACTGGTGGGCGCACGACGCCCACGAGGAGCGCCTCGCTCTCGAGGGCTTCGTGGACTGGGCGCACGCGCGCTGGCGGCGCGACCCCTCGATGCACATCTACCACTACGCCGCGTACGAGGTGACGGCGTTGCGCCGGTTGATGGGCCGCTACGGGACGCGCGAGAACGAGATCGACGACCTGCTTCGCAATCACGTATTCGTCGACCTGTATGGCGTCGTGCGCCACGGCGTGCGAGTCGGCGAGCCGCGCTACTCGCTCAAGAACCTGGAGTCGCTCTACATGGGGCCGCGCTACGAGGAGATCACCAGCGGCCTCGACTCGATCGTGCAGTACGAGGCCTGGATCGAGTCGGGCGAGTCCCATGACTGCAAGCAGTCCCCGCTGCTCGATTCGATCCGCATCTACAACCGGGTCGACTGCGACTCGACCAAGCTGCTCTGCGACTGGCTGCGCGAGCGTCAGGCCGAGGAGGAGATCGGGTACTTCCCGGAGCCGACCCGCGAAGAGGACACACGTCCCCTCGGGGACGACGTGGTCGAGCGCCAGCAACTCGCCGAGGCGATGCTCGCGGCGATTCCAGAGGATGCCGACGAGCGCGAGCTCGACGCGGACCGCTGGCGCATCCAGGAGCTGCTGGCCCACCTGGTGGAGTTCCACCGGCGCGAGGACAAGCCCATGTGGTGGGCGTTCTTCAACCGGCTGGCGATGACGTCCGAGGAGCGTGCCGAGGACCTGGATTGCCTGGCCGAGTTGCGGCGGACCTCGCTCGCGCCGTTCGCGATCAAGCGCTCGACGGGCGTCGAGTACGCCTTCGACCCCGACCAGGACACGAAGCTCCACGAAGCCGGCCGCTGCGCGATCGCGCAGGACTCTCTCGGGTCCGTCACGCTCGAAGAGCTGGACCGCGAGGCCGGACGCGCGGTGGTCAAGTTCGGCCCGTCCAAAGCGATTCCCGACGGTGCGATCTGCCTGGTCCCGCGCGAGGGCGTTCGGCCCGAGCCCATCGCCACGTCGATCGCGCAAACCGCGGCTCGCTTCGAGTCCGAGCAGGAGATCCAGCCCGCCTTGCGCGCGCTCCTGCTTCGCGAAGCTCCGCGCGTCGGCGGGACGGGCGGCGCACTCGTTCGCGAAGGGGAAGAGCCCAGGGACGCGGTCGTCCGCCTGGTCGATGCCCTCGAGGAGTCGACGCTGTGCATCCAGGGGCCGCCCGGCTCGGGCAAGACGACGAGCGGCGCAGCCGCAATCCTGGCGCTGCTGAAGAAGGGCAAGAAGGTCGGGATCACGTCGAACAGCCACAAGGCCATCCTCAACCTGATGACCGAGTGCGCCGAGCAGGCGGGAGGCTCGCTCGACTGCGTCAAGATCGGCGGGAAGCGCGACGAGCCCTTCGTCGGGAAGAACCGCGCCGCGCGCCACGTCGTCAGTGCCGCGGACGCCGCGCCAATGCTCGACGACGTGAAGCTCGCCGGCGGAACCGCCTGGGCGTTCAGCCACCCGTCGATGGCAGGGCAACTCGACCACCTCTTCGTCGACGAGGCGGGCCAGGTCTCGGTCGCGAACCTGGTCGGCATGGCGCGCTCCGCGAAGAACCTGGTGTTGCTCGGCGACCAGATGCAGCTCGGCCAGCCGATCCAGGGCTCGCACCCGGGAGAGTCCGGCGCGTCGGTCCTCGAGTACCTGCTCCAGGGCCACGCCACCATCCCGCCGGAGCTGGGTGTCTTCCTCGACCGGACGTGGCGGCTCCACCCGGAGCTGTGTGACTTCATCTCGGGCGCGGTCTACGAGGGACGGCTGCAGGCGCGCGAAGCGAACGCGCAGCGCGTGATCCGGGTTCCCCAGGAGGACGCCGGCTCCATCCCGAAGCAGGCGGGCCTGCTCTTTGTCCCGGTCGAGCACCGCGGGAACACCCAGGGCAGCGACGAGGAGGTCGAGCGCATCGTCCGCCTCAAGGACGAGCTACTCGGCCGCGAGGTCACCTACACCCGGGACGCCGTGACCGGCCCCCTGCAGTTACGGGACATCCTCTTCGTCGCCCCGTACAACATGCAGGTACGCAAGCTCGAGGCCGCGCTCCCAGACGGCGCGCGCGTCGGTTCCGTCGACCTGTTCCAGGGCCAGCAGGCCCCCGTCGTCATCGTCTCCATGTGCGCAAGCGACCCGGCGAGCTCTCCGCGAGGCATCGAGTTCCTGTTCAACAAGAACCGCCTCAACGTCGCCTTGTCTCGGGCCATCAGCCTGGCGCTCGTCGTCGGCAGCCCGGCCCTGGCCGGCGGCCCCTGCGCCACCATCGAGCAGATGTCCCTCTCCAACCTCTTCTGCCGGATCGTGGAGGCGGGCTCGGCGGACTGACTCCTGGTGCGACCGGTTCTGGCGCAGGGGGCGGGCATGCTGTCCGGACGCGCAACGGGGCGCGCTCTCCCGGATCCCCCACAGGAGGAAGACCATGTCGACCGCCTCTCCAGGACAGCTCCGCAGGACCCGCCACGTGCAGGAGCGCGCGCAGCAGCGCGGCTTCAAGGATTCCGACCTCGACCTGATCGCGCGCTTCGGGACCGCGACCGAGGACGGTGTCTTCCTGCGGCGGCGCGACGTCGACGAGGCGCGGACGGTCTTGCGCGGCCTGCTCCGGGACGTCGAGCGGCTCGAGGGCGCGGCGGTGATCATCCAGGACGACGCGATCGTGAGCGTGTACCGGCCGTGCCGAAGCAAGACGCGGCGCATGCTCGGCTCGAAGCAGATCCGCGTCCACCGGCCTCCCGAGATGGCCCTGCGGTCGTGGCAGCCCTGTGCCGCGGACGCACCGTGAGGCGGCTCGCGCTGGTGCTCGCGGTGGCCACGGGCGTGACGCTCTACGCGCAGGAACTTCCCTGCCAGCCGTTCTGTAGGGGAAACAGCTGTCTCAACAACGCCGGCTGCGGCGGCGGCTGCTATTGCGCGAAGACCCAAGTGAACGTTCGCGGGATCTGCGCCTCGGTCTCTCCACAGCAGACGGTGGTCAGGACGCCCCGGTAGACTCGACGCATGAGCTTCCGCTTCTGGCGACGCATCCGGATCGCGCCCGGCGTGACGCTCAACCTGAGCAAGGGGGGCGTGTCGGTCTCGTTCGGGCCGCGCGGCGCCAAGTTCACCGTCGGCAAGAGCGGCGCGCGCGCCACCGCCGGAATTCCGGGCACGGGGCTCTTCTACACCAGGAAGATCGGGTCCGCGAGCCGGAAGGCGCGTGCCGAGCCGCTCGACCCCGGCTTCTTCGAACGCCTGGTCATTCCCGCGGACGAAGAGGCGCTGATCGACGGCTGCCGCCAGCTCGCGCTCGGCGACGAGCGGAAGGCGTTCGAGATCCTGTCGCGCGCGGCCGACGTGCCGGACGGCGCGTTCCTGGCGGGCTGCCTGGCACTCCGGCTCGATCGGCCGGGCGAGGCGAAGACGTTGCTCGAGCGCGCCGCCGAGGGCGGCGCACAGCTAGGCGAGGTCTTCGCTCGGCACGAGATCGAGCTTGCGGTCGCGCTCCAGGTGACCGATGGGCTCGATGTCGAGGTCACTCCGTCGCTGGCGTCGGCGCGGCTCGCGGGGATCGAGGCGTGCCAGCGCCTGGACCAGCGACAGGCGGCCCTGGACCTCGCCGAGTCGCTGCACGACGCCGCCCCGGGTGAAGTCCTCAGCATCGTCTCGCTGGCGGAGCTTCTGCTCGAGACGTCGCCGGACGACGAAGGGGTCGCGCGCCGAATCGTCTCGCTGACCGACGGACTCGAGAACGCCTCCGCCGTTCACGCGGCTGCGCGCCTCTACCGCGCTCGCGCCTTGCGCCGGCTGGGTCTCTTCGCGGCCGCGCGCGACCTGTGCACGCAGACGCTCCGGCGCACGCGCGGCCGCTCACAGGACCTGCTGCTCGCGCTCCGCTACGAGCGCGCGCTCGCCTACACGGAACTGGGGCACCACAAGCGCGCCCGCTCCGACCTCGAGCGGATTGCCGCTCTCGACAGCAGCTACGAGGACGTGAAGTCCCGGCTGTGAGTCCGGGTCCAGTCCGCCCACACCAGGAGACCGGCATGCCGCGGAACAGCTCTGTGCCTCTCGCGCTCATCACCTGCCTGCTCACCTGCATGCTCGCTGGGCGGGCCTTGGCGGACACCCCGGACGAACAGCAGAGCCTGCTCTGCCGCCTGGCGTCGAGCACGGTTCCAGAACGCGTACTCGAGCTCGCTTATCGCGTGAAGTGCACGTACAACGAGCACGCGGCGGACTGCTGCCGCATGAAGGCCGAGCTTCGCAGGGTCCGCCAGCGCACCGAGCAGCAGCGCCGCACCTGCGAGGCGCTAGCGGACGCGCGATGACCTGAGTCCGGTTCTGACGTGCACCCACGGTAGTATTCCGCCCGGGTGGGTCGGAGGCGTCTGGAGGTGGTGTGGCTACAGGTCCCCGGTACCAGAACGCGGTCGAGCTGATCCGGACGGCGACGGCGCTGCAGGGCACGTCCTACGGGCTGACGGTCGGCCAGCTGGTCGAGCGCTTCGGTGTGAGCCGCAAGACGGTCGAGCGGCGGCTGAAGGCGATCGAGGAGACGTTCCCGGCGATGCTCGTGTCGGAGACCCGCGAAGAAGACGGGATGAAGCACTGGCGGCTCAAGTCGGGACTCAACGCCGGGCTGGTGGGAGCCGAGGCGGTCGAGCTCGCCGCGCTCGACACCGCCATCGAGCTGGTCGAGCGCGAAGGCCGGCCCGACCAGGCGCAGGCGTTGCGCGGACTGGCCGAGAAGGTGCGCGCGCTGCGCACCGGCTCCAGGGCCGCCGTCGAGACCGACGCCGAGGCGCTGCTCGAAGGCGAGGGCATCGCCACGCGTCCGGGGCCACGTCCCAAGATCGACCTCGACGTCGTGAGCGTGCTGCGCGACGGCCTGCTGGCCTGCCTCAAGGTGCGCATCCGCTACCGCGGCCGCATCAAGGGCGACGAGACGTCGCGCGTCGTGCACCCCTACGGCTTCCTTTTCGGCGGCCGCCACTACCTGATCGCGCAGGACGCCGACGCGCGCGAGCTGCGGATGTTCAGCCTGTCGAACGTGCTCTCCGCCGAGCTGCTCGACGGCAGCTACTTCGAGCGCCCCGAGGACTTCGACCTGAAGCAGTACGCCTCCCGATCGTTCGGGGTGTTCCAGACCGAGCCCGTCGACGTCGTCTGGCGGTTCGGGCCCGGCGTCGCCGACAGCGCGGCCGAGTACCTGTTCCACCCTTCGCAGACGTTGGAGCGCGAGGACGACGGCACGCTCGTCGTCCGCTTCCGCGCGTCCGGCCTCTGGGAGATGGCCTGGCACGCGTTCGAGTGGAGCGGGGACCTCGAGATCGTCGAGCCCCCCGAGCTGCGCGAGACGCTGCTCCAGATGGTCGACGACACCCTGAAGGTCTACCGCGGCTAGCCGGAACCCCAGCAAGAAGCCCGAGGACGACGAATCGTCCCCGGGCCGGAAGTAGCTCGCCTGTTGCCGGTCAGTCTATCCGCCGCGGAAGCACTCGACCAGCCGCACCATCGCCAGGGTGTCGTAGCGGCAGTACTCAAGCAGGCTCCCGCGCAGGGCTTCCTTGCGGTCGGGTGGTGTGTCGGGGGAGATCGCTTCGAGGTACGCGGTCTGCGCTTCGAGGCCGTCGTGCACGTCGTCGAGCGAGCCGTAGTTCAGGTCGGGTGCGAGGGTCGGGATGACCGCCTTGATCGACCAGGAGCCGAGCATGTCGGGGTGGTAGTAGTTCTCTCTCACGACCGGCAGCAGGTCGACGAGCCGGTCGATGACGGCCTGAAGCTCGCGCGCCAGGTCCGGGTAGCGCGTGATCAGGTCGTTCAGGATGCTCGCCTCGAAGCGGGAGTAGACGAGGATCGGTCCCTCGGTTCCGAGCGCGTCGATCAACGTCTCGGCGACGCGGCGCATCGGCGGCTCGCCGCTCAGGTCCACGAAGTCGACGTGGCGTAGCGCGCTCGGCGAGTCCTCGACGTGGCACGACCACTGCGAGGGCAGCTGCTCGTAGGGGCGCGTCCCCGCCCAGATGGGGACGGCGAAGCGCGCCGTCTCGAAGTCGAGGTAGTAGCGGGGGTAGGGCAGGCTCGCCTCGAACTCCGCGGCGCCCGGCAGCAGCTCCGGCGTGCCGCTCGCCGTCACCCGCTGGATCCGCTTCTGCTTCGGCGTCAGGTCGTCCTCGGGCACGTCGCGGATGTCGATGAGCCCCGAGTGCATCCGGTCGAAGGCCTTCTGTCCGTTGCCTCCGAGCCCCGTCACCGGGTAGCGCCCGAGCGTTGGCTCGCAGTACGCGTAGAAGGCGCAGTCGTACGGATCACTGCACTGCGTGCCGACATCCTTCTGGGGCTCGGGCTCCTCGAGCAACTGGTGCGCGCGCTCGACCCAGCCATCGACCTTCGACTCGACCTTCCCCACGGGCTCCGTCACGTCCTCCTCCACGAGCAGGCCGTCGTAGCGGCCGTCGCCCGCGTAGACGAACGAGCTGTCGACCCGCGCCAACGAGATTCCCGACAGGTCCAGGCCCTCGTGCTCGAGCACCCACTTCTGGATGGCGCAGTCGTCGATGTGCACGTCCTTGACGCTCGTAGAGGCCTTCACCTCGACGGGGCGGTAGCGCCCGCTCTCGCGCAGCAGCACGTCCACGCGCACGAGCACCCCGCGGTGCGCGAAGGTCGCCTCGAAGATGGGGTCGGTCTGGCCCGCGGCCAGCAGGCGCCGCGTCTCGGCGACGGCCTGCGTAAGCCCGGGGTCGTAGGGAACCAGGTGCCCCCCGTCCGCACCGTATATGCGCCGGGCGACGTCGCCGACCTCGTTGCCGAGCGCGAAGACCGCCTCTTTCGTGGCGGAGGTCTCGGCGCGGTCGGGCCGGTGGACCTCGAGCCAGAGGCGGCGCTCGCACTGGAGAGAGGAGATGAGCCGGGACTTCGACAGCCCGTGCGCAGCTTCAGCGGGCGCCAAGCGTCAGCCTCCGCGCTCCGCGAGGTCTGCGGGCCCGGCGGTCAAGTGCACGACCTCGTCGGTGACCAGTGCACAGCCCTCGATGCTAGCCGATGTCAGCCGAAGATCCTCCCCCAGGCCGATCGACGCCTCGGGCCGAGCGCTCGCGCCCCGCAGGCTCGCCAGGAACGCGTGTGGATCCGCGACGCGCGCTGTCGTCGCGGCCTCGCCCTGCGGTCGGTCGAGAGCGTCGATCGCGTACGCGTCGAGCAGGCGCTCGAAGTAGCGTAGGAACACGTCGGGCCGGCCGATCACGTCGAGGCCCACGACCTGTCCGTCGATCGCCGCCAGCAGGCCGACCTGTCCCACCGTCGGGTGGATCTCGTCGCGGATCTGCTTCAGCCGCGGCGATCGCGTCCGCTGGTGGTCGGAGTAGGAGGCGGTCGGGGAGCGGGTCCCCGACCCGGAGAGCCGGAGGCCCACCTCGTTCCACACCTCGCCCTGGTCTGCGCGGTAGCCGCGCTTGGCCTCCAGGGCGCGCCGCACGGAGTGGCTCATCTTGTGCCGCAGGCTGTGCGAGACGATCGAGCCGAGCTCGTCGAACTTCGCGGTCCCCGGGGTGTAGGAGCGCCGCCTCGACCACCGCCCGGCCTCGACGCACGAAACGTCGATCACGACGCTGTCGCGCGGCGGGATGAGGAACGTCGCGTTGGCGACCCGGTTCTGCTTGGCGCCGCGGATCTCCTCGCCAAACAGCACCAGCACCGCCTGCGGGGCGTGGTTGCGGATGAGGATGTTCGGGACGCTTCCGCCCTCGCTCACCTCCTCGACCTCGGCGCTGCCCTTCTCGAGCGCCTCCGAGAGCGGGATGTAGCCCGGCTGCTGGGCCGCGCCCGGCGGGTTCGCCGTCAGCGGCCAGACCGTGAGCCTGTCGTGGTGCGTCGGCGCGCCGACCTCGAGTGAGTCGATCGTCGAGCCGAGCGTCTCCCGCGAAGGTGCCATCTGTGTGTGGGTCATGGTGGGGTCTCCAAGTGTTTCAGGTTAGCGGGTGGACGGGTCAGATCCGGTCGCGCCGTTGTGGCCGGGCCCTCCACCCCACATCGCCCAGCCGTCGTCGAGCGGGTCGCCGGTGTGGAGCGCCACGACGCGCCCGTGCTCGAGCCCGGTGTAGATCCAGCCGTCGTGGATGGCGGGCTGCCAGACAGCCGGGCCGCCGAGGGGGACCTCCCAGCGCACCCGCCCGGTGTCCGCCTCCCAGCTGTAGAGGGTCCCTCCGTGGCTCCCGGCGTAGACGCGGCCGTTGACGACGGCGGGCGGGCTCAGCGCGCGATCGTCGGCGATCTGCGACCCGCGCCAGGACCAGAGCTCCTCGCCCGACTCCGCGTCCGTCGCCGAGAGCCGGTCGCCCGTCGTCGTGAACAGGCAGCCGTTCCACACGCAGGGGCGCGATCCCTGGTGTCGCCAGGCGCCGCTCACGGTGTGCTCCCCGACGCGCGCCTCGGAGTAGCCGAGCTTGGCTGCCAGCGGCGCGGAGCCGAACCCCACGGCCGCGTCGTCGCGGGCCTGCTTGGCCCCGCGCGGGGTCAGCCGCTTCGACTCCAGGTACGTGGCGCGCTGCATCCGGGTGTGCCGCGCCCAGCTGGCCTTCTTGCGGGCCCACACGCTCTCGTGCACGTCGGCTGCGCCGCCCCGGCCGGCCTCGCGCCTGGCCACGTAGACCTCGCCGCGCCACACCCACGGCGCCGAGGTGGCGTTCATGTTCTCGCACGAACGCAGCGCTCCCGACTCCGCGTCGAACGACCAGACCTGCCCGTCCCACGTCGAGATGTAGACCGCACCCTCGGCCACGACCGGAGCCGTGATGACGTCGGCCGTGATGGGCGCGTCCCACAGCTGGCGGCCATCCGCCAGGTCGAGCGCGACCAGGCGGTGGGCGCCGTGCGCCGGATAGGCCATGAACACGCGCCCGTCGGCGGCCGCCGGCTGGGCCAGCAGCGGGTCGCCGAGCCAGCGCTCCCAGGCGACCTCGCCCGACGCCGCGTCGAGTGCGAAGACCGTGCAGCTCTCGGTGTTGAACACGACGCGGCCGTCGCAGTGCACGGCCGCCGTCGGGCCGTCGTCGGAGGTCTGCCGGTGCCACGCCAGCTGCCCCGTCCTCGCGTCCAGCGCGTAGAAGGCGTAGCTGCCGAACCCGGCGCCGACGAAGAGCCGCCCACCGTCGACGGCCGGGGTGCACAGGCCTCGCCTCTCCGGCAGGTCGGCGAGCCAGCCGGAGAAGCCGGTCCGCGAGTCCTTGAACGAACGGGTCTGCATGGCTGCGGGGTCTGGGTGGGATCGGGGCATGGGGTCCTCCTCTTGCCTGGCGTCGGGGAATGACTGTGGCGCCGCCGGCAGGCGCGTCCGGTGAGTCAGTCCGGCTTGCGCTACACTCCGCCGCTTACCGCTCTCCGAGCTGCGCTGGCCGACGCTGCCGGCTGCTGCCCCTACCCGTCGCCCCAGCTGCCGCCCGTGTTTAGTTGCCGCGCCCCCAGCGCCGACTCACCCCGCGTCCCCCCGGATCTGTCGCATGCCTGGACTAAACACTCCTCGCCTCTCGAACGACTGGAGAACGAGGGCTTCCTCGGAAAGGTGGCTGAGATCACAAGGACCAATGACATCCGTCTGCACAAAGACGCTCTTGCAGGAGATCTCCGCGCTCGGAACGAGTTGCTCGTCCGCGCGTTCGGGGTCATCGGCCCCAAGGTCCAGCGCGAGCTGGGGCGCGGCGACTGCGACGTCGACGACGTCGCCATGGACGCCTGCATGCGCTTCGCGCGCGGCTGGCTGCGCTGGACGGGGGAAGGGAGCTTCGAGGACTTTGCTCGCGGCTTCGCGAAGAATGCGGTTCGCGATCACTACCGCGCGCGCGCGCGCCGCGCCAACGGAGTCCTCCTGCCCCCCGGTGCGCTTCCGAGGCCTACAGATCCCGAGCAGGAGTGCCGCGCCGCGGAGGCGTTGCGCGTGGTGAGCCAAGCCTTCTTCCGCCTGCCCTGCCAGCAGCGCCGTGCGCTGGCCGGGTATTTCCGGGGCGAGCCACAGCTCCGCACCGCCGAGCGCATGCACATCGCGCGCTCGACGGTCGCCGTCCACCTGCGCGAGGCGCGCCGCACACTGGCCGCCTGCCTTCTCGAGCGCGGGTTTGACCAGCTTCCATAGCGAGGACCCTGATGCGGCACGACCCGGCCGGACAACTCAGGCCAGATGAGCTGAAGCGGATACCCCCGAAGCACCTGCACCTGCTCGAGTCCCTGCTCGAGCGCCCCCGGGACGAGAAGCTGCGCGCGAGCGTGGACCGGCTAGTCCGCCGGTACCCGCGCTACGCCAGGCTGCTCGAGTTCCTGGAAGGCGTAGACCGGCTGATAGAGAGCGTCGTGGCGTACAACGACGAAGCGCTGCTCCCGAACGTCTCCGTGGTAGCGGAGGCGGAACCCCGCCGATACCGCCCTATCGCCGACCTGCGCCTCGACCCGGACGACTGACTCGCCCGCCGGCTCCGCGCTACTCCGCGCTCTCGCGCAGGAACTCCATCATCTTCGGCGCGATGACGTCCCGCAGCGCGGACAGGGCGTTCATCGGGCGGATCATCACGTCCAGGTTCTGCAACTCGCCGCGCTCGTTCAGGGTGATCAGGTCGATCCCCTGCAGGTCCAGGTCGCCGACACGGCCGCGGAACTCCAGCGCGATCTCACCTCGTCCGCGCGAGTCGTCGTGCCACTCGCGGTAGTAGGTGAACCCCTCGATCGTCTGGATGATCAGCCCGAGCAGGTGGTGCACGATCGGGCGTCCGTGCAGCTGGTCCCAGTAGGGCGGTGCGCCCATCGAGACGTCCTCGGCCAGGATCCGCTCGAGCGCCGCCAGGTCGCGCTCGCCGACCAGCCGGTGCCACTCGTCTAGAAAGTCATCGTGCACGGGTGCTCTCCTCCAGCTCCTCGGAGCGTCTGTTCCCGCCGACCTGTACGACGATCAGCTTGTGCCTGGCGCGGGACGATCCCACGTAGACGTGCGTGGGGCTGCTCGTCGGGGCGCCCGGCTCCACGTCGGTCAGGATGATCACGTCGGACTCCAGCCCCTTGAAGCGGTGTAGCGATCCCATGCGGACCTGGTCGCCGCGAAGCTCGGCGTCGAGCGCCACGAGCGAGAACGAGCCCAGCGGGCTGGCCCGCCAGACGGGGCTGCGCTCCCCGGAGCGGGTCGAGAGGATCACGATCTGCTGCGGCTCCACGTCTTGTTCGCGGACCAGCCGGTGCAGCGCCTTCCGCACCGCGTCGACCGACTCCTTCTCGTCGGCGCACTCGATCAGCTCGACGCCGTCGCCCTCGGGCATTCCCGGCTTCACGCGCGGCTCGATGCCGATCACCTGCGCGACGAACCGCGCGATGCCGGCCGTGTTCCGGCAGTTGTAGCTGAGACGCGTCGGCGCCACGTCGAGCTCCTTGGCCGGGCCGCCGCCGTACAGGTCCTGATTCTCGTCAAAGAACACCACGAGCCTCCCCAGCCGGGGCTCGCGCAGCAGCTCCTCGATCGCGCGCCACCAGTCCGCGCGGAAGTCCTGCCCCTCGTCGACGATGATCGCGTCGTACCGCTCGTCCGGCAGGTGGTCGAGGGCGTCGAGCAACAGGAGCGGCGCGTCCTCGTCCCAGAACGCGCGGGCGTCACCCGTCTCCGGCACCTCGAAGCGCAGTCCGGCGCGCTCGGCCAGGTCGTGGCAGACGCCGTGGAAGTTGTTCACGTCCCAGCCGTCGGCCGACCCGGCCAAGAAGTCGGCCAGCGGCCGGTTGAAGCAGAGCAGCAGGACGCGCTGTCCCTCCTCGGTCAGCCGGCGCGCCCACTCCACGGCGAGGAGCGTCTTGCCCGTGCCCGCCGACCCGGCGATGGCGATCCGCGGGTGGTCCGAGAGCATGTCCATGATCTGCGACTGCTCCTCGGTCATCCGCTCGAGGACCTCGGCGTCCTCGCGGAAGCGGTGCGCCAACGTCCGCACCATCTTCAGGCGCGGTGCGAGAGCCGCGACCAGTGCGCGCACCGCGGCCCCGTCGAGCGCCGCGCCGCGCAGGCCGTTCTGCTCGAAGACGCGGTCGAGCGCGTCCCGTGGCGACTCCAAGTCGGCCTCGTCGAGAAGGAACGAGCGCGGCAGCCCCGGGCCGAGGTCGCGGGTCACCCTGGGGTTTGGAAGCACGACGCCCCAGCCGAACGGGAGGCGCGCGGCGCGGTTCGCCCGGAACCACGCCTGCGCGCCGAGGAACCGGTCCAGCGCGTGGACCGCGTCCTGCGCCTGCTTCGCCGGGTTCTTGATCTCGAACCGCCCGCGCCGGTTGGTGCTGAACCAGCCTCCGTCCTCGATCTCGATCTTGCTGCCGCCCTTGACCTCGAGGCCCAGGAAGCCGCGCCGGGGATCCAGGACGATGAAGTCGACCTCTTTCTCTACCGCTGCGTGCCCCGGTGTCGCCGGGAGCACCAGTCGCCGGGAGTGGAAGACGGTCCAGTCGTCCGGAAGGTCGCGCTCGAAGGCGCGGAACACGCGCTGCTCCGAGTCGGGAGCGTCGGGCTCCGGCTCCGACGGGATCATGCGCGGCACGGGCGCAGTGTACGCCTCGCCCGCGGACCAGGGGACACGCGGACCAGGGGATGCGGCGGGCCGGCGGTTTCCCGCCGGCCCCCGCTCCGGCTCCACTCGTTCTAGTCGAAGAGCATCGTCTTCTCGGCGTTGCCCGAGCTGGTGGCCTTGCCGACGAAGCTGTCGCGCATGTCGTCCTGCCAGCCTTCCAGGCTGCCGGCGGTCTCGTTGGCGCCGACCGCGCGCGTCAGGAACAGGCCGGTGTTCGAGAGCGTGTCGACCACGATGAGGCCGACCGCCCCGAGGCCGTCTCCGAACGAGCCCATGTGCTGCATCACGCTGTCCTTGCCCAGGTACGTCGACGCGTCCTGCGGGAAGTCCGCGAAGTCCTCGCCGCGCAGGCCCTCCATGCCGCCGGTCGACAGCTGGCCGATGCCCATCGACAGCCGCTTGATCGGCGTGCTGAGCAGGCCGCGGAGCAGGATCGAGCTGTACTCGTTGTTGTCGACGACCGCGACGATGTCGCCGATGACCCCGCCGGTACCGGCCGTCAGCAGGCCTAGCGCACCGAGCGCGTTACCCGCGAAGTCGAAGGGAAGGGCAATCAGCGCGCTGACTGCGCCGTCGACGTCCGGGGCCGCGTCCGCGGTTGCGGGTACGGCTCCGATCGCCAGCGCGGTTGCGACCACCGCCCCGATCGTTGCTCTTCGGAATGCTGGAAATGTCGTCACTCTCGTCTCTCCTTGTGAAAGGAGAGGAGAAGCGCGGAACACCGGGCTTTGCGGGGGATTGGCCTGGCCGCGGTCCCCCTCCGCTTTGCCGGGCAAATCCGGACGATCACTCTCGGCCGGAAGACGCCAGGGTAGGTCTCCTGCGACAGGCCGCCAGAACTTCGAGTCATTTTCTGTACTTTCGTTCTTGATTTATAGAACGATCGTGCTATTCGTGATCCATGCCCGCGATGCTTTCAGCACGACCCGGCCCGAGCCACGGCGAACGCCGGCGGCGCGACATCCTGGCGACCGCCGTGGACCTGGGATCGGCCGAGGGACTGGCGTCGCTCACCATCGGGCGCCTGGCCGAGGCCACCGGCATGAGCAAGAGCGGGCTGTTCGCACACTTCGGCTCCAAGCAGGGGCTGCAGCTGGCCACGGTCGACGCCGCGCAGGATGACTTCGAGCGCCGCGTGCTCGCGCCGGCCCAGGACCTGGAGCCCGGGCTCGATCGGCTGCGCGGGCTGATGCGGAGCTGGATCGACTACGTGGACGGCATCGAGTTCCGCGGCGGCTGCTTCTTCTACCAGACCACCTCGGAGTTCGGCAGCCGCAGCGGCCCGGTCCACGACCGCCTGGCGCAGCTCGCGCTGTCGTGGGTGCGCAGCCTGGTCGTCGAGGCGCGGGTCGCGCGCCGCCAACGGCAGCTCCGGCCCGAGGCCGATCCCGAGCAGCTGGT
>JAFDDB010000191.1 GCA_019311115.1 Deltaproteobacteria bacterium
GCGGCGTCGGCGCCGCCCGCTGACGGGGACGCGGCACCGATGATCTGCCATGCGGCGTCGGTGATGCTGCGTCCTTGGGAGGTCTTGAGCAGCAGGCCCGCGCGCAACAAATGCGGTTCGTACACGTCTTCCAAGGTGCGCTCGTCTTCTCCCACGGCGGCGGCGATCGACTTCAAGCCCAGGGGCTTGCCCCCGGCCCGTCCGATCGCGTCCAGGATCTGTCGGTCCACGCGCGTCAGGCCGTGCGCGTCCACTCCGATGCGCTCGAGTCCCTCCACCGCCACGCTGCGCGTGATGTGGTTGTCCGCCTCGAGCTGCGCCAGGTCGCGCACGCGCCGCAGGAAGCGGTTCGCGACGCGGGGTGTGCCGCGGCTGCGCTCGGCAAGGTAGGTGGCGGCGTCGTCCGCCAGGCCCACACCGAGGATGCCGGCCGAGCGATGGATGATCCGCGCCAGTACGTCCGTCTCGTAGGGCTCGAGGCGCTCGTGGATGCCGAAGCGGCTGCGCAGGGGCGCCGAGAGCAGGCCCTCGCGCGTCGTCGCGCCCACCAGGGTGAAGCGTGGCAGATCGATGCGCACGGTGCGCGCGCTAGGGCCCTGGTCGATGAGGATGTCGATGACGAAGTCCTCCATTGCGGCGTAGAGGTACTCCTCCACGGCGGGCGGGATGCGGTGGATCTCGTCGATGAAGAGGACGTCGAACGGGTTGAGGCGCGTCAGCAGGCCGGCCAGGTCCGCGGCGCGCTGAAGCGTGGGGGCGGAGGCCTCGTGCAAGTGCACGTCCGCGGTCGTGGCCACCAGGTGGGCCAGGGTGGTCTTGCCGAGACCCGGCAGGCCGGAGAGGAGCAGGTGGTCCAGTGCCTCGCTGCGCTGCTTGGCGGCCTGGATGGCGAGCACGAGGTTCTCGACGACCCCGGTCTGGCCGGCGAACTCCGAGAGGGAGGCCGGCCGCAGGTGTCGCTCGAGCGCACGCTCCAGGACGGTGGCCTCTGTGTCCTGCGGCTCCGTCGAAGGCCCATTGGAATCGGGTCCATTGGAACCAGACCCAGCGGAAGCAGGCTTGTGAGGGACGTGCCCCATGCCGGTTCGATCCTCGCGGCGCAGTTCTTCAACGGACCGCTCGCAGTCCGTAGATGTACGGCCGAGCGTAGCCCGAGACTCCGTCACACGCAACAGGTGGGGGGGAATCGGTCTTTCGGCCACCAGGGGTGGCCCGGGCGCCGGCGGACGAGCCCGCCCGCACGGTCGGCTTCCCCCGGGACGTCTGCGCCCGCGCCCGTAGACTCCGCCGCAGCCATGACGAAGCCCGCCCCTCCGGCCGCCCGATTCGACGACGAGCAGACGCGCAAGCAGCCTGCGCGCATCTCGATGATGTTCGACCGGATCGCGCCGACCTACGACGTGCTCAACCACCTCCTGAGCGGCAACATCGATGCACGGTGGCGGCGGCGCGCCGCCCGGATGCTGGACCTTCAGGGACACGAGCGGGTGCTGGACGTCTGCTGCGGGACCGGCGACCTGGCGGTCGCGATGCTGGCCGGCGGTGCGGGCGAGGTCGTGGGTACGGACTTCGCGCCGGCGATGGTGGAGATCGCCAGGGAGAAGGCCGGAGAGCGGATCCGCTTCAGCGTGGCCGACACGACGAGCGTCCCCTTCGAGGACGAGAGCTTCGATGTGGCCACCGTTGGATTCGGCGTGCGCAATCTCGAGGACATGGATGCGGGCTTTCGGGAGATGCACCGCGTGCTGCGTCCCGGCGGACGCTTCGTGGTCCTGGAGTTCTCCCGGCCGCCCAACCCGGTGTTCCGCGCCGCCTATCACACCTATTTCATGATCGTGCTCCCGATGATCGGCAACCTCGTCAGCGGCGGGTCCGACAACGCCTACACGTATCTCCCGCGCAGCGTCATGGCCTTCCCCGGGCCCCGCGCACTCGCCGATCGCCTCGCGCAGGCCGGGTTCGAGAGGGTGGACGTCACGACGCTCTCCGGCGGCATCGCCTGCATCCATATCGCGCACAAGAGTGCTTCCTGAAGCGCCGCCGCGACAGTCAGCGACCGAGCATCACGAGGACGTCGTAGAAGCC
Source organism: Deltaproteobacteria bacterium (assembly GCA_019311115.1). Taxonomy (GTDB): domain Bacteria; phylum Myxococcota_A; class UBA9160; order SZUA-336; family SZUA-336; genus JAFDDB01. The sequence goes on from JAFDDB010000191.1 coordinate 2,086, forward strand.
GTGGGCGAACGCGGCGATGCCCAAGCCCCGGTAGAGATAGACGGCGCCGAGCAGGATGCCTGCGTGGAAGCGGAAGGCGAAGATGCGTGCGTCATACGGCTCGCCGGTCAGCCCCCAGTGGTGGTAGTCCGAGAAGAGATAGGCCGAGAGCACGATGGAGACGACGGCTGCCGTGATGCGATCCGTGCCCACCGCGTAGCGCAGGAGGGCGTGCAGGCCCGCGAGCAGCACGCCGCGGAAGATCAACTCCTCGAAGATGCCCGCCCCGACCGCCAGGCCCAGATCGCGGATTCCGACCTGCATCTCGAGCATCGTGTCGCCGGCGGCGGTGCTGGCCGCGAGTTCGACCCAGCGCTCCATGGGCAGGCGCGTGGCCATGAGATTGGCCACGGTGCCCAGCAGCGCGCCGTAGCAGAGGCCCTCGACCAGCATGCCGCCGAAGACGCCCCGGTCCTGGGTGGCCTCCCGGGCCCGTATGACCACGACCGCGCCGAGGGAGGCGGCGACGCCGAGGGTGAGCAGCATGCTTCCGTTGCGACCCAGCTCGCCGACCAGGGTGCGGATCGAGGCCGCCGCGGCGTTGTCCACGGGGCTGCGCGTGAAGAAGAGTGCGAGCTGGTAGACCAGCAGCCAGGGCATCAGGAAGAGCAGGTTGACCGGCAGCGCGCGCGTGCGCGTCACGTAGTCGTAGGGCTGCGAGCTCGGGCATGTGAGGCGTCCGGCCATCGCCCAGGCAATCGGTCGTTTCCGGGTCCCTCTTTCGGGGCGTCGCCCGCGGCGGGCACAATGTCTGCATGACTGGATCCGGCAGCCGCGGCGGTCCCCCCAAACCCATGCCCGCGGTCCAGCTGCCCCGCCGGCTCGCGCGCGAGGGGCTGCCCGCCGTTCTCGTGCTGGCCGGTGCCGAGGCCTGGTTCCGGGCCCGCGGGGTGCGGGCCGCGATCGAGGTCGCCCTGCCCGAGGGGGATCCCGGTGGGGCCGTCCTGCGTCTGGACGGCCGCAGTCCCGAGCAGCGCGAGCGCGTGCCGGCGGCCGTCGAGGAGTTGCGCACCGCGTCCCTGTTCGCCGCAGGCAAGGCCGTCGTGGTCGAGAATCCCGAAGCGGTGCCCTCCGGGGGACGGGCGGCCACCCTGACCCAGCTGGCGCGCGCCGCCGCAGAAGCGTCCGTGGCCGGCTCCGTCCTGATCCTGAGCACGAGCCAACCCGTGAAAGGCCGCGGCTCCGTGTCCACGAAGACCCTGCTCGGACTGGGGGCCTGGGTCGTGGACTGCCGCCCGCTCTACGACGGTCCGGCTCCCTGGGAGCGGGGCGCGGCCCCGTACGACCATGAGTTGGCGCGCTTCGTCGCCCAGCGCATGCGGCAGGTGCATCGAAAGACGCTCGAGGTCGAGCAGGCCCATGCGCTCACCCGCCTCGTCGGTTCGGATCTCAGCGCACTCGACGACGCGCTGGAGTCGCTCGCCCTGTATGTCGGCACGCGCGCGACCGTCACGGCCGAGGACCTGGTGGAGAGCGTCGCCGACAGGCGGGAGGATCCGATCTGGAAGCTGGTGGACGCTGTCCTGGACCGGGACGTGGACGAGGCGCTGCGCCTCCTGACTGCGGCCTTCGAGCGCGGGTTGAGCGACGCACGGGGCGCGGTCGTCGTGCGCCCCGAAGCGCTCTTCGCGATGCTCACTGCGGCGCTGCACGGGGCCTGGCGCCGCACGCTCGCGGGTGCGGAGGCGCTCGCGCGGGGAGAGAGCCACGATGAGATCGCCAAGGCGCAGGGCGTGCCGCCCTTCCTCGCCCAGCGCTTCCTGGGCCGCTGCCGCCGGGATCCCGCCGAGATGCTCACCCGCCACCGCGCGTTCGTGGAGGCCGAGAGCGGTGTGAAGGGCGGGGGTGTCCCGGCGCGGCTGGCCTGCGAGCGGCTGGTCGTGACCCTCGTCGCGGGGTTTCCCGCGGACGTCCCCGCGGCGCTCTAATCTGCCCGAATGGGACACATTCACGTCCTCGATCCGCACGTCGTGAACCAGATCGCCGCCGGCGAGGTGGTGGAGCGGCCCGCGTCCGTGGTCAAGGAGCTGGTCGAGAATGCCATCGACGCGGGGTCCCGGCGGATCGAGGTGCGCGTGCGGGAGGGGGGCCGCGACCTCATCGAGGTCAGCGACGACGGTTGGGGAGTCGAGGCCGACGATCTGGAGCGCGTCTTCCTCTCGCACTCGACGAGCAAGGTGCGCGGCCTCGATGACCTGCGCCACGTGGCGACGCTCGGCTTCCGCGGCGAGGCGCTGGCGAGCATCGGCAGCGTCGCACGCGCGGCCATCACATCGCGCGCCCGACGCAGCGAGAGCGGTCATCGCATCGAGAACATCGAGGGTCGCATCGGCGCGGTCGAACCGGCGGCTTCGTCACCGGGCACCGTGGTCCGGGTGGAGCAACTATTCGCCCGCGTCCCGGCCCGACGGAAGTTCCTGCGCACGCCCGCTACTGAGCTCGGACACATCAAGACCCTGATGGGACGCTTCGCCCTGGCCCATCCGGAGATCGCGTTCCGGCTGGTCCAGGGCACGCTCACGCTGATCGAGACGGGCGCGGACGAGAGCCGCCTCGAGCGCATCGCCGCGATCCATGGCCCCGCCGTGGCCGAGGTGCTCCTCGAGGTGCGCGCCGGGGGGGGCGAGCCTGTCCTGGAGGCGTGGATCGGCCCGCCGTCGCTCACGCGCGCAGACACGCGCCTCGAACAGGTCTTCCTGAACGGGCGCTCGATCCGCGACCGCTCCGTCGCCCACGCGGTGCGCGAGGCCTACCGGGACCTCATCCCGCCGGGCGGACGCAGGCCCGTCGTCTTCCTCTTCCTGACGAGCGATCCGGGCCAGGTGGACGTCAACGTGCACCCCGGCAAGGCCGAGGTGCGCTGGCAGGATGCCTCGGCCGTGCACCGGGTCGTGCGCCGTTCCCTGCGGGCGCGCCTGGAAGCCGCCCAGCCGGGCTTCGCGGTGACGCCGTCCGCGCATCCGCACGGCAGCGGCCGGACCGAGTCGCGGACGGCGGCGGTCGAACAGGCCTTCCTGGCCGGCGCCGGTTCCCCCGCCTCCGCCAAGTTCGCGTTTCGGCCCGCCGAGGCGGGCCGGGTGCGCGAGGGTCTGGAACCGGAGGCGCTGCCTCCGGAAGGGCCCCCCCGGACGGTGGCGGGCCTGCGTCCGGTCGGTCAGCTGCTCGGGACCTACCTGGTGCTCGAGGGGGACGGCGAGGTCGTGCTGGTCGATCAGCACGCACTCCACGAACGCGTGCTCTTCGACCGGATCAACGAGCGTCTGCGCACCGAGGGCAATCTGGAGATCCAGCGGCTGCTCGTTCCGCATGTGGTGCACTTCGAGGCGGCCGACGCCGCGCGCCTCTTCGAGCATCGCGAGCTGCTGCAGGCACTCGGTTGGCTGATCGAGCCGTTCGGGGAGGACGCGGCGGCGATCAACGGCGTGCCTGCCGTCCTGCGGCGCCCGGATCCCGAGGCGGCGCTCAACGAGGTGCTGGGGGTGCTCGAGCAGGG
>JAFDDB010000192.1 GCA_019311115.1 Deltaproteobacteria bacterium
CGTGGATCCGGGAGCAGGCGGCTTGATCCGCCTGGTCCGCGCGCGCGCCGCCGTGGTCGTCCTCTACGTGTTGGCCATGCTCGCGGCTACGCTGTCGAGCGGGGCGCGCATCTCCGCGCTCGGGATCCCGAGCGGACTGCTCGACGCCGGCCACGTGCCGCTCTTTGCCGGGCTCTGCCTGCTGACGCTGTGGGCCGTGCGGGGGCCGCTCGTTCGCCGCATCCTGGCGGTCGCGGCGTTCTGCATCGTCTTCGCGGCAACCGACGAGTGGGCGCAGCGCTTCGTTCCCGGGCGCGTACCAGAGCTCAGCGACTTCGGCGCCGACCTGGCCGGCGTCGGTATCGGGCTCGCCGTGGGATTTTCGTTGATCAAGGGGGCGTCTCCCGGGCTCCCGACCAGAGGAGGCTCCACCCGATGAACATCACCGTCATTGGAACGGGCTACGTTGGCCTCGTCACCGGCGCGTGCTTCGCCGAGTTCGGCGTCCACGTGACCTGTGTAGACAAGGACGAAGAGAAGATCGCGCAGCTCGAGGCGGGTTCCATCCCGATCTACGAGCCGGGTCTCGAAGAGATCGTCCGGCGCCAGAAGGCCGCCGGCCGCTTGAGTTTCACGACCGACGTGCGTGCCGGCATCCAGAGTTCGCTCGTCATCTTCATCGCCGTGCCGACGCCGCCGCAGTCCGACGGCAGCACGGATCTGAGCTTCGTGGAGCAGGTCGGCCGCACGATCGGCGAGCACATCAACGGCTACAAGGTCGTGGTCACGAAGAGCACCGTCCCCGTCGGCACGGCGGACCGTCTGCGCAAGATCATCGGCGACTCGATCACCCAGTCCGGGCGCGAGCAGTTCCACTGCTCGGTCGCGTCGAACCCGGAGTTCCTGCGCGAGGGCAGCGCGGTCGGCGACTTCATGAGGCCGGATCGCGTCGTGATCGGCGCGGACGACGACGAGGCGGTCGCCATCCTCCGCGATCTGTACAACCCGCTCTACCTGATCGAGGTGCCGTTCATCGTGACCAACGTCGCGACGGCGGAGCTGATCAAGTACGCGTCGAACGCGTTTCTCGCGACGAAGATCACGTTCATCAACGAGATCGCGAACCTCTGCGAGGCCGTCTCAGCCGACGTGCACCTGGTGGCGCGCGCCATGGGCCTCGACGGTCGCATCAGCAGCAAGTTCCTGCATGCCGGTCCCGGCTACGGCGGATCCTGTTTTCCCAAGGACACCGCGTCGCTGGCGCACTTCTCGCGCCAGATGGGCGTCGAGCAGCGCGTCGTGACGGCCGTCTGCGAGGCGAACGAGGCGCAGCGCGACCGCATGGTCGACAAGATCGAGGGCATGGTCGGCGACCTCGACGGCGCCACCATCGGCGTGCTCGGCCTCTCGTTCAAGCCCAACACCGACGACGTGCGGGACTCGCCGGCGATCGAGATCGTGACGCGGCTCCAGGACCGCGGAGCGCGGATCCGCTGCTTCGATCCCGAGGCGATGGACAATGCCAAGGCGATGCTCAAGGACGTCGAGTTCTGCAGCGACGTGTACTCGGCCGCAGAGGGCTGCAGCGCGCTGGTGCTCGCAACGGAGTGGAACGAGTTCCGCATGCTCGACCTGCCGCGCATCCGCGAGGCGCTCACGGAGCCCGTGATCGTGGACCTGCGCAACATCTACGACCCGGCCGAGATGCGCCGTGAGGGCTTCCGCTACTCCGGAGTCGGCCGATAGCGCCTCGGGCCCCGCGGTCGCCCCGCATCCACCCCGTGATCCTCGCGGGGGGTGCGGGTACGCGCTTCTGGCCGGCGAGCCGGAGGGCGCTTCCCAAGCACCTGATTCCGCTGCTCGGAGAGACGAGCCTGTTCGAGGCGACCTTGCGGCGCCTGCGCGAGCTGGCGCCTCCTGAGCGGACCTGGGTGGTCTCGGCGCAGGAGCTCGCACGGCCGACCCGCGCGGCGCTGCGCGGGCACCGCGGCGTGCGGCTGCTGCTCGAGCCCCAGGCCCGGAACACGGCCGCAGCCATTGCCTGGGTGGCGGCGCGCATCGAGGCGGCGGATCCGGGGGCGCTCATGGCAGTGTTCCCGGCGGACCATCACATCCCGGCTCCGCGCGCCTTCGCTCGCTCGGTCCGGGCCGCGGCGCGCGCGGCTTCGGATGGCGAGTGGCTGGTGCTGGTCGGAATCGAGCCCACGCGCCCGGACACGGCCTACGGCTACCTCCGGCTCGGTGAGCGAGTGCGGGGTTCGGCCCACGCAGTGCAACGGTTCGTCGAGAAGCCCACGGCAAGCCGTGCGAGACGCTTTCTGCGGGACGGCCACTATCTATGGAATGCCGGAATGCTCGTCGCCAGCTCGCGCCGCGTGCTCGCAGAGGCCGAGGCGCACGCCCCGGAGCTTTGGAAGCCGCTCGGCGCCTCCCTGTCCCGCATCGCGGAGGGAGGCCGCGTGGCGGCGGCCGGCTTCGCGCGGGCCTACCGGCGCGTTCGCCCCGTCTCGTTCGACTACGCGGTGCTCGAGCGGACCTCGCGCGCGCTCGCCGTGCGCGGGCGCTTTCGTTGGTCCGACCTGGGCAGCTGGGACGCGCTCGAGGACCATCTGGAGCAGCGCGAGGGCAATGCCGTGGCGGGCACGCCGCCGGTGGCGCTGGTCGAGGCGAGCGGGAACGTGATCTGGAACACTACGGACAAGGCGGTGGCTCTGCTAGGAGTTCGCGACCTGGTGATCGTCGAGACCCGGGACGCGTTGCTCATCTGCCCGAAAGATCGAGCGCAGGAGGTCCGACAAGTCGTCGGACGGCTCGCGCGCGACCGGCGGCAGAAGCTCATCTAGCGAGGCTCCGAACATGGGCTCCATGGACGTACGAATCGAAGCTCTGCGGTCTATCCCTCTCTTCGCGAATCTGGACGAGGGCGACCTCTCGGATATCGCGGGCCTGCTGATCGAGCGGAAGTTCCCGCGCGACGCGGTGATCTTCGAGGAGGGCACGCTCGGGGATTACATGTACCTGATCCAGGACGGTCAGGTGAAGGTGACGAAGATGTCCGAGGACGGGCGCGAGAAGATCCTCGAGATCTTCGGGGCCGGGGACTTCTTCGGCGAGATGTCGCTGCTGGACCGCGAGCCCCGCTCCGCGTCGATCAAGACGACGCAGGCGTGCGTGCTGCTCGCGCTCTCGCGTCAGGACTTCCTCGGTCTGCTCCGCAACTCGCCGGAGGTGTGCATGCAGGTCGTCCATGAACTGTCGCGCCGCGTGCGCGAGGCGGACGAGCAGATCCGTGCGCTCCTGTTCGAGCGGGTCGAGGGCCGCACGCGCCAGATCCTGCGCCGTATGGCGAGAGAGGAGGCGCCCGGCCATCCCGACCGGCGCGCGACGGACGCCATCACGCACCAGCAGCTCGCCGACCTGGTCGGCACGAGCCGCGAGACGATCACCCGCGTGATCAAGGAGTTGAAGCACGAGGGCTGGCTCCAGCAGTCCGGCAAGCAGTACCTGGTCCCGGTCGCCGACGCGGACCCCCGCTGACACGTTCTCGGCGGCGGGGCGCAGGCCGCCGCCGGCGGCCTCAGCGAGCCGCCCGAGCCGCCCCCGGTGTGCTAAGAGCTACCTCCACGGCCTTCTCCACAGGGATCGGCTGCGTCGGAAGTGCGGCCGAACGACCGGGTAGAGCGGGCCGCTAGGAGGACAGACCGGATGCCGGACCGGATACGCCTGGCGATCGCCCTTTGCGCCTTGTTCCTGTCGGTGGGATGCCAGTCCCAGGAGGAGCAGCGCGCGGAGCACGCGGCGCGCGCCGCGGAGTACTTCGACGCAGAGCAGTGGAACGAGGCGAAGATCGAGTACCTCAACCTGCTCCAACTGACACCCGACGACGGCGAAGCGAACTTCCGGCTTGGTGAGGTCCAACGGCGGCTCGGCGAGTACGCCGACGCGCTGTGGCGCTACCGCGAGGCGGTCCGCCTCGCGCCCGGGAACGCGGAGTGGCGCGCGCGCCTGGCCGCCATGTTGATCGCGGGGCAGCGGATCGACGAGGCGGCCGACCAGGTGGACGCCGCCTTGGAGATCGACCCGGCGAATGCCGAGGCGCTGCTGATACGAGCGCGCATCCACGGCCACCGGGCGGAGCTCGACCTCATGATCGAGCGGCTCGACGTCCTGCTCGAGCTGACCCGTGAAGTGGAAGACGAGGAGCTGAGACAGCTACGGACCGCGGGCTACGCGCTCAAGGTGCAGGCGCATCTGCAGCGGCAGGAGCCGGACGAGGCGGAGAAGACGCTGCGTGCGTTCGTCGCCGCCGAGGACAAGCCGGGCCCGCACCTGCTGCTGGCGGTGTTCCTGGTCGACCGTGACCGCGCCGACGAGGCCCAGGTCGAGTACCGCGCGGCGATCGACTCGGCGGACACCGAGAACCAGCGCCTGCGCGCGCAATTCGCGATGGCGGGCTTCCTGAACGGGCGGGGCCAGGCAGATGCGTCCGAGCAGGTGTTGAAGGAGGCGCACGACCAGGCGCCCGAGCGCGAGGAGCCGCTGCTCCAGCTGGCGACGTTCTACCAGAGCCACGGCCGCACGGACGAGGCGGTCGTCACTCTCGAGAAGGCGGCGGCGACACGACCGGGCGAGGCGATGCCGTGGCTCGTCGTGAGCGACTTCCATCGGCAGACCGGGAACCCCGACAAGGCCCTCGAAGCCGTCGAGCGCGCCCTCGAGCTCGAGCCCGAGCTGGAGCGAGCGCGGCTGATGCGCGCGGAGTACCTGATGGCCGGGCGCGCCGAGCAGCCCGAGCTCGCCGACGAGGCGAACGCGATCGTGGCGGAGGTGCTCGAGGAGAACCCCGACAGCCTGCTGGGCCTGCTCACGAGCGGCAAGTTCCTGCTCCTCGAAGGCCGAAACGAGGACGCGGCGAACACGCTGCGACGCGTGGTCCAGGAGCAGCCTTCCACGGCTGCGCACCTGATGCTGGCGACCGCATACCGGAACATGCGCCAGCCGGACCTCGCCCGGAGCGAGCTGCTCGCTGCGATCCAGCTCCAGGACTCGAACCTGGTCGCCCGCCAGATGCTCGCGCACATCTACTTCGAGGGCGGGAACTACGGTCTCGCCGTGCAGGAGAGCGAGGCCGCCCTGCGGCGCAAGCCTGACCTGGTACCCATGTCGTTGCTGCGCGCGCAAGCGCTGGGACGCATGGGTCAGGGCCCCGAGGCGCGCAAGGCGCTCGACGAGATCGAGTTCGGGGGCGAGGAGCACGACGAGCTGCGCCTGCGCGCGGCGGCCATGTACTACCAGCTGGAGCTCGCGGACCAGGCCACTGCCCACGTCAGCGTGGTGCTCGAGCGCGACCCCGCGAACGCCGGCGGCATCCGCCTGCTGGTGACGACGCTGACGCGCGAGGGGAAGGCCGACGAGGCGATGGCGAAGGTCGAGCAGGCGCTCGCGATCAAGCCCGACGACGCCCAGCTCTACGAGTTGCGCGCCGCGGTGACTCTCGCCAAGGGCAAGGGCGCGCCCGCCGACCAGGCCGACGCGCTGGCGGACGCGGTGCTCGCGGACCTGGACATCTCGATCCAGAAGGCGCCGGACCGCGCCGAGCCGCACATCCTGCGCGGCCGCATCCTGCAG
>JAFDDB010000193.1 GCA_019311115.1 Deltaproteobacteria bacterium
GAACGCCGGCAACGCTTTCGACGACGGCGACCCCGACGGCGGAATCTGGTCCGCGGGCGTCGTCATGGGATTGATCCACGACATTCCGGACTGCCGCACGCTCGTGCACCGCATCGCGGACGAGGCCGAGTCGATCATCAACGGCCGCTTGCGCAAGGCCGTCGGCGCCTAGTCGAAGCGGTAGATCCACGTCGAGTAGCCGACGCGGCCGACGGGTTCGTAACGGCTCAGCCAGTCGGTCTTCGCGCCGTGCGTGCGCGCGTGGTGTTCGCCGCGGATCAGGATGTGCGTGCTCAGCGCGTAGACGCCGGGTGGCGGGTCATTCCACTCGGCGTCGGTGAGCGCGCGGCCCGGGACTCCGTAGTAGTCGGGGCGCGCCGTGTGGCGGAAGCGGTAGCGGACCTCGCCGATTCCTTCGGCGTCGAGCCACTGCTCGACGCGCTTCAGGTCCTGGCCCCAGTCGACGTTCGAGTCGTCCAGGTAGAGGTGGCCCCGAGCCGGACCTCCGACGAACTCGTTGAAGTAGGCCAAGTGGTCGGGGAAGATCCACAGCGACGAGCCCGCGTACCAGAGCGCGGCCCCCGTCGCCGCGGCTCGCGCCCAGGGCAGTCCGGATAGAGCGGGCGCAAGCCGGCTGGCGAACACGAACGCGAGTGGGTAGACCGGCAGCAGGTAGCGCACGCCCAGGTTGTCCGCGAAGGCGCTCGTCGCCGCAAACCAGGCGAGCGCGGGCACGGCCAGGAAGGCGTCGTCGAAGCGCCGCTCCGGCCCGAATCGCCGCGTGAACGCCAGCGCGAGCACGCCTAGTAGGAGTGTCAGACCCGGTGTCTTGAACAGGAGTGCCGCCGCAAAGTAGTAGCCCCACCCGCCGGGCTCGAACTCACCCATCAGGTAGTAGGCGTGCCCCGGCTGGTGGTCCTGGTTGACGAGTTGGAGCCCCGTCCACCACGTCGGGAGGCCGGCGGACCCGAGGTAGCTCGCCTGGACGATGAGGACGGCGAGGCCGAGGACGAGGCCGAGCGCGCCGACGACTTCGCGCGGGCGGCGCCGGCCGTCCAAGGCGACCCCGCCCAGCAGCGGGACCACCGAGGCGAGCAGGATCAGTCCCGAGAACTTCGTGGCCAGCGCGAGCCCCAGTCCTGCTCCCGCCAGGAAGACGTGGAGCCACGCGCCCGTGCACGAGAAGCGCCACAGGTGGTACAGCGTCAGCGTCGAGAAGCACGCGACCCCCAGGTCGAAGGTGACGAGCCGCCCGTGCGCGATGACGTTCGGCGAGAAGACGCAGAGGAACAGCGCGCAGAGCCCTGCGGCCGGCCCGTGCAGGTCGCGCGCCCACAGGAACACGTAGAACGCAAGAAGCAGCGAGAGGAGCACGTTCGGCAGGCGGCCCCAGAAGAGCAGCCGGTCGGCGTCGTTCTCGTACAGGAAGCGATCGCCGAACTTCCACTCCCTGGGAGGCGTCTCGGCGAAGCTCGCGTGGCCGAAGTCTACGCGGGGTGCGAGCGCGCGCAGCGGCAGCGCGCAGAGCAGCTTGACGAGCGGCGGGTGCTGCGGGTTGAGCCGGAAGTCGCGCGTCTGGAGGTAGCTGTAGCCGGCGGCCAGGTGCGTGGCCTCGTCGAAGCTGGCCGTCAGCAACCGCATGCTCAGCACCTGCTGGAGGAACAGGGCCAGCAGGAGTCCGGCTACGACGATCCACACGCGCAGCGGTCCGCGCTCGACTTCCGCGCTCATGACCGGGACACTCTAGCGCCGAACCTGCACGGGTCGGGAAGGCATCGGTCACGGGACCGGCGCAGGACCGGAGGGCTGGAACTGTCGCGCATCGCTGCGGTCGTGGGTCTCGCCCTCGTCTACTTCGGCATCGCGGTGACCGCGCCGCGGGTCGTGGGGCTCTGGCAGGACGACGCGATCTACGTCGCGACTGCGAAGTCGCTGGCCCAGGGAACCGGCTACCGCCACGTCGAGCTTCCCGAAGCTCCCTACCAGACCAAGTACCCGGTTCTCTACCCGGCGCTGCTCGCGCCCGCCTTCTGGATCGCCGCCTACCCACGGAACCTGCCGCTGCTGCTGGCTCCCACGGCGCTCGCGGGCGCGATGCTCGTCGGCCTCTCGATCCTCTACTGGCGCCGCGTCTGGGGCGCACCGCGCGCGTACGCGCTGTGGGTCGGCGCGCTGGCGGCAGCGTCCCCCGTCCTGATCGAGTTCGTCCGTTACACGATGAGCGACCTCGTCTACGGCGCGTTCGCCGTCGCGACGCTCTACTGTGTCGATTCGGTCGTGCTGGACGACACGCAGAACGCGTCGCGCCGCCGAGCCGCGATGGTCGGCGCCGCCGCGTTCCTGGCCCTGGCCGTCCTCACGCGATCGATCGGCGTCACCCTGCTCGCCGGCTGCGTCGCCGTCGCCCTGTACCGCCGGCAGGTCTGGGCCGCGGTCGGAATCGGCGCACCGGCGCTGGCTGCACTGGCCGGGTGGTGGGGCTGGCAGGGCGCCGCCGGTCGCGCGAACCGGTCGATCGGCGACGCTTTCCTCGCCGGACCCGAGCTGGGCTACGCCATGTGGCTGCCGTCCGGCGTCGGTGACGTCCTCCGCGTCGGCGGCCAGAACCTGTTCCGCTCGACCGAGGTGCTCGGCGACCACCTGGCGCTCCCCGCCGGGCTCGCGTCGCATGCGCTCACGTCGGCGTCGGCCTGGACCGTCTGCGTTCACGTTCTGTGCTACGCGGCCGCACTCCTCGCGCTCGCCGGCTTCGCCTCGACGCTTCGAACGCGCCTGCGCGCGGTCCACGTCTACGCCGTGCTGTACGGGGCGCTCGTCTTGGCCTGGCCCTTCGATCCGGGCCGCTTCCTGCTGCCCTGGGCACCGTTCGTCCTGTACTTCCTGCTCGAGGGCGTGCGCCGGCTGGGCTGGAGCCGGGGTCCGGCGGTCGTGGCCGTCGTGCTCGCGCTCGCCTTTGCGACGGAAGACCTGAAGATCCTGGCGAGCGACGACGAGAGCTACTACCTGCGCGAGCTGCCCGATGAAATCGACCTGCGCGAGCGCCGCCAGGTCGAGCAGTGGATCCGCGAGAACGTCAGCGGGTCACAGGTCGTGGCTTCCCCGATCCCAGCCGGAATCTACCTGGAGACCGGACGCCAGGGGCACTTCCTGTGGCCCGACCACGATCCCTACGCCCTGTACGCCGGCTCGGACCGCCAGTGGACCCAGCTCTACGCGCTCCACTCCCCATCCGAGGCGCTCTGGCTCCTGGCCGACATGCGCCAGCATCTCGAACCCGCGTACGCGCAGGCCGGAATCGACTACTTCGTAGAGAACGACTACGGAATCGAAGCGCTGATCCTGGCCAGGACTCGCCCGTCGGGCTTCAGTCTGGCGTTCCAGAGCCGGGGAGGGTCGATGCGCATCTACTCGCGAGAGTCACCGCCCGTTCGCTGAGCCTCCACGGCGGCCAGTCCGACACGTTCTCGGAACGTTCGGAAAAACCAGGTCGCTCGAGGTGTTACTGCGCGCCGTGCACATCGGGCCGGGTCTGCGCATCCCACGATTCCGCGCCCAAAGGTGTCGGATTTCCTTGAAGCTGAAGAGTGCCTCCCGTCTAATCCGGTGCTGCGCAGCAGGCGCGCGTCGTGCCAGCTGTCGCTCAACGAGAAGCCATGGAGGTGGGACATGCGAATCAAGTATCTGCTGACGACTCTGGCCGTGACTGTGGGCCTGTTGATCGGGGCCTCGACCGCGCATGCGAAGAAGCCGCTGGACGTCGACTGCGACCTGCTGGAAGCTACCAATGACGCGGTGAACGACTTCCTCGACGGTGAGGGCATCCAGTTCAGCAACCTGGGTGATCTCGTTTCCTCGGCGATACAGGACGAGGCGATCTTTGACCAGCTACGCGCGCTGATACTGCTCTTCTCCGGCGGGGAGATCGACTTTACATCCGGCTCCCAAGCGGTCAGCACCAACGCGAAGTGCGGGCTGCTCCCGCAGTTGCTCGAGAACATTCGGGACTGATCATCCGTTCGCGGGTGGCGTCCCTGCCCGTCGGAATCGGAACCTGACCCCACCCCGGCTTCGGCCGGGGTGGGGTCGTCAGGAACTCGGCTCCGGGATCACGCAGTGCGTGAATCAGATCCGCGCCGCGAGCTGATCCCTCAGCTCCGACTCGATGACTGCGAATGCAGGGTCCCCGACCCGGTTGACCAACTCGTCGGGGTCTGCCTCCAGGTCGAATAGCTCGCACGGCGTGCCGGTCTCGGTCTCCAGCGTGTAGCGGTACCGCTCGGTGCGCAGCGCTCGATACGTGGGCGCCGGGGTCCGGCGCGTGTTCGTCTGGATCTCGCTCAGGATGGAGTCGCGTCCCACGGACTCGCCCCGCGTGCTGGGAACCAGTGAACGGCCGTGGCTCGCCGGCAGCGGATCGCAGCTGGCTGCGTCGAGCAGCGTCGCCGGTACGTCGACGAGCTCGACCAGTTCGTCGCACACGGACCCCGAACGGCCCTGCGGCGGGCGCAGCAGCAGTGGAACCTGAACCGAGGCGCGGTAGAAGTTGAACTTCGCCATCAGGCCGTGGTCGCCCAGCATCTCGCCGTGGTCGGAGCTGTAGACGATCCAGGTGTTCTCCAGGAAGCCGCGCCGCTCGAGCAGCCCTAGCACCGAGCCCACGCACTGATCGATCAGGGAGATCATGCCGTAGTACTGGCGCGCGCCGCGCTCCACGTACTCGTCGGTCAGCTGCTCGATCTGCGAGTGCGCCCGACAGAATCGCAGGTGCCGGTCCCACTCCTCGTTCGGCGCTTCGGGAAGCTCGCGCGGCCCACGCTCGATCGGGACGCGCGCGTAGTAGTCGGCCCAGATCGGATCCGCCATTAGCGGCACGTGCGGCTGGACGTAGGAGAGCTGCAGGAAGAACGGGTGCTCGCCGGTTCGTTCGTCGAGCCACGACAGCGCAGCCTGTGTCAGGAAGCTCGTCAGGTCGTGCTCCTGGTCGAGGGGGCTCGTCACACCGTCCCAGTGGTTCGGCGTGAGGCGCCAGATCTTCTTGATCTGATCGACGTACCGGTCCAGCAGGTCGCGCTCGCGCAGGTACTCCGTGTACGGGGTGCGCACGCCGTCCATCGTGTGGACGTAGCGATCGAACTCCTCGACGACGTGGTCGAATCCGAAGCTCGCGATGAAGCCGGCGTGCTCGCGCAGGTCAGCGTCGCCACTGTCCGGCGGCACGAGACCCTTCTGGTAGTAGTGCGTCTTCCCGACGCCGGCGGTCTCGTAGCCGACGGTTTGCAGGCTCTTCATGAACGTCGGCCACTCCGGATCGAAGTCGGGGCCGAAGTTGCGCAGGATCCCGAGCTCGTGGGGATAGCGTCCGGTGATCAGCGAGCCGCGCGACGGCTGGCAGATCGGCGACTGGCACCACGCGCGCGAGAAGCGCACGCCCTCGGAGGCCAGTCGGTCGAGATTCGGCGTGCGTACGACGGGATGTCCGGCGCAGCCCAGCGCGTCGTGCCGGTGCTGATCGGCGAAGATGAACACGAGATTGGGTCGAGTCATGAGCAGACTATACGACGCTGCGCCGTGGTATGGTGTCGCCATGAGCGAGCTGCGCT
>JAFDDB010000017.1 GCA_019311115.1 Deltaproteobacteria bacterium
GAGGCGGCGGGGCCACTCGGAAAGTCGCGCGGCGGTCCGCCGGACGAGACCGCCCCGAACATGGACCACTTCTGCCTGCGCATCGACCCGTTCGACGAGGCCGCGCTCGCGGAGCACCTGTCCGGGCACGGCGTGCGCGTCGGCGAGGTCTCGATCCGCTACGGCGCGGAGGGCGACGGGCCGTCGCTGTACATCGACGATCCCGAGGGCAACACCGTAGAGCTGAAAGGACCCGTGACCTGATGGAGAAGCGCCACCTGGAAGAGCTGCTCGAGAGCCTGCACCGCGAACTCGGCGACGCGGACACCGTCGACGAGGACTCACGCTCGCTGCTCCACGGCATGATGGACGAGATCCGGCAGGCGCTGGAGCGCAGCGGTGAGGACGCGGACGGCGGCAGCCCGATCAACCGCAGACTCCAGGAAATCGCACTCCGCTTCGAGACCGACCACCCTCGCATCGCGGCGACGATCAGCCAGCTCACCGACAGCCTCGCGAAGCTCGGAATCTGAGGCGGCTTTCCTTCCGGGCGGACGGGTGCCACCATGACCCGCCGCCCCGCTCTTCGCCGCGTCCGCGGCGGCGGGCATCGCCAGGAGAAACCCACATGGACCCGGCCGCCAAGAAGACCGCCCTGCGCATGATCCCCTACGGACTCTACGTCCTCACCGCCCAGGCGAAGGACGGACGCGTCGCCGCCGCGACGGTCAACTGGGTCACCCAGGCGGCCTTCGAGCCGCCTCTCGTCGTGGTGGGCGTCAAGGCCGACTCCGGCGCGCACGAGGTGATCAAGGAGAGCGGCGAGTTCGCGCTGAACGTGCTCGGCAAGGGACAGCAGGACCAGGCCTTCGCGTTCTTCAAGCCGGTCGAGCGCGAGGGCGACACGATCGGCGGACAGTCGTTCCACACCGAGACGACGCAGGCGCCGATCCTCGACTGCGCGCCCGCCTGGATCGAGTGCAAGCTCAGCGAGACCGTCGAGAAGGGCGACCACTCGATCTTCATCGGCGAGGTGGTCGGCGCAGGCGTCGCACAGCAGCCCGCCGGCCGTCCCGACGACGCCACGCTCCTGCTCAAGGACCTGGGCGAGAAGACCTTCTACGGCGGCTAGCTGCGCGCATGCCGTTTCCCTCCTCGTTCTACCGCTGGCGCCCACACCCCTGGCACGGGCTCGAGACGGGGCCGGAGCCGCCACGGCGCCTGCACGCGTACATCGAGGTCACACCCTTCGACCTGGTCAAGTACGAGGTCGACAAGGAGACGGGCTACCTGCGCGTCGATCGGCCTCAGCGGACCTCGTCGCAGCCGCCGACGCTGTACGGCTTCATCCCGCGCACCTTCTGCGGCAGCCAGGTACTGGCGCTGTGTCCGAAAGCGGAGCGCGGGGACCGCGACCCGCTCGACATCTGCGTGCTGAGCGAGCGTCCAATCAACCGCGCCGAAGTCATCCTCAACGCGCGGGCCGTCGGCGGGCTGCAGATGATCGACGGTGGCGAAGCCGACGACAAGATCATCGCGGTGCTCGAGAACGACCTCCTCTGGGGCGACACCGAGGATCTCTCGGAACTTCCCGAGGTGCTGGTCGAGCGCCTGCACCACTACTTCATGACGTACAAGCTCGCCCCCGGCAGCGATCACGCCGTCTCGATCGAGCAGGCGTATGGACGCGAGCACGCCGAGAGGGTGATCCGCGCCGCGATGGACGACTACGCGGAGGAGTTCGGGGAGTAGCCCAGTGGACGCCGAAGCCGTCGATACGCGGATCGAGGTTCCCGGCAGCGACGGCGACGTGTCCGGCCTGTGGCTCCGGCCGCACCGCGCGCGCGCCGCGCTGATCCTCGCCCACGGCGCCGGCGCCGGCATGCGACACGCGTTCATGCAGTCGATCGCGGCGGCGCTGGCCGAGCGCGGGGTCGCGACGCTGCGCTTCCAGTTCCCGTACATGGAGGCGGGGAGCCGCCGGCCCGACCGCCCCGCGCAGGCCACTGCCGCGGTCCGCGCCGCCGTCGGTGTCTGTGCGACTCTCGCCCCGGACCTGCCGCGCTTCGCCGGAGGAAAGTCCTTCGGCGGGCGCATGACTTCGACGGCCGAGGCGCAAGCGCCGCTCGGCGTGCGCGGCATCGCCTTCCTGGGCTTCCCCCTGCACCCCGCCAGGAAGCCGGGCGTCGAGCGGGCCGCACACCTGGACGGCGTCGGCGTGCCGATGCTCTTCCTGCAGGGGACGCGCGACGGGCTCGCCGACCTGGGACTGCTGCGCCCGGTGTGCGACAAGCTCGGCCCCCGCGCGCGCCTCCACGTCGTCGAGGGAGGCGATCACTCCTTTCACGTGTTGAAGCGCTCGGGGCGCAGCGATGAGCAGGTGATCGAAGAGCTGGCGGACGCGACCGCGCGATGGACCGCGGGGACCGACGCGTGACGTCGTCGCCGCCGCCAGGCTGCGGGCGACGAGGGCGGCCCACCATCACCCGTTCGACGGGTATGCCGGGCGGGGCTAAGCTGGCCTTCAGGGAGGATCCATGAAGATCGAGATCACCTACTGCGGCGCCTGAAACTACCTGCCTCAGGCCTCCAGTCTGGAGGCTGCACTCAAGACCGAGTTCGGTGTCTCTCCGACGCTGACCGCGGGCGGCGGGGGCATCTTCGACGTCGTGGTCGACGGCGAGATGATCTACTCGAAGCACGAGACCGGGGAGTTCCCCCAGGACGACGAGATCGTCCGCATCCTGCGCGAACGCGGCTGACTCCGGGCGGCGCGGGCCGGGTTAGCATGGGTCCGTGCTGTTCAAGCGCGAGTTCCACGCCGGTCTCGTAGACGGCTCGATCACGCTGACGTTCCGGCGCTGGTCGCGTCCCCAGGTCAAGCCGGGCGGGCGCTATCGGCATGCGTTCGGTCTGCTCGATGTCGAGTCCCTGGACCGCGTCCGCGTGCGGGACATCCGGGCGGCCGACGCCGGCAGGTCCGGCTTCGAGAGCCGCGACGCCCTGCTCGCGGCGCTGGCCCGAAGCGGCTCAGGGCCGCTGCGTCCGACCGAGCGCGTCTTCCGCATCGCGCTTCGCTACGCGGGGCCGGCGCCCTCGCGCAGCGACGAAGACGCCCGCGTCCCGGCGGAGGAACTGGACGCCTTGCTCGTCCGGCTCGACCGGATGGACGAGCGCAGCGCGACCGGACCCTGGACGCGCCGCGTGCTGAAGCGGATCGGCGAGCAGCCGCGCACGGCCGCGTCGAAGCTGGCGCCGGCGCTCGGCCGCGAGACGCAGCCCTTCAAGGCGGACGTGCGGAAGCTGAAGCGCCTCGGGCTCACCGTCAGCTTCGAGGTCGGCTACGCGCTCTCGCCCCGCGGGAAGCAGGTCCTGGCGCGGACCGGCCGGCGCCCGAAGTAGAGTCGGGACGATGGCGTGCCGGCGCGCCGTAGCACGTCGCCACCGCGTGAAGCTCGACGCTCCGCTATAGTCGGCTCATGCCGATCCGCCCGCCGAAGTTCAAGGGCCCCGGGTCGTCCGTCGAACAGCAGATCCGGCAGGCCCAGCGCGAGGGCAAGTTCGACGAGCTGCCGGGCAGGGGAAAGCCGATCCAGGGCCTCGACGAGGTCTACGACCCCGGCTGGTGGGCCGCCAAGCTCGTGAAGCGCGAGCAGGTCTCGCTGCTTCCTCCGGAGCTCGAGCTGCGCCGGAAGGTCGAGAAGGAGCTCGCGCGCATCGGCAAGCTGCGGCGCGAGCGCGACGTGCGCCGCGCGCTCGGCGAGCTGAATGACGAGATCCGGCGGACGAACGCGACCGTCACGTCCGGACCCAGCACGACGATCGCGGCCCTCGATGTGGACGCGATCGTGGAGAGCTGGCGCGCGCTCCAGCGCTAGCGCGGTGGAGCCCGCGAACGAGCGCATTCCAACGGCGCGCGCTGCCTGCGCAGCGGGCGTACGCAGCGGACGAGAGAAGGGCGTCCAGCTCTGGGCGTCGCTCCGGGGAGAGGCCTGCGCGAACCTGGCGCTGGGCGAATCGCGAACGGGCGTCGCCATGTCCGCCGATTCGGTCCTGCTGTGGATCTCGATGTCGAAGCCGGTCATGGGCGTGGCCTTCGGCCAGCTGATCGAGCGCGGCCTCGTCGATCTCGACGACCGCGTCGCGAAGCACCTGCCCGAGTTCGCGCGAGGCGGCAAGGACGACATCACCCTGCGTCACCTGCTCACTCACACGGCCGGCTTCCGAGCGGCCTGGCGCGAGTGGATCGCACCGCCCTTCGACGAGGTCGTCGCGACGATCTGCGCGGCGCCACAGGAGGAAGGCTGGAAGCCGGGCGCGAGCTGCGGGTACAACGTGGCCGCGGCGTGGTACGTGCTGGGCGCCGTGCTGCAACGCGTCGACGGACGCGACTACGCAAGCTACGCACGGCAGGAGGTCTTCGAGCCGCTCCGCATGGACGACTGCTCGATCGCCCTGTCGCCCGAACGCTTCCGCGCCTACGGCGAGCGCGTCGGCGTCATGCCATTCCTCGAGAACGGCGAGTGGAAGGACGACCCGTCGTGGGGGACCGAGGCCGGCTGCGCCGTGGTCCGTCCCGGAGGCAACGGCCACGGCCCGATGCGGCAGCTCGCGCGGCTCTTCGAGATGTTCCTCGGTGAGGGCACGCTCGACGGCCGGCAGGTGCTGCGGCCCGAGACTGTCGCGCTGATCTCGCAGCGTCACACGAAGGGTCTCTTCGACCAGACGTTCGGCGGCATCTACGACCGCGGACTCGGCGTGGTGCTCGACTCCGGCCAGTACGAAAAGGGAAGCCGCTGGTTCGGCCCGCACGCGTCTCCTGGCTCCTTCGGCCACCAGGGGTTCTTCTCGTCGGTGTCGTTCTGTGACCCCGAGGCGGACCTCGCCGTGGCACTCGTCTTTCACGGCGTGCGGGCAGACCCCGAACACGACCGCCGCGTCGACGCGGTACTGGGCGCGCTCTACGTCGACCTGGGCCTCGCCTGAAGCCAATCCCCGAGGCGAGAGGGCTGAACGCGAAAGAGCCGACGGCTCGAATGAGCCGCCGGCTCTGCGGCGCTCTGCGCGGGGAGAAGTGCGCTCAGTTGCGGCCGCGGCCGCCCCCGTGCCCGCCCCGGTGCTGATGCCCCTGTCCACGCCAGCGGTGGCCGCGGCGGTCGTTCCCGCCGCGCCGGTCCATGCGGCGGTCGGCTCGCTGGCCCCTGTTGTCGAGCCTGCGGTCCACACGGTCGCCCTTGCGGTCCAACTGCCGGTCGGCGCGGTCGCCGCGATTGTCCATGCGGCGGTCGATGCGATCGCCCTTGCGATCGAGGTGCTCGGCGCGCCGGTCGTTGCCGTTCTCGGCCGCGCGCCCCGAGGCGCGGTCGAGACGCTCGTCGATGCGATCCCCCTTCCGGTCGAGGTGTTCGTCGATGCGGTCACCTCTTCGATCGAGGTGCCGGTCGATGCGGTCACCCTTGCGGTCGAGGTGCTCCTCGACGCGGTCGCCGCGGCGGTCCCATCGATCCTCGACGTCTTCCGCCTGCGCGGGGCTCGCCGAGATCATCCAGCCCGCCGCCAACGCGGCCATCGGAATTGCCAGTGCCTTCATGTCGTCCTCCGGGTCTGTGAGGCCGACGGGCCTCTGGTGACGAGTACAACCGGGCGGACCCGCGAAGGTTGCGCTGGGAGTCGCGCGGTCTCCAGGCGCCACAGCTAGCGCGGATGGCGTTGCGCGAGAACTGCAGGCCCGCTGCCGCCGGCGCTGCCGCTGCGAGTGCAGCGCCTCGCCCTCTGTCCGGAGCTGCGGCTGGAACCGCTGAGCCCGGAGCTTGTGTGTACCGCGTCCGGTAGGATGTCGGACCGTGAGCGCGCGCCCGCCGCTGCAGGACTCCGCCTTCCGCACGCTCTGGGCGGGACAGACCGTGTCGCAGTTCGGATCGGCGGTGACCGGCGTAGCGCTCCCGCTCACCGCGATCCTTGTGCTCGGCGCGGGACCCCTCGAGATGGGCGCGCTGGTGGCGCTGCAGCAGCTGCCGGTGCCGCTCTTCGGGCTGTTCGCCGGCGTGTGGGTCGATCGCGTGCGCCGGCGCCCGCTGATGGTCGCGGGCCAGTTCGGGCGAGGCCTGCTGCTTCTCTCGATCCCGGTCGCCGCCGCCGCGGACCGGCTGACGATGCTGCAGCTCTGGGTCGTGGCCTTCGGGGTCGGGACGCTCACGGTCGTGGTCGACCTGGCCTACACCTCGTACCTGCCGACGGTGGTGCCGCGCCACGAGCTGATCCGCGGTCACACGCGCCTGTCCATGAGCGAGTCGGTCGCCGGGTTCGCCGGGCGCGGGCTCGGCGGCGCCCTCGTGCAGGCGGTCGGAGCACCCTTCGCGCTGGTGGTCGACTCGCTGTCCTTCTTCTTCTCGGGCCTCTGCCTGCTGCGAATCCGCGTGGTCGAGCCGCATGCCGAGGTGGCGAAGGCCCGATCGGGACTCGCACACGAGATCCGCGACGGACTACGCGCCGTCCTCGACCGACCGGTCGTCGCGTCGATGATCGCCACCTCGATGGTGGGCGCACTCGGCGGAGCCATGTTCAACGCGGTCTTCGTACTGTTCATGACGCGCGACCTCGGCCTCTCTCCCTTCTGGCTCGGCATCGTACTCGCCGTCGCCCCGGTCGCGGCACTGCCCGGCGCGTCGCTTGCCGCTCCGGCGTCGGCGCGCTTCGGGCCGGGCCCGACGCTGGTGCTGGCGACCGCCGTCTCGGCGGCCGGCGCGTCACTCATTCCGCTGGCCGCGGGCGGCGCGGTTCGAATCGCGCTGGCGCTCGGCGCGGGCCAACTTCTCTTCGGCCTGGGCCTGACGCTCTACAGCGTCACCCAGATCAGCCTGCGCCAGGCGATCACGCCGGACGCGCTGCTCGGCCGCGTGAACGCCACGCGCCGCGTCGTCGTGTTCGGCATGATCCCCCTCGGTGCGCTGGCCGGCGGTGCACTCGGCGAGGCCTGGGGCCTGCGCAGCGCCCTCTGGGCCGCGGCGGGACTCAACGTGGCCTCGCTCGCGGTGGCGCTGCTGTCGCCGCTCCGCCAGACGCGCCACCTGCCGAGCGAAGCCCTCGCCACGTGAAGGACGACGGACCCGGAGCGCGCGGTCGAGCGCCTGCGCCAGTGCGCGGCGCTCCCTGACGTTGAGCGCATCGAGACCGACGGGCTCTCCGCCCACCAGGTGGCGGAGCGGATCCTCAGCGCGCGCTGACTCCGCCGCGAACCTGCTGGAGCACCTGCTCGCGCTCGAGCCACGCCAGGTAGCGGTCCAGATCCTGCTGGATGCCACGCACGATGGAGCCGACGCGCTCGTTTCGCGTCTCGATCGCGCGCACGTTCTCTTCGGCGAAGAACTCGTCGCGGAACTGCCGGGGACGGATCCAACGCGAGTCCGAGTGCTCGTGGCTCAGCTTCACCTCGCCGGCCTTCACGTCGCAGGCGTAGCCCACGATCAGCGTCTCGTGATCGTACACGTGCATCGGCACGATCCCGATCAGGGCGAGCGGACCCGCGGGCTCGAGACCCGACTCCTCTCGTAGCTCGCGGGCCGCGCACTGCTCGAGGGTCTCTCCGGGGTCGAGCGCGCCCCCCGGCAGGTACCACGAGCCGGACATCGCTCCGACCGCGCGGCGGAGGATCAGGATCTCGCCGTCCCGCTGCGCGTAGACGGACGTCCCCATGGCGAAGAGCGGTGGGACGAGCTCAGGCTGGCTCATGGAGGCATTCTACACTCGGCCTGCTAGCCTCCGCCGCGATGAAACCGCTCCCGTGGATCGAAGAACAGCGCGACGGCATCCAGCTCTCGAGCGACCCCGCCCGCATCGACCTGGCGGGGGTGCATGCGTTCCTGACCGACAGCTACTGGTCCCGGGGGATCCCGATCGAGACCGTGGCGCGCTCGATCGAGCACTCGCTCTGCTTCGGGCTCTACGACGGCGGCGCGCAGGTCGGCTTCGCGCGGTTCATCACGGACCGCGCCACCTACGCGCGGCTGATGGACGTGTACGTGCTCGACTCGCACCGCGGGCGCGGGCTCGGCGAGTGGCTGGTCGGCGTCGCACTCGACCACCCGGACCTGCAGGGCCTCAAGATGATCAGCCTGGCGACCCGCGACGCGCAGGGTCTGTACGAGCGCTTCGGCTTCCGGACGATCGGCGACGGCGGGCGCGCGATGGCCTGGCGCGACCCCGACCCCTACGGCCAGAAGGCGGCGAGTCAGCCGGACCCGTCCACCGAGAAGGCGTAGACGACCGTCTCGGCGTACTCCTCGCCCGGCTCGAGCCTCGTCGAAGGGAAGTGCAGCCAGTTCGGTGAGTCCGGGAAGTGCTGCGTCTCGAGACACACGCCATGCCAGCGCGGCCAGGGCTGGCCGTCGAGGAAGTTGCCCGTATAGAGCTGGAGTCCCGGCTGGGTGGTGCGGACCTCGAGCGCTCGCCCGCTGACCGGGTCGCGCAGGCGCGCAGCCCAGCTGAGCCCGCCCTCGGCCAGCAGCGCGAAGTTGTGGTCGTAGCCGCCGCGCTCGGGGACCAGCGACTCGATGCGCTCGCCGAGTCGTCGGGGCTCGCGGAAATCGAGGGCCGTGCCCTCGACCGGGTCCAGCTCGCCCGTCGGGATGCCCCGGGCGTCCACCGGAGTAAAGGCGTCGGCGTTCACCTGCAGCTCGTGGTCGAGAACCGGACTCGTCCCGCCGTCGCGCAGGTTGAAGTAGGAGTGGTGCGTCAGGTTGACGACCGTGGAGCGGGACGAGTGCGCGCGCCAGTCGATGCGGAGTTCGTTCGCCTCGGTGAGCCGGTAGGTCACCTCGGCATGGAGCCGGCCGGGGTAGCCCTCCTCGCCGTCGGAGCTCACGTACTCGAGCCGCACGCCGCCCGGCTCGGCGCGTCCCACCCACTCGACGCGGCCGAAGCCCGCCTCTCCGCCGTGCAGGTGGTGCGGACCTTCGTTGCGGGTCAGCTGCACGTCGCGCCCGTCGAGGTCGAAGCGCCCGCCCGCGATGCGGTTGGCGTAGCGGCCCACGGTGGCGCCGAGGTGCGGGTGGGGTTCCAGGTAGCGGGACGGGTCGTCGAAGCCGAGCACCACTGGCCCTGGGCTCCCATCGCGGTCCGGTGCGTGGAGCGAGAGCAGCGTCGCACCGAACGTAGAGACGCGCGCCCTCAATCCCTTTCCGTTCTCGAGCTGGAAGATCTCCACGTCTCTCCCCGAACGTCCTCCCTGGAGGCCACCCGATGCGTCCCGGTCGCGCTAGCATACGCGCCGCGATGCCACTCGACACCCGCAGCTACAACCGCGAGGCCTGGGACCGCCAGGTCGCCGAGGGGAACACGTGGACGGTCCCCGTCGACGCCGCGCGCATCGAGGCGGCGCGCCGCGGTAACTGGTCGATCGTGCTGATCGGGCAGACGCCCGTTCCGCGGGACTGGTTCCCCGACGAGCTGGCGGGAACCGACGTGCTCTGCCTGGCGTCGGGCGGCGGACAGCAGGGACCGATCCTCGCCGCAGCGGGAGCACGCGTCGTGGTCTTCGACAACTCGCCCCGGCAGCTCGGGCGCGACCGGCAGGTGGCCGAAGCACACGCACTGCCGCTCACGACCGTGGAGGGCGACATGGTCGATCTGGGCGCCTTCGACGACGAGAGCTTCGACCTGGTCTTCCACCCCGTCTCGAACGTGTTCTCGTCGGCGGTGCGCCCCGTCTGGCGCGAGGCGTTCCGCGTATTGCGGCCCGGCGGGCGGCTGCTGGCCGGCTTCATGAATCCGGCGAGCTTCATCTTCGACCACGCGCTCGCCGAGCGTACCGGCGAGCTGGCCGTGCGCTACCCGCTGCCCTACGCGGACGAGCGCGACCTGCCGCCCGGCGAGCTCGAGGCGCGCATCGCCGAGGGCATCCCGCTCGAGTTCAGCCACTCGCTCCAGGACCAGATCGGCGGACAGATCGACGCGGGCTTCGTGCTGACGGCGCTCAGCGAGGGCGGACGCGGCGCGAACGAAGAGGCCGACCCGCTCGCACGCTACCTGCCGGCATACATCGCGACCCGCGCCGAGAAGCCCTAGCCCCTGCGCAGCAGTCCGGTGAGCCGCCCGAGCGCGGCCGGAATGCGCCGCGTGACGAGCGTCTCGCTCCACTCGGTGGTGCGGTGGATGGCGTCGAGCGCATCGCCCTTTCCTGACCAGTGCCCGCGCACCACGTCGGGGTGCACGTAGTTCACCAGCCGCGAGAGGGCCGCCGCCACGACGATCAGGTCGTCGATCAGCCCGATGGGCCCGAAGAGGATCTCGGGCAGCAGGTCGATCGGAGAGATCACGTAGGCAAAGCCGAGGCCGGCGAGCAGCTTCGCGCCCGGCGGCACGCGCGAGTCGCGCAGCAGGCGGAAGAGCAGCACCGTCAGGTCGGGGAGCAGGAGCAGTGTGTCCCGCAGTCCCGACGCTGCACCGGGCTCGTAGCGGACGATCTGCTCGCGCACGCGGTCCCACAGGCGGCGCTCGCGCGCGTTCAGCTCGATCACGACGCGCTCTTCGTTCCGTGTTCCCTGGCTCACGCCCGGAAGCTACCGCAGACTAGGCCGGGCTGCGCGTCGTCGCTCCGACGTTCTCGGCCCAGCGGCCGCGGCGAAACGCGACCAGCATCCAGACCGAGCGTGCCAGGTGGTCGAAGCTCAGTGCGAACCAGACCCAGACCACCGACCACTCGAGCACGAAGGCCACGCCGAAGGCCATCGGCACGCGCAGCGCCCAGTTTCCGACGAGCGCGGCCCAGAGCGGCGTCACCGTGTCGCCCGCGCCGCGCAGCGCGCCACCCAACGTGAAGTGCAGTCCCAGCAGCGGCTGCGAGAGCGCCATGACGACCATGAAAGGCATCAGCACCGCGAGCACGGCCGGATCGTCGGTGAAGAAACGCGCCAGCGGCTCGCGCGCCAGCGCGAAGCCGATGCCCAGCACGATCGACACCACGAGCGCGAAGCGCGTGGCGCGCCAGCCCGCGCGCGCCGCCTGCCGCGGCTCGCCGGCACCGAGCGCCTGCCCGACCAGCGTCGAGGCCGCGGTCGAGAAGCCGATGCCCGGGATCCACGAGAAGCTGAGCACCCGCACGCCAACGGTGTAGGCGGCGACGGCCTCGGGCCCGTAGCGGCCGAGCACCCAGAAGTAGCTCATCAGCGCCAGGTTCATGCCGAGCCGCTCGAGCAGCCCCGGCACCGCCAGGCGGACCGTGTCGCGGTACACTCCGCGCGCCGCGCGCAGGTCGCCGGAGCGCAGCCGCAGCGCCTCCTTGTGCGAAGACAGGCGCGCCGCGATCACGAAGCCCGTGCTGGCGATCGCCTGCGCGCCGACGGTGGCGAGGCCCGCGCCGACCAGGCCGAGTTCGGGAGCGCCGAACTTCCCGAAGATCAGCACCCAGTTGAGCGCGACCTTCACGAGAGTCGCCGCCGCCGAGATGACCATCGGCGTGCGCGCGTCCCGCGCGGCGCGGAAGGCGTTCTCGTACGTGAACGAGACCGCGAAGAGCAGCGACGACCCGATCGTCAGCTGGAAGTACGGCGCTGCGAGCGCCACGATCGACTCGGAGGCGCCGAGCAGGCGGATCGGTGCCTCGGGAAAGAAGAGCGCGGTCGTCGAGACGACCGCCGCGGTCGCGAGCGCCATCACCAGCGAGGCTGCGAGCGCGTGGCGCGCACGCACCGGCTCTCCCGCGCCGATCGCACGGGACATCATGGCGACGCAGGCCACGCCCACCGCCATGAGCACGGCCTGCGACAAGAAGAAGAACTGCATGGCGTAGCCGACGGCAGCCAGGGTCTCGGTGCCGAGGCGTCCCAGCATGGCGATGTCGATCACGCCGACGGCGCTCGCCATGGTCATCGACAGGATGACGGGCCAAGTCAGCGCCCAGATGTCGCGGTCGGTCTGGCGCCGAATCTCGCGCCGGCTCGGTGCGGCGTGCGCGGCGAGCGAGGCCGAGGGGAGTCCGCCCCCGCCCTCGGGGTCGTCCACCTCCCGGTCGATCTCTTCCTCGAGTTCGCCCACGCCGAGCCCTGAGCGCGCCCGGTCAGCGAAGGGTGATCGCGGCGTTGCTGATGACCGGAGCGTCGCGCTCCTTGCTACGCGCGGCGATCAGGACGCGATCTCCCTCGTTCCAGAGCGAGGTCTCGATCGTCTCTCCCGGGTAGACCACGCCGGCGAAGCGCACCTGGTAGCGGGCCACGCGCGACACGTCGCCGCCGAGCAGTCCGTCGACGGCGGCCTTGCAGACGATGCCGTAGGTGCAGAGCCCGTGCAGGATCGGCGTGTCGAAGCCGCCGCGCTTCGCGAACTCGGGGTCGACGTGGAGCGGGTTCTTGTCGCCCGACAGGCGGTAGATCAAGCCCTGGTGCGACAGCGTCGGTGACTCGACGACCAGGTCCGGCTCGCGATCCGGCGCGACGTTGCCCGCGGGCGGTCCGGACTCCCCCCCGAAGCCGCCCTCTCCGCGCGCGAAGAGCGAGAAGCGGTTGGTGAAGAGCGGTTCCCCGCCCTTCTCGCGCGTCTCCACCTCGAGCACGATCAGCGCGGCCTTTCCCTTGTCGTAGATGCCTGCGATCCGGCTCTCGCTCTCGACCTGGGCCGACACGGGGAGCGGCCGGTGAAGCTCGATGTCCTGCTCGCCGTGCAGCATGAGCGCGAAGTTGATCTGGATGCCCGCGGCGCCGCCCACGGCGCCGAGCGCGCCGAAGACGGGGATCACGCCGAAGCTCGGCAGCACCTTCAGGTTCTTCTCGAACGTGTACTCGAGCTCGGCCGGATCGGTGGGACGCCCCAGTCCCGCACCGACGCCGAGGTGATAGAGAATGACGTCGTCGGCCTTCCAGGAGCCCTCGCTCGGCGCGAGCTTCGCGTCACGGGCCTTCTCGAGATCGATGGGCATGGGACTTCTCCTCTGCCTTCCTCGAGGACCCGACGAGACAGGGCGACCCGAGGTGGGGGGTGGGGGTCGACGCTGTGTGTGCGCCAACCCCGGAGCAACGTCAAGGGGCGCGCTCGGTCCGCGCCGCGTTGACACCGCGAATCGCGTGCGAGCAAGATCGCCTCATGGACACGACTCCCCTGCTGCTCGAAGTCGAGGACTACGTCGCGACGCTCACCATCAACGACGCGCCGCACAACCGCATGAGCCTCGACTTCATGGACGCGCTCGAGGAACTCGTCGCCAAGCTGGCGACCGACGCCTCGGTGCGAGCCGTCGTTCTGACCGCAGCCGGGGACGCAAACTTCTCGGTCGGCATGGACCTGAAGCAGCTTCCGCAGGGTGTCCAGCGCAAGGGCAGCATCGAGGCGGTCTTCGACCAACGCCTGCGCGTGCTGGCGGCGATCGAGAACCTGCCGAAGCCCGTGATCGCCACGCTCTACGGCTACTGCCTGGGGGGAGGACTCGAGCTGCCCCTCGCGTGTCACTTCCGCCTGGCCGCGGCCGAGGGCGCGAAGATCGGGCTACCCGAAATGGACCTCGGCGCCGTCCCCGCCTGGGGCGGCACCGCCCGGCTCACGCGCTGCGTGGGGCGCGCCGCGGCGCTTGACATGATCCTGCGCGCCAGGAAGATCTCGGGGCCCGAGGCGCTGCGCATCGGGCTGGTGCACGAGGTCTGGCCGCTGGACGAGCTGAAGTCCCGCGCGCGAGCGCTGGCGGCGGAGCTCGCCGCCATGCCGCCGATCGCCGTGGCGGGCGTGCTCGAGGCGGTCGTCGCCGGCGAGTTCCTTCCGCTCGACCAGGCGCTGGCGGCGGAGCGCCGCGCCGTGCTCCGCACCATGGGCACGAAGGACCAGCGCGAGGGAATGCAGGCCTTCCTCGAGAAGCGCCGGCCGCGGTTCACGGGCGAGTAGCTCCCGCCCTAGGAGCCCGACCCAAGACTAGGTCTTGGGCCGACTCCTAGACGTCTTGGCGCCCCATCAGCGGGGTGGGGCGGGCAAAGCCCGCCTTGGCGCGAGCGTGACCCATCCTGGGTCACGCTCCTAGCCCAGGCGCTCGAGCCTCCGGCAGGCTTCGTCGAGGTCTTCCTGCGTCTTTCCGAAGCAGAAGCGCGCGATCGCGTGTCCCTCGTCGCCGGCGAAGAACGCCTCGCCGGGCACGACCGCGATCCCGGCGTCCGCCAGCAGGTGCAGCGCTCGCGCCTCGCCGGTGTCGCCCGGAAGCCGCGAGATGTCGGCGAGCGCGAAGTACGAGCCCTCGGGCAGCCAGGCCGGAAGGCCCGCCTTGTCGAGCGCGGTGCAGAGCTGGTCACGCTTGCGCTGGTACTCCGGCCCGATGTTCGCGTAGTACGCGGGCGGCAGCTCCTCGAGCGCTCGCGCCGCGCCGAGCTGCAGCGGAGTCGGCGGGCACACGTAGACCAGGTCGTTCAGCGGTCCCAGCTCGCTCGCCCAGCGCCGGTCCGCCGCCAGCCAGCCGAGCCGCCAGCCGGTGATCGAGAACGTCTTCGACAGCGCGTTCATCGTGAGCGTGCGTTCGCGCATGCCCGGCAGCGCGGCGGGGCTCACGTGCTCGCGTCCGTCGAACACGAAGTGCTCGTACACCTCGTCCGTGAACAGGAACAGGTCGTGGTCACGCACGACCCGTGCGATCTGCTCGGTCTCCTGGAGCGTGAACACCTTGCCCGACGGATTCGCGGGCGTATTGAGCACGACCGCGCGAGTCCGGGGCGTGATGGCGGCCTCGAGGCGCTCCATGGAGACGCTCCAATCGGGCGGCTCGAGCGGTACGTAGACCGGTGTCACGTCGAGGGAGACGAGCGTGTTGACGTGGTAGCCGTAGTAGGGCTCGAACAGCACCACCTCGTCGCCGGCCTCGAGCAGCCCGAGCGCCGCGATGTAGAAGGCGCCCGTCGCCCCTACCGTTACGATCACCTCGGTTTCCGGGTCGTACTCGAGCCCGTTGTCCCGCCGCATCTTGCCGGCCAGCGCGCGGCGTAGCTCATCCCGGCCGTCATAGCGCGAGTAGGCGTTCTCGCCCGCCTGGATCGCCTGCACGGCGGCGTCGCGGACCTGCGGCGGGGCCGGCGTGTCGCACACCCCCTGGGCCAGGTTCACGCCGCCGACCCGAGCGCACTCGACGGTCATGGTGCGGATCGGGGACGGCTGGATGGCGGCCGCTCGTCGGCTCAGGCCGCGGGTCTCGGGACGGGACATGGGCGCACACGGTACCACACGCGTTCGATTGCATAACGCTGTTCAGTCAGTTATACAGCGTTCAATGGAATCGCAGCCCGCCGCCAAGAGACGCCTGCGCCAGCGCGAGGAGGCCCGGCGAGCCATTCTCGAGGGGACGGAGTCCCTGCTGGTCGAGGACGGCTATGAGGGATTCTCGATGCGACGGCTGGCCGAGCGCTGCGGCTACACGGCTCCGACGGTCTACTACTACTTCGGCGACAAGCAGGGCCTGCTCGACGCGCTTCTCGAAGAGCGCATGGCCGGGCTGCTGCAGCGCCTGCGCCGCGTACCCGCGTCCGAGGATCCGCTCGAGCGCATCCGCCACCTCTTCCTGGCGTTCGTGCGCTTCGGCATCAAGAACCCCACGCACTACCGGCTGCTGATGACGCCCCGTGGCGATCGCGGGGAGCGCCCGCCCTCTGCGGAGAAGTGCGAAGCGATCTTCCTCGAGCCCATGCACGAGCTCGCAGAGGCGGGACGCCTGCGTGTCGCCGACGACGAGGCGGCACGCCAGGTCGCGTTGGTGACGCTCCACGGGCTGATCTCGCTGCGCGGCGCCGGAAGCCCGAGCGAAATGGCCAAGAACCTGAACGAGATCGCCGTCGACGTGATGCTCGCGGGGCTGATCGCTCCCGAGGCGACGACGGCCCCTGGAGCCCGAGCATGAGATTCCCTCCCCTCGCCCGGCTCGTGCGCGCCCGCTCCGTCCTCGCGGTGACTGCGGCGGCCGCGCTCGCCTCCGTCGGCTGCAGCGAGCCACCGGTGACCACCGTGACGGCACCGCCCGTCGCGGTCGCGGCCGTCACGATCACCGACCTGCTCGAGGAGATCGGCGCGACCGGACAGCTGCTGGCGCGCAACCACGCCAAGATCGCGGCCGAGGTCGGTGGCCGCATCACCGAGATCGTGGTCGAGGAGGGCCTGCCGGTCGAGGCCGGCGGGGTCGTCCTGCTGATCGACCCCGAGGCCCGGAAGCTCGACCTGAAGAGCGCGCGGGCCGGCCTGAACCAGGCGCGGGCCAGTCAGTCCGAGGCGAAACGCGAGGCCAGCCGCGTGCGGCGGCTGCACGGCAAGGCGATGGCTTCGCAGTCCCAGCGGGACACGGCCGAGACCGCGCTGCATCGCGCCAACGCCGGGGTCGAGGCGGCCGAGGCCGCGCTCGGCACAGCCGAGCGGGCGCTGCGCGAGGCCAACGTGTCGGCACCGTTCGCGGGGCTCGTGGCCGAGCGCCTGGTGAGCCCGGGCGAGTACGTCCAGCCGGGGCAGGCGCTCTTCGAACTGGTGGCGCTCGATCCCATCGAGGTCGAGTTCCGGCTGCCCGAGGTGGACTCGGGGCGCGTCGCACTGGGCAACTCGGTGGCCGTCCGGGTGGCGCCGTGGCCCGACGAGGAGTTCGACGCGACCGTGACCTTCGTCGCTCCCACCATCGACACGCGCACGCGCACGCTCCGCGTGAAGGCCACGATCCGGAACGAGGACGGGCGGCTCCGGCCCGGGCTGTTCGCGCGCGCGGACCTCGGCGTCGCCATGCTCGAAGGCGTGACCCTTGTACCCGAAGAGGCGGTCCTGCACCGCGCCGACGGCGCCGTCGTCTTCGTGCTCGAGGGCGACCGCGTAAAGCGCAAGCGCGTCGAGACGGGCCGTTACCGCGGCGGCATGGTCGTGATCCTGGGCGGCATGCCGCCGGGGACGCAGGTCGTGACGCGCGGCCACACGACGCTCCCCGACGGGGTGCGCGTGACGGTGCGCCACCCCGACGGGACGATCGTGACGCCGGCCGTGGCCGGCGCGCCCGAGGACGCGGGAGCGGGCGGATGACTCTCTCCGACATCTCGATCCGCCGCCCGGTCTTCACGTGGGTGCTGATGTTCGGCCTGGTGCTCTTCGGAATGCTCGGCTACGCGCGTCTCGGCGTGGACCAGTTCCCCGACATGGAGTTCCCCATGGTCGTGGTGACGGCGCGGCTCGACGGCGCCAGCCCCGAGGGGATCGAGGAGGACGTGACCGACGTCCTCGAGGAGCAGCTCAACGGCATCGCCGGCGTTCGCTCGCTGCGCTCGACCAGCGGCCCGAGCTCCGCCATGGTCATGGTCGAGTTCCAGCTCGGCACCGACATCGAGGTCGCGGTCCAGGACGTCCGCGACAAGGTCGGCCGCGCGCGCATGCTGCTGCCGTCCGACGTCGAGCCGCCGATGATCATGAAGATGGATCCCGGGGACAACGCGATCCTCTGGATGCCCATCGAGACCACGCGCCCGATCACCGAGGCTACCGAGTTCGTGCGGCGCATCATCAAGCCCGAGTTGGAGACGATCGACGGCGTCGCGTCGGTCATGCTCTTCGGACGCCGCGACCGGAACATCCGCATCTGGCTCGACGACGAGGAACTGCGCGCCCGCGGCCTGGCTGCGAACGACGTGCTGATGGCGATCCGCCGCGAGCACGTCGAGATCGCCGGCGGGATCATCGAGAGCCGCGACATCGAGTACACGGTCAAGACCGAGGCGGAGTTCGAGTCGCTCGAGGCGCTCGAGAACCTGATCATCACGCACGTCGGCGGGGCGGCCGTACACCTGTCCGACGTGGCTCGCGTCGAGGATGGAGCCGCGGACCGCACCTCGATCGCGCGCTTCGGCGGCAAGCGCTCGCTCGGCGTCGGCATCATGAAGCAGGCGGGCGGCAACACCGTCGCGATCGCCGACGAGGCCGAGCAGCGCATCAAGTACCTGAACCCGATCCTCCCGGCCGACCTGCAGATGCGCGAGGGCGACGCGATCATCGACTTTGCGGAGCCGATCCGCGAGTCCGTGGCCGAGACGCAGTTCGCGCTGATCTTCGGCGCGCTGCTCGCCGTGCTGACCGTCTTCGTCTTCCTGCGCCGCTGGCGCCCGACGCTGGTCGTCGCGCTGGCGATCCCCCTGTCGCTGGTCGCGAGCTTCGGGGTGACCTGGCTCTTCGGCTACACGCTCAACACCATGACCCTCCTGGCGATGGCTCTGGCCGTCGGGGTGGTGATCGACGACGCGATCGTGGTGCTCGAGAACATCGAGCGCCACCGCGAGAACGGCGAGGACCCCTTCGAGGCCGCGCAGAAGGGGACGAGCGAGATCGCCTTCGCCGCCACCGCCGCCACGGTCTCGATCGCGGTGGTCTTCCTGCCCGTCGTGTTCATCGAAGGGATCGTGCGGAACTTCCTCGGCGAGTTCGGCGTCACGGTGGCGAGCGCCGTCATGATCTCGCTCTTCGTCGCGCTCACGCTCACGCCGATGCTGGCGGCCCGGATCCCGGCGGCGCGGGAGGTGAAGCACGGCAGTGTCTACCACCGCCTCGAGCGTGGATTCCACTGGCTCGAGACGCACTACCGGACGGCCCTCGACTGGACCATGGGGCACCGCTGGACGACGCTGAGCGGCGCCGCGCTCTCCGGCCTCATCTCGATCTTCCTGATGGGCGCGGTCGGCAAGGAGTTCTTTCCGCCCTCCGACCAGGCCCTGTTCCTGGTGTCGATCGAGACGCCGCCGGGCTCGACGCTGCTCCACACCGAACGCCAGATGATCAAGGTGGAGCGCTGGCTGCTCGACCAGCCCGAGGTCGCGGGGCTCTTCTCTGCGGCGGGGAGCACGCGGCCCGGCTCGGCGCCAAAGCCCTACCAGGGGATCATGGCGGGGACGCTCGTGCACCGCGACCAGCGCGAGCGCAGCGTGCGCGACGTGATCGACGCGTCGCGCGAGGTGTTCAACGCGATCCCCGGCGTGAGCGTCCGCATGTTCGACATGTCGGGGATGATGGGCGGCGGCGGCGACCGCGGCGAGCTCTCGCTGGTCATGCGCGGGAACGTTTCGCTGGTCGAGCTGGACCGGCTCTCCGACGAGCTCGTGCGCGCACTCGCGGCCCACCCCGGATTCGTCGACGTCGACAAGAACCTGAAGCTCGGCATGCCCGAGATCCGCGTGAAGCCCGACCGCGAGAAAGCGGCCGCTCTCGGCGTGGATGCCGCATCGGTGGCCCAGGTGGTGCGCACGATGATCGGCGGAATCGACGTCGCCACCTTCAAGGAGGCGGGCAAGCGCTACGACATCCGCGTCCGGCTCGAGGAGAGCGATCGGAGCACGCCGGAAGCGGTGGAGCGGCTGTTCGTGCGATCCAAGACCGGCGAGGTCGTCGAGCTGCGCAACCTCGTCGAGATCGAGACGCGCGCGGCGCCGACCGACATCTCGCGCACCGACCGCCAGCGAAGCGTCGTGATCGGCTCGAACCTGAAGGGCATCAACCTGGGCGAGGCGGTTCCGATCGCGCTGGCGCTCGCCGAGGAGATCCTGCCCGAAGGGGTCCAGCTCGAGCTCGACGGCCAGGCCGAGGCGATGGCCGAGGGGTTCCAGCAGTTCGTCACGGCGCTGGGGCTCGCAATCCTGGTGATCTACCTGGTGCTGGCCATGCAGTTCGAGAGCTTCGTGCACCCGTTCACGGTGATGCTCGCGCTGCCTCTCGCCATGTTCGGCGCGCTCGGCGGCCTCGTGCTCGCGGGCATGACGCTCAACCTGTTCAGCATGATCGGCATCCTGCTGCTCTTCGGGCTGGTCACCAAGAACTCGATCCTGCTGGTGGACTACGCCAACCAGCTACGCGGTGAAGGACTCGACAAGGTCGAGGCCATGCGCAAAGCCGCACCGATCCGCATGCGGCCCGTGCTGATGACGGCGATCTCGATGATCTTCGGCGTCCTGCCGGCGGCCATCGGGCTCGGGCCCGGCTCGGAGTCCCGTGCCCCGATGGCGGTAGCCACGGCCGCGGGGATGTTCTCGTCGACCCTGCTGACGCTGCTCGTCGTGCCGGTCTTCTACGTCATGCTGGACGACGCGGTCGACGCGATGAAGCGCGGGCTGCGGCGCCTCCTGCGGCGTGGCGGGCCCACGCCCGAGCTTCCCGCAGCCGGCGGATGACCGCGACGCACTTCGAGGGAGCGCACTACATCAGCCTGGCCACGTTCAAGCGCGACGGCTCGAACGTGCCGACGCCGGTCTGGTTCGTGGCCTTGGACGGGCACCTGTACGCGTTCTCGGAGCGCCGCGCGGGCAAGATCAAGCGGCTGCGAAACTCGTCCCGCGCGCGCGTAGCGAGCTGCAACGTCCGCGGCAACCTGCGCGGCGACTGGGTCGAGGCGAACGCCTACGTCGTCGACGACGCCGAGACCGAGGCGCGCGTCTACGCCGCGCTCGTCCGGAAGTACGGCTGGCAGATGCGCCTGGCGAACCTGCTCTCGACGCTCAGCGGCCGCATCCGCAACCGCGCGGTGATCCGGATCGAGGTCTAGCGGCCGTCGAGACGCTTGCCCAGGTTGACCGTGTCGTCCACGCGGTAGCCGAGCGCCTCGTAGAACGCGATCACCTCGCGGTTCGCGCCGCGGACCTGCAGGTTGATCTTGGGCGCGCCGATCTCGCGCAACACGGCCTCGGCGTGGTCCATCAGTTGGCGTCCCAGCCCGCTGCCGCGCAGGTCGGGGAGCACCGCCAGGTAGTTGATCTGGCCCCGGTGTCCCTCGTAGCCGGCCATCACCGAGCCGACGATCCGGCCGTCCCGTTCCGCCACGAAGAAGAGGTCGGGCTGGAACGCGACCTTGGTAGCGATGTCCTCCTCGGGCACGTTCCAAGGCACGACCAGCTCGCACGCCTGCCAGAGCGCCACCACCTGGTCGCGATCTCCGACGCCGTAGCGCCGGATCCCACTCATCGTGCGGCTCCCAGCAGCGCCGGAAGCTCGCGCACCGACGGCAGCAGGGCGTCCACGGGATGCGCGTCGAACGCGCCGGCCGCGGTCACCCCGGACAGCACCCCGACGAAGCGCAGCCCGGCACGCGCGGCGGCCTCGGCGTCCACCAGGCTGTCGCCCACGTAGACCGCGCGATCCCGCGCAACGCCGAGCGTGTCGAGGCCGCGCTCGAGCGCCTGGGGGTGGGGCTTCGGCTTCTCGACGTCCTCGCCGCCGACGATGCAGTCGAAGCGGTCGCGCAGACCCTCGCGGCCGAGCACCTGCTCGATCCGGTAGCGAAACTTGGTCGAGACCACGCCGAGCCGCAGTCCGGCACTACGCAACGTGGCGAGCACCTCGGGCACGCCGTCGAGCATCGACGTGCGCCCGGCCATCACCTGATCGGCGCGCTCGACGAAGAGCCGCACGTAGTCGGCGTCGCGCCAGCCCCCGGACGGCGCGGCGTCGGCGCCGAAGAACCGCGCCAGCGAGCCCTGCAGCGGCTGGCCGATCTGCGCGCGGATCTCGTCGTCGAGTGGCACGTCGTGACCGAGACGGGTCATGGCGAAGCGCACGCACTCCAGGATGCCGGGCGAGGAGTCGGCCAGCGTGTAGTCGAAGTCGAAGAGCACGACGTCGGCGGAGCGGGCTGGGACGGAACCTGCCATCGGGCCGCGAGTCTACCGTCTAGCGCAGGGCGCGCCGGGCCGCGCCCGCCCAGTCGACCTTCTCGGCGCCGACCAGGTCCGCCAGGCGCCCGAGCGCGCGGTCGAGGCCGCGGCGCCGGCGCAGCGTCGGCCGCACGCCCGGCTCCCACCACAGCTTCTCGACCTCGACGCGCCCGCCGTCGCGGTCGTGCCGCGGCTCGATGCGGCCGACCAGCCGCTCTCCCTCGAGGATCGGAAGCACGTAGTACCCGTAGGTGCGCTTCGCGGCGGGAACGAAGCACTCGAGCGTGTAGTCGAAGCCGAAGAGCCGCTGCGTGCGCTTGCGGTCGTGGAGTACGGGGTCGAACGGAGCGAGCAGCCGCAGGCGATCGGGCGCGTCCGGCGCGCGCGCTGCGCGGCGCCGCCAGTCGGGCAGCGCGAAGGCGGCGCGAGGCTTCGCCCCGTCCAGCGACTCGACCATGACGCGGACGACGCGCCCCTCGTCCGCGGCTTTCTCGCACCAGCGCCGGGCGTCCGGCGTTCGCAGCGCGCCCCAGAAGTGCGCCAGCTCCGACGGGGTCGCGGGACCGAGCCGTGCGAGCGCGGACTCCGCGGCCCAGTCGGCGTGGTCGGCGGCGTCGGGCTCGTCCTCGGCCTGCGCCTCGGGAAGCACCCGCTCGGTCAGGTCGTAGAGCTTCTGGAACCCGCGGCGCCCCGCGATCGAGAGCCTCCCCGAGCGCCAGTGGAACTCGAGCGCCATCTTCTGCGGCTTCCAATCCCACCACCCCTTCGACTCGCGCTCGCGCACGTGCTCGAAGTCGGCGGAGGCGAGCGGGCCGTCCTCGCGGATCCGTTCGACGACCTCGGCGAGCACGGCCTTCGGGTCCTTGCCGAGCCGCTGGCGCACGCGCGGGCGCGCGCTCGCCCACGCCTCCCAGCGGCGGAAGCGCGGCTTCCAATGCGCGAACCACTCGGTCGGGATCACCGACGCGTCGTGGGTCCAGTGCTCGAAGAGCGAGCGCTTCCGCTCCAGCAGGTGCGTCAACTGGCGATGGCGGTAGCCGTCGAGACGCGCGCCCAGGATCAGGTGGTGCGCGCGCTCGAGGCGGTTGATCGAGTCCACCTGGACGTAGCCGAGCCCGCGAATCACGCGCGCCAGCGAGGCGGGCGTCGCGCGGCGAGCCGGGTCGTCGAGCAGTCCCTGTCCGCGGAGCAGCAGCGCGCGCGCCTCCGCGGCCGAGACCCGGTCGGGCTCGCCTCGGCTCATGCGGCCACCGCGGTCGCCGCCATCATCGCG
The DNA here is from genome assembly GCA_019311115.1 of Deltaproteobacteria bacterium. GTDB lineage: Bacteria > Myxococcota_A > UBA9160 > SZUA-336 > SZUA-336 > JAFDDB01. The sequence goes on from JAFDDB010000017.1 coordinate 22,849, forward strand.
CAGGGAGCGGCGGCGCTACCTGGAGGCCTGGATCGACTCCAGGTACGCCACCATGGCGTGGACGCGGTTGCGGGCCGCCGCCTCGCGGCCCTCGCCCTTCTTGCGCGCGCGGGCGAACTCGCTGCCCCACACCGGCATGTCGCGCGTGCCGTGCGAGGCGACCGCCTTGCGGCCATCGATGATCTCGCGGATCTCGGCGCCGTTGAGCTTGCCGCCGCGGCGCGCGGCCATGGTCGTCAGGTTGGAAGGCGGCACCTTCAGGTCGTCGGCCAGCGGACCGTTGCCCTTGGCGCCCGTTCCATGGCAGGCGGCGCAGTTCTCCAGGTACAGCGAGCGTCCCCAGTCGATCCTGGCTTGCTGGTCCGTGGCATCGTCCTGAGCCCACGCCAACGAAGCCCAGCCGGCGCCGGCGAGCCCGGCAATCATCAGGGCAACTAGCGGAAATCCTTTCGACTTCACGTCGACCTCCCTCTCCAGATTCGGGATGCGGAGTCTACCATGACGGCCCGCCGTGCCCGCGGCGACTGGCGAGGGCGTCCCGCGTGGACCGGTGTATAATCCGTCGCCCTCTCGATTCCAGGGCCCCCAGCGCCTCAAGGAGAACGCCATGTCCCGATCGATCCGCTTCCGCCTCGCCACCTCGCTGCTGCTCGTCGCGTCGGTCGGCCTGACCTCTGGCTGCGTAACCCGGGCCAAGTACGACGCGATGAAGCGCGAGCGGGACGTCTACGCCGCGCAGGGCGAGACGCTGACGCGCGAGACCGAGGAGCTCGCGGACGTGGCCGCAACGCTCGAAGAAGAGGTCGCCCTGCGGGACGAGCAGATCACGATCCTCGCGGACACGCAGCAGGGTCTCGAGGCCGAGCTCGAGACGCTGATCGTCGCGGGACTGGTCAAGATCGCCCTGCTCCGCGACGGCCTGCACGTGATGCTGTCGGAAGAGGTGCTGTTCTCGACCGGCTCGTCGCAGCTCAACGAGGGCGGACGCCGCATACTCGGCAACATGATCGACGACCTGAAGGAGTTCCCCTACCAGATCGCGATCCTGGGCTACACCGACGCCCTGCCGATCGGCGCGAGCCTGCGGGACCGCTACCCCTCGAACTGGGAGCTCGCCGCGTCGCGCGCGGGAAGCGTGGTGCGGCTGCTCGAAGGCGGAGGCATTGCGTCGGAGCAGCTGGTGCTGGTCTCCTTCGGCTCGAACCGGCCCTTCGCGCCGAACGACACGGTCCAGGGACGCAGGCAGAACCGCCGCATCGAGCTGCGGCTGCGGCCGGTCGTCGCGCCCTAGCGGAGACGCCCGCCTTCGCCGCCGCCGGCTAGCTCCGGGGCCGCGCGGCCCTGCGGATCAGGTCGAGGAGCGCCTCGGTCATGCGGGGCTCGGGGACCGGCTCGTGACCGCGTTGCGAGTTGAGCATCCAGCCCTGCATGGCGCAGCGCATCAGGGCGTTCAGCGCCTCGGGGTCGGCGCACTCGAACTCGCCGCGCGCCACCGCCCGCCGGATCAGCTCGGTGCTCACCTCGTTGATGCGCTCCACGACGCCGCGCGCGTACTGGCGCACGCCGCGTCCCACCACGTGAGGCTCGAACGTGAGGATGCGCCCGAGCATCGGGTCGGCCGAGAGACGCGCGTGCAGGTGGCGCGCCCCGATCAGCAGCGCGTCGAGCGGATCGTCGACGGCGTCCACGTCGGCCAGCAGCCCCCCGAGTAGCGCGTCGAGCCGGGACCGCACGACCTGCTCGAGCAGGTCGGACTTGTCGGCGAAGTAGGTGTAGATGGTCGAGGTCGAGACCTGCGCCTCGGCGGCGAGCGCCTTGATGCTGGTCTTCTCGAAGCCGCGCTCGGCGAAGAGCAGCGCGGCCACCTCCAGGATCTCGCGACGCCTGGCCTCGGAGCGCCTCGGGAGCGTCGTAGATGGCGAATTCTCGTTGACAGGCAGGGTCATGCTCCCTAGGATACCTCTGGAATCGAAACAGTCAAATCAATTCGTTTCGATTGTTACAGTCACGGATCACCGCGGGAACCGCGGATCACTGGAGGAGCCGAAGATGCCCGAGGTCAGCCGTCCCGAGCTCGTCGAGCGCGCGCGCAAGCTGGCGCCGCAGATTGCAGAGCGCGCCCTCGAGTGCGAGCGCCTGCGCCGCCTGCCGGACGAGACGATCGCCGACTTCCGAAGCGCCGGGCTACTGCGCGCCTTCGTGCCGCCGGAGTACGGCGGCTTCGGGCTCGAGGTCGCGACCGTGATCGACACCGCGCGCGAGATCGGCCGGGCCTGCGGTAACAGCGCCTGGTGCCTGGCGATCTGCACGCTCCACAATCACATCGTGTCGGGCTTCCCGGACGCGGCCATCGAGCACGTCTTCGGCAGCGGCCCCGGACCCGACTCGGTGGTCTGCGGCGTGTTCATGCCCGGCGGGCGCGGCGTGCGCTGCGACGGCGGCTACCGCCTGAGCGGAGCCTGGGACTTCGCGAGCACCTGCGACCACGCGGACTTCACCGTGCTCTCCGCCTTCCTCTGCGACGCGCCGGACGCGGACCCCAAGGGCATGGGCAGCCTGCTGCTTCCCCGCGCCGACTTCGAGATCGAAGACAACTGGCACGTGTCGGGGCTGTGCGGCACCGGCAGCAAGCGGATCCTCGTCGACGACGTGTTCGTGCGGGAGGACCACGTCCTGCACACCGAGATCGGCTTCGCCGTGGTCGGCGACCGCGAGACGACGGCACGCGGGCGTCTGTCCGCCGGACTCCCCGGCAGCTCGATCGCGACGCTCGGCCTGACCGGCGTCTCGATCGGCATCGCGCTCGGCGCGCTCGAGCACTTCCGCGAGCGGCTCGTCGGCAAGGTGCGCGTGGCGACGCCGAAGGCCGTCCACGAACAGGTCGGCGCGCAGCTCCGGTACGCCGAGTCGGCTGCCGAGGTGGACGCGGCGGAACTCGTCGTGCAGCGCGACCTGGCCGAGATGACCGCGGACGCACAGGCGGGACGGAAGGCCACGATCGAGCAGCGCGCCCGCTACCGGCGCGACGCCGCCTGGATCGTCCAGACCTGCACGCGCGCGGTGGCGCGGATCCAGCCGGCCGCCGGCGGCCACGCGATCTTCCTCGACAACCCGATCCAGCGCGCGCTCCGCGACTCGCAGGCGATGGCCGCACATGTCGTCGCGGACTGGGAGGGCGCCGGCGAGGCCTTCGCCCGCGCGCAGATCGGACTCCCCAAGACCGACCCGCTGGTCTGAACCCACCCGAAGGAGAAGACGGATGGCATCCCCCTACAAGCTCGCACACGTCGCACTCTCCACGACCGACGTGCCGAAGATGCGCGACTGGTACGTGAACGTCCTCGAGGCCGAGGTCGTGCACGAGAACGACTTCGCCTGCTTCCTGACCTACGACGACGAGCACCACCGCGTGGTGTTCGTGAAGATGCCGGGAGCCGACGAGTCGGACGCAGAGAGCTCGCGCCTGCTGCACTTCGCGTTCACGTACGACACGCTCGACAAGCTGCTCGAGACCTACACGCGGCTCCGCGACCAGGGCATCAAGCCGTCGACGACGCTCCACCACGGTCCCACGTTGTCGATGTACTACCGGGACCCGCAGGACAACACGATCGAGCTCCAGATCGACGTGATGTCGATGAAGCAGGCGCGCGAGTTCTGCGAGAGCGAGGTCTTCGCGAAGAACCCGATCGGAATCACCTACGACCCCGAAGACCTGGTGAACCGCTGGCGCGATGGAGCGAGCTACGAGGAGCTCACGCGGTACCCCGCCTGATCAGCTCGCCGCGGCCGGCCCCTCCCGGCCCGCCGGCCCCGCGCGCCGGAAGGGACTCGCGCCGATGCCGGGCCAGATGCGCGCCATGCCGAAGCCGGCGCGTACGGTGATCCACGCTCCCGTCACCAGCCAGACGCCGAAGAGCGCCCCGGGCACCGCGGGATCGACCAGGTAGAGACCGGCCAGGCCCGTGGCCGTCGCCACGATCATCGCGTTTCGCAGGTAGGCGTAGTCGGCCGAGCCCCAGTGGAGGCCGTCGGTCACGAACGACAGCGCGTTCAGCGGCTGTGCCAGAAGCAGCGCGAGCCACGCCAGGTGGAACTCCGCGCGGGCCTCGGCCGGGACGAACGCCAGGGCCACGGCATCCTCGCCCGCCCACATCAGCCCGCCGATGACGACCCCCGTGACCGCTCCCCAGCCGCAGGCGACGCCCGCCACGCGGCGCGCCTGTGCCGGCTCGTCCGCGCCCAGGAAGTAGCCGACCAGGGTCTGGCCGGCGGCGGCGTAGGCGTCGAGCACGAACGCGGAGAGCGTCCAGAGCTGGCGGACCGCGTGGTGCGCGGCGATCGCCGACACGCCGATCGCCGCCGCCTTGCGCGTCGCCAGCAGCTGGAACAGGAGCAGGAGCGCCGTGCGCGCCACCAGGTCGCGCCCCACCACGAGCAGCTGCGGCGCACGCCGCCAGGGAATCCGGTGAGCGACCCCGAACCGCGAGCGGACCGCCCACACGACCGCGCCCGCCGCGAGCCAGTGCGCGGCCGTGCTCGCGATGGCCGCACCGGCGACGCCGAGAGCGGGCACCGGACCCGCTCCGAAGATCAGCAGCGGGTCGAGCACCGCGTTCAGCGCGCTCGAACCCAGGGCGATCCAGAAGGGCGTTCGCATGTCCTGGACGCCGCGCAGCGCACCGAAGCCCGCCAGCGTCACCAGCAGCGGGGCCGCGCCGAGCAGCCGGATCTGCAGGTAGACGACCGCTTCGGCCAGCAGGCCGCCTTCGGCCCCCATCCAGTGCAGGGCCGCGGGCGCGGCCGGCCAGAAGCCGATCGCCAGCGCGAGCCCGAGCCCCGCGCCCACGGTCATCGCGAGCAGCGCGGCTTCGGACGCACCGGCCGCGTCGCCCGCACCGTCGCAGCGCGCGACCTCGGTCTGCGCTCCGATCCCGACGAAATTGAAGACCCAGATGACGCTCGAGAGCACCGCCGTCGAGATGCCCAGCGCTGCCAGCTCGAGCGCGCCCAGACGCGCCACGAAGAAGGTGTCGACGATGCCGGTGAGCGGCTCCAGCAGCAGCGAGAGCAGGACCGGAAACGTGAGCACGGCCAGCGTCCGGTGCGGATTCGACACGAAGGCGTGCCGCCCCGGGGACGATCGGCTCAACAGCAGTCCTGCACGCGCGTCATCTCACCGGCTCGGCCGGGACCAGGGGCCCGAGGTCCACGCCGAGCTCGACTTCGGCAAAGCCGAACGCGCGCGCGACGCGCGGTGCGATCGACGGGCCGGCGACCGTCCGCTCCGGAACCGGGCGCACCATGGCGTACCCGCAGCGCAGCGACGGCCCGGGGCCAAGCGAGACCCACACGTCGGGCGGCTCGGCGTCGCGCGCCGCCCGGAAGCCGCCGCACCGCGCCACGAGGGCGCGCACCTCCGTCGACACCTGCGGCTTCTGCACGACGATCCCCGAGCCCCCACCCCGCACCGCGTCCGCCGCTTCGAGCAGCTCGCGCTCGAGCTCCGGCAGCCGGTAGTCGAGCGACTCGCCGGCCTGCGCAGCGAGTGCCAGCGCGTGCAACGGGAGCCCGCTGCCACCTTCCAGCAGGCGGAACGCCGCCCCGATGCGCGGGTTGATCTCGGTCGGAACGAAGCCCTCTTCCGCGAGCACACCGTCGAGCGTGAACACGCCGCGGTAGTCGAGCCGCTCGAGAAGCGCGTGCCCGATGCAGCGGGCGACCGCCCGGATGCTCTCGCGGTCGCGCGAGTTCGGATCCCAGAAGCTGGCGGTTCCCGCGTAGACGAACTCCCCGCCCCGGGGCCGACGGAAGGTGAGCGTCTCGATCGGGCGGAAGACCGCCACCCCCTGCCCCGTGACCAGGCCGTGCACCGAGCAGGGAATGCCCTCGAGAAAGGGCTGCACTCGTACGCGGCTGCAGTGCTCGGCGAAGAACGACTCGGCCTCGCACGCGGAGTCCTCGGACCGCACCCAGCGCACGTGGCTGGCGCCGCCGTTGATACCCTCCCGCGTGTCGCCGGACCAGACGGTTCCCGCTCCACGGTCGATGCGCGCCGCCGCCCCGCGAAGCGCGGCCGCCTCGGCCGCCACCACGGCGAGCGGACCGCGCCGCACGCCGATCGCGTCCAGGAAGGCCGGCAGCCTCGTCTTGTCCTCGAGTGCCGCCCACTCCGGCGCGCGGCGCGCGTAGCGTGGGCGCCCGAAGACATCCGGCACGTCCGACAGCACGATCGTACCGAGCGCCTGCGCGCGGCGGTCCGGGTCCCAGCGGTCGAGTGCCTTGCGCGCGCGCTCGGGAAGACGCCGCAGCGCCCGCTCGTACGCGCGCATCGACGAGAGCATGTCCGGGGCGTCGACCTCGAGCGAGAGCCAGTCGGCCTCGCAGGGCTCGGGCAAGGTGCCGGTGCCGATGGATCCGGCCAGCAGGAACGGGCGCTGGGCGCCGCAGGCCAGCAGCTCGCGGGCCAGCCCCGCCTGCGCGACGACGGGGCCGCTGCCGATCACCAGGAAACGCCGGCCCGCAAACACGGGCCGCAGCAGCTCGCGGTAGTACTCGGGATCGAGACTCATCGGTTTTCTCCATCGAGTCCCGGGCCCCATCCCCGCCGTGTTGGCCGTTGACCGTTGACCGGCGGGCAACAAAAAACCCCTCCGGCCTTACGGCGGGAGAGGTCCGGGTTCGTTTTGTGCCAGGTTGCTAAGCCGGCCGGACCTCTCCGCCGTCGGTCATGACGACCGTAATGACGGGCTTGAGGCCCATGTAGAGGACGCGCTGTCCGGGTTGCCGACTCATTGCGGAGGCAGCGTACGGCGGGCCGCGGCCCGCGTCAACGGGAATCGGCCGTGCCGCCGTTCACCTGCCGCACGACCGGCGACTTCGGCGAACGCGGCGCCGGCGCGGCCGGTCCGGCGAGCGCACGGAAGGTCGGGGTCAGCTCCAGGATCAAGTGGCCGCCCTCGTGCTTCTCACCGCCCACGATCACGGGGCGTCCGCTCACCATCTGCAGCCGGGTATTCATGACCCCCGACATCTCGAAGTACACGTGGAGCCGCGAGCCGACGATCGAGACGGGCAGCAGGCGCACGGCGCGTCCCGTCGGCAATTCGAACTGGGCGGGGTGGCCGGGCTCCAGCCGGAAGCTCTCGCTCTGCACGATCTGCAGCGAGCCGAACGACATGGGCAGCCGCTTCTGGATGTCGCGGCAGTCCGGGTCCACCACGCCCTTCTCCTTGCGGGCGTAGATCACGCGAAGCTCGAGGTCGATGGGCGTGGCGTCCTGCGCGGGCGCCGGACCGGCGGCGCCGAGTACGAGCGACAACGCGAACAGCCCGAGCCCGGGCAGCACGAGGTTCCGGGCGCGGAAGCTCACTTCACCACGCCGAGAGGCTGAGCGGCGCCAGCGACTGGTCCTCGGGTGCGTCGAGGATCCAGATCACGGTCGACCCGTCCTCGCCCTGGAAGATCATCAGGGGCGCGTCCTGGGCCAGGTCGTAGATCGCCGACGGAGAGCCCATGCCGAACGACTGCGAGCCGAGGCCGGCCGTGGCCACGCCCGCGCCGTCGGAGCCGCGGAGCGCGTCCGGACTGGCCAACGCCAGCGCCAGCACGGCGGCCGCCCCGGCCAGCGCCAGCGGCACCGGACCGAGCAGGTCGCGGACCTGACCGAGCCAGCGAGCCGCCGACCGCGCCGCCGAGGGGCGCTCGGCGATCTCGACGTCGATGCGCGCCATGGCGGGCCGCAGCGACTGGATCAGCAGATCGACCCGCGGAGCGGGCGGACCTTCGCTCCAGACCTCGCGCACCGCACGGCCGACCGCCTCGCTCTGGCGCAGGTGGGCCTGGGCCTCGGCGTCGCCGGCCAGTTCGCGGGCCAGCACGGCGCGGCGACGGGGCGACAGCGCGCCGTCGCGGTAGGCGTCGATCTTCTGCTCGCGAGAGCGCCTCATGAAACATCCCCCGGCTCGATTCCCCGCTCGCGCAGGAACGCGACCATCTTCTTGCGCGCGTAGTGGAGCCGGCTCATCACCGTGCCCTTCGAGATCTGCATGGTCTCGGCGATCTCCTCGTAGGATAGCCCGTCGATCTCGCGCAAGAGAAGCACCTCGCGTTGTCCGTCGGGCAGCCCCTGGATCCCTTCACCGACGAGCTTCCGGACCTCGGCTCGCATGGAGCCCAGCTCCGGGTCGGAGTCCGCCGGCTGCGGCGCCCGCGCGTCTACCTGCCGGGCGACGTTGTCGTCCCACTCGAGCGACACGCCGGCCTTGCTGCGCCGCCGCCGGTCGAGCGCCAGGTTCACCACGATCCGGTAGAGCCAGGTGTAGAAGGAGGAACGGGACTCGAAGTTGCGCAGCGCCCGGTAGGCCTTGATCAGCGCCTCCTGGAGCACATCTTCGGCCTCGGACTCGTCGCGGACCACCCGGTAGGCGGCCCGGAAGGCCCGGTCGGAGTAACGGCGCACCAAGGCCTCGAAGGCCGCGTGGCTCCCGTCGCGGGCTTCCTGGACCAGCTCCCTGTCGGGGCGGTCCTGCTGTGCCGTCTCTCCGATATCAGGCATGAACGTGAGCGTCGCGACTGCTCGCATGGCTTGCCCTTTCCTCCCGTCGACCTGCCCCGTTCGACAGCCGTATCAGCCCGGAAATTCGACTCTTTTCGGGCCCGCGACGGGTGGATTGGACTGCTAGTGCGCCTCCAGCCAGTTTCGCCCCTCTCCCATGTGAACCTCAAGCGGGACACAGAGTTCCGCCACCCCTTGCATACGCTCTGCGACCCGCTCGCGCAGGGCCCGCGCGTCCTCGGGGACGACCTCGAAGACAAGCTCATCGTGGACCTGCAGGATCATCCGCGCTCGGGGCGCGCCCGGAGCCCGCAGGTCGGCGTCGATCTCGACCATGGCCCGCTTGATCAGGTCCGCCGCGGTCCCCTGGATGACCGAGTTGTTGGCCATGCGCTCGGCCGCCTGGCGCAGCACGCGGTTGCGCGACTGCAGGTCGGGCAGGTAGCGGCGCCGGCCCCAGAGCGTCTCGGCGTAGCCCTTCTCGCGGGCGTTCTCGATCGACTGCTGGACCAGCGCCCGGACGCGCGGGTAGCGCTCGAAATAGGCGTCGATGTGCTTCTGCGCGTCCGCCTGGCCGATGCCGAGCGTGCGGGCGATGCCGAAGGCCGACGAGCCGTACAGGATCCCGAAGTTGATCGCCTTGATCTGACTGCGCTGCTCGTCGCTGACGGCCTCGGGCTCGATGTCGAAGACGCGCGCGGCCGTCTGCACGTGGATGTCCTCGCCCGAGAGGAAGGCCTCGATCAGCGCCTCGTCCCCACACAGGTGCGCGAGGATGCGCAGCTCGATCTGGCTGTAGTCCGCCGACACCAACACCCGGCCCTCGGCGGGCACGAACGCCGCGCGGATGCGCTGGCCCAGCGGCGTACGGATGGGGATGTTCTGCAGGTTGGGATTCGAGGCCGCCAGCCGCCCGGTCGCGGCGACGGTCTGGTTGAACTGACAGTGGATGCGTCCGGTCTCGGGGTGGACGAAGGTCGGCAACGCGTCCACGTAGGTGCTCTTCAGCTTGGCCAGCCGACGCCACGCCAGGATCTCGGCAGGGATCTCGTGCTCCAGGGCCAGCTCTTCGAGCACCGACTCGTCGGTGGAGAAGCCCGTCTTCGTCTTCTTGGCCGGGGGCAGCGCCAGCTTCTCGAACAGGATCCGTTGCAGCTGCTTGGGTGAGTTGATCTTGAACGGCTCGCCGGCCAGCTCGTAGATGCGCCGCTCGATGCGCAGCAGGTCGGACTCGATCTCGGAGCCGAGGCGCGCCAGGTGCGGCTCGTCGATGCGCACGCCCGCCAACTCCATCCGCGCGAGCACCTGGACCAGCGGAAGCTCGAGCCCGTCGAAGAGCGCCGTCTGTCCCGACTCCGCGAGGCCGCGGTCGAGCTCGGCCGAGAGGTCGAGCGCGACCGCGGCCTGCGCGCCGAAGTGCGATGCCAGCTCGACGGCATCGACCGAGTCGAAGGCGCGCCGCTTGGCGCCCTTGCCGAACACGTCCTCGGTGGCGGCGATCTCGCGGCCCAGGTAGCTGCGGGCCAGCGCCTCGAGACGCTGCACCTGCTGCGAGGGATCCAGCACGTAGGCCTGGACGGACACGTCGCGCAGCTCCCCGCGCAGCTCGACGCCGCGGTGCGCCAGGGCGACCGCCAGGCGCTTGAGGCCGATCCCCGTCCAGACCGCGCCGTCGCGCTCTAAGAGCGGCCGCAGGGTCTCGAGCGCCTCGGCCTCGTCGAGCGCCGTCGTGGGCTCGGGCGCGAGCGAGGGCTCGGCGGAGACGAGGGGAACGAAGTCGCCCCGCGCACCGGACCCCGCCAGGGCGATGCCGACGAGCTTGCCCCTCATCGGCTCCTCGGGCTCGAGAACGACGGCCAGTCCGATGCGTGGCTCCGAGGCGAGTAGCGCGACCCGAGCCTCGAGGGCCGCCCGGTCGGGCACCACCGCGGTCTCCACGTCGGCTGGAGGGGGAGCCGCGGGAGTCGCGGCGGCGCCCAGGCCGTCGAGCAGGCGCTTCAGCTCGAGCTCACGGAAGATCGCGGTCAACGCCGCGGTGTCGGGCTCGGGAATGCGCGCGCGCTCGGAGTCGAGCTCGATGGGCAGGTCCTCGCGCAGTCGTGACAGCTCGCGCGAGAGGCGCGCGTCGTCGGCGTATGTCTGGAGCGCTTCGCGCGCGCGCTTGGCCTTGACCTGGTCGGCGGAGTCGAGGATCGCGTCGAGACTGCCGTACTCGTGCATCAGGTTCGCGGCGCCCTTCTCCCCGATTCCCTTTACGCCGGGGATGTTGTCCGAGCTGTCCCCCACGATCGCGCGCAGGTCCAGGATCTGCTCCGGCGGCACGCCGAACCGCTCGACGACCTGCTCCGGCCCGATGCGCCGGTCCTTCATCGTGTCGAGAAGCGTCACCCGGTCGCTCACGAGCTGCATCAGGTCCTTGTCGGTCGAGACGATCTCGACGTCGATGCCGGCTTCGACCGCCTGGCGCGTGAGCGTCGCGATCACGTCGTCGGCCTCTTCTCCCTCGTACTCCATCGTGGCCAGGCCGTACGCGTCGACGGCTCGGCGGATCCACTCGAACTGCGCGCGCAGGTCCTCGGGCGTCGCGTCGCGGGTGGCCTTGTACTCCGCGTACAGCTCCTTGCGGCGCTTCCGCCCCGGCGCGTCCCAGACCACCACGACGCCGTCGGGGTTCGCCTCGCGCAGGACCTTCTGGAGCATGGTCAGGAACCCGAGCGTCGCGTTCGTCGGCACGCCCGCCGCGTTGCGCAGCGCCGGCAGCGCGTAGAACGCGCGGAAGATGCTCGAGCTCGCGTCGATCAGGAGCAGGCGCTGCGCCATGCCCGGGGTGTACCACGCGAGACGGTGAAAGCAAATCCGGACATGGCTACGAGAAGCGGCGCGCGAGGCCCGCGTCGCCGCGCAGGGCGTCGAGGTCGTCGAGCGTCTTGACGGGGAAGAAGCGCCCCTGGGGGCCGCCGCGCGGGACCTCGAGGTAGGTCGTCGGCACGCACGCGGAGAGCTCGTTCACCAGGCGCTCCATCTGCACCGCCGCGCGCCCCTCGACCGTCTTCTCGACGTAGAACCAGGTGAGCGGGTGTTCCTGTCGGAGCAGGTCGAGCGAGAACGCGAAGGTGTTCGTCGCCAGGAAGTGCAGCTTCGAGAAGTCGAAACCCGGCGGAAACCGGAAGCCCTCGACGATCTGCAGCTCGCCGTCGACGCGCGCCGGAGTTCCGCCCGCATCCCCGGGCACGGCGGCCGCGACCTCGCAGGTCAGCGGACGCCCCGCTTCGAGGTGCAGGCCGATGATGCGTGCATCGAGCTCGGCGCCCAGGTTGTCGACGTTCGAGAGCACGACCACGCGCACGCCCTCGGCCCGGAGCTCGTCGAGGCGTCCCGAACGGCGCAGCGCCTCGGGAAAGTCCCCGTGACCCGGCGCGTACAGCGAGACGTGGCCGTCGTCGCCGCGAAAGAGGGCTCCTTCCGGGGTGAGCCGAAGCGAGACTGACTGCAGGAACGACCGCACCTGGCTGTCGAGACCTCGCTCCGCCAGGAAGCGTCCGGTGGCGGCGTGCGTCGCGAAGCTGTTCATCACCAGGAACGGAACGGGCCCGTGCCCGCGGGCCTGCGCGAGCTTGACCTCGAGAAAGCTGCGACCGCCGATCGCCTCGATGATTCCCTTGACGGTGCCGCCGAATCGCGTCGCCATGCCGCCGTTCAGCACCGCCACCGCGACCTGGCCGCTCTCGATCGCCTCGCGTCCGCGCGCCTCCAGCTCGGCGAGCCGTCCCTTCGACAGCCGGTCCAGCGAGTCCACGTCGCCCGGGCCGGCGGGATCGGCCCCCACGACCTGGTTGCCGCTCGCGTCGAGCTCTCCCGCCGAGATGCGCGCGGCGAACCCCTCGATGGCCGCGCGGTCGAGCGCGACGTCGGGAACTCCCTCGAGCTGCCGCTCGACGTCCGCGTCGATCTCGGACCAATCCCAGGTGTCCGGCAACTCGCACCCCCTCGTCATGGCTCATGCTGGCTCGCGCGCGGGCTGGCTGGCGGGCGGGCGGGCGGGGCGAGTGTTCCGCCCCTTGCAGCGCGGCACAAGCCCGCCGATGATCGGCGCATGGCGTCGACCGGCTCTCCACCACCCCCGCGACCCCGTGGCCGCAACGCGCCCGGCGACCGCGACCTGGCGCGTTTCGCGCCGCGCCTGACCATCACGATCCTGGCGGGCTTCGCGCTCTTCGTGGCTGCGTGCGCGCTCTGGGTCCTGCCCGCGCTGCTGGAAACGCCGCCGCCGGGGGCGATCCCCGACTACACCCGGGAACGCGTGATGGCGAAGCTCGACGGCATGGTGATGCCGCTGTTCACGGGCTCGATGCTGATCGCGGCGCTGGCCTCGATCCGGGGCCTGATCCCAGGCACGGGCCGGCGATGAGTCTCGTCTCGTACTTCGCCTACGGCTCGAACCTGGACGCCGACCAGATGCGCGAGCGTTGCCCCAGCTCGCAGGCGCTCGCGCGCGCGCGCCTCGACGACCACCGCCTCGACTTCACCCACTGGTCCCGGCGCTGGCGGGGAGGCGCCGCCGACGTGATCCGCGAGCCCGGCGCGACCGTGTGGGGCGTGGTCTACCGGCTCTGCACCGACGACCTCGAGCGCCTTGACCGCTTCGAAGGCGGCTACGCGCGCATCCAGGTCCGGGTCGAAGACGCCTCGGGCGCCCGCCACGAGGCGCTCTCCTACAGCGTTCGCGAAAAGTCGAGCCACGCGCCGTGCCCGGCCTACCTGGCGCGCATGGTCGACTGGGGTGAGCGCTGGGGCCTGCCCGAGAGCTACCTGGAAGACCTGCGCCGCCGCGCGCCGCGCTGAGCCGGCGCGGTCAGGTCCGAGGCCCCTTTCCGCGGTCAGCCCCGAGGCCCGGTGGGGCTCCACTCCAGGGCGCTCGCGCTCCAGGTCAGGCCCGAGCCGAACGCCACGAAGAGCAGCTTGTCACCCTCGCTGAAGCGTCCCTCACGGTTGCACTCGTCGAGCAGGATCCCGATCGACGCGGCCGACGTGTTGCCGGTGTGCTCGATGTTGATCGGCACCTTGTCGAGCGGGATCTCGAGGCGCTGGATCACCGCCTCGATGATGCGCTGGTTGGCCTGGTGGACGAGGAGGTGGTCGACGTCGTCCAGACTCCAACCGGCGTCCTTGAGGGTGTCGCGCGCGACCTGCTCCATGGTCTGCACGGCGAGCTTGAAGGTCGCGCGTCCGTTCATGCGCACGTACTGGAGCCGCTGCGCGATCATGTCGGGCGAGGCCGGCTGCGCGGCGGCGCCCCCCGGGATCTGGATCAGGTCCCAGTGCTTGCCGTCTGCACGCGTGTTCGACGCGACGAGGCCCCGCTCCTTGTCCGTGGCCTCGAGCACCACCGCGCCAGCGCCGTCTCCAAAGAGGATGCACGTGCCGCGATCCTCGTAGTCCATGAAGCGCGTCAGGCCTTCGGCGCCGATCAGCAGGATGCGCCGGTAGCGCCCTGCGGCGATGAAGTCCCAGCACACCTGCAACCCGTAGCCGAAGCCCGAGCAGGCCGCGTTCAGGTCGAAGCACGGGATCGGACGCTCGCACTCCAGGTTGCGCTGCACGAGCGCAGCCACCGACGGACAGAACATGTCCGGCGTCATCGTCGAGACGACGATCAGGTCGAGCTCCGAGGGCTCGCAGCCGGCCATCTCGAGAGCGGCACGCGCGGCACGGGTCGCCAGGTCGCTGGTCGCCTCGCCTTCTTCGAGCATGCCGCGCTCGCGGATGCCCGTCCGCGCGACGATCCACTCGTCGTTGGTCTCGACTAGCTTCTCGAGATCGGCGTTGGTGATCTTGCGGTCGGGGACGCTGGACCCGGTTCCCCGGATCACCGCTCTCACGCGTTGGCCTCGATGCGCGACCCCACGTACTGCACGATGTCACCGATCGTCCGGATGCTCTCGACGTCCTCGTCGGGCACCTCGATTCCGAACTCCTCTTCGAGCGCCATCACCAACTCGACGACGTCGAGGGAGTCGGCTCCCAGGTCGTCGAGCAGATTGGCTTCGGGAACCACCAACGCCTTCTCGACGCCGAGTCGCTCCTCGATGATCGTGGTCACCTTTGCCGTCACCTGTTCCATCGAATCCTCCATTGCGGGCGCGGCCTTCTTCCGGGCCTTGCACCCGG
>JAFDDB010000194.1 GCA_019311115.1 Deltaproteobacteria bacterium
GGTACGGGCGTGCAACTTCCCGATCCGCGTTAGCAGGCTGCCGACCGCCGTCTCGAGGTTGCTCCAGCCGCTTGCTAGGGCTTGCCGGTGAAGTAGGGCTCCGAGCGCGCGATCTTGACGAGGCGGCCTCCCTCGATCTTGCCCGTCGAGGTCAGGTCGTTCGCCAGCGCAAGGACGCGCAGGTCGGCGAGATTCCCGGACCGCTCCCCCAGCGCGTGGAGCGTCTCTCCCGGCTTCGCGCGCACCAGCCGCAGGCGACGTTCGAGGATCGACGCCTTCTCCTCGGGCGTCAGCGGGCGGAAGCTCCGCGCCGTGTTCCGCGCCCGCCCGATGTAGTCCTTCCCCTCGCCCGACACCGCGATCGCGGTGAGCCGATAGACCCGATCCTGGTGCGCGATCCAGGTGAGCTGGCCGCCGAGGCGGGCGCCGCCCATGGACGCGCGTGCGTGGACCCGGTAGGCGTTGGCCCGGCCGATCTTCATGTCCTTCTGGTCGACCACCTGGATGCGAAGGCGCTCGCCCGCGTCGGCCAGGAACGCGCGCGCGGCGGCCTTGGGGTCGGAGCCGCGGGTCGGCTGGGAGAGGAAGATCTGCACGTTGCGCGACGGAGCCACTGCACCCACCGCCATCTGCGCGTTGACCGTCCGCCAGTTGCGCGGAAACCGGATGCTGAAGTCCAGGTCGGGGTGCAGGAACCGGTCGCCGATGAACACGCCCTCGGAAGCCGGCGGGCCGACCACGAGGCCCTCCACCTTTCCCAGGAAGGACTCGTGGTTCTTGGCGACTCCCGGCTGACGATGCCAGCGAATGAGCCCGGCCTCGGCGCTGGCCGTGTTCAGGCGCTCGCCCGTCATCGGGTGCGAGTCCATGAAGCTCGGCAGGCGCGAGTAGCCGAAGGTCACGCTCTCGTAGCGTGAGAGCTTGTCGAGGAAGCTGGCCATGCCAGCGGGGTCGAAGCCGGCGCGCGCCGCCATGCGCTGCCCCTGCTGGTCGGCGGTGCGCTCCTGGTCCCGGCTGAAGCTGGCTACGTAGGGCGCGTTGAACGACCGGAGTGGCTCGCTCGTCGCGCGCCCGACCTTCTCACCGAACACGCTCCCCAGCACGATCCCGGGCAGCATCAGGGGGTTCGCGGTGGTGCGCTGCACGTGCTGGCGTGCGGCGGCGTGGCGCGCGGCCACGTGCACGATCTCGTGTCCGAGTACGCAGGCGAGCTCGTCCTCGGAATTTGCGAGCTGGAGCAGTCCGCGCGACAGGTAGATGTGTCCGCCGGGCAGGGCGAAGGCGTTCGGTGCGGCCTGGTCCACCACGTGAAACTCGTAGCGGAACCCGCCGGCACCCTGCGCGATCCGCCGGCCGAGCTTCTGCACGTAGACCTCGAGCCGGCCGTCCTCGACCAGGCCCATCTCGTGCTTCACCTGCTCGGCGGCGCTGCGGCCGACGTCCCGGTCGTCCTGCTGCGTCTCGAGGACCGACGGGCCCCGGCCCACCACCTCGCTGTCGTCGGGTGGCGGGCCACTGGTGCACGCGCTGAGAACCCCGCCTGAGAGGACGAGTGCGAGGACTCCGGTCAGGGCCGGACGGATGCGGACTGCGGACATCTAGCTTCCCCCTGTAGCTGCGGCGGGTGGGGCCTCGGCTCTTCGCTCGGCGAGCGCCTCGACGATCTTCGCGTGCTTCTTGCGGTCCAGCTTGTACTGGAAGTAGAAGAGCAGGCTCAGCAGGGTGAAGACGGACGTCGCCGGTCCCTGCGCCACGCCGAGCCGGAAGATCACGTCGGGATCGACCGCTCCCGGCAGGGCATTGGACGGAAAGCGGATCAGGTCGAGGACGATGCCGCCGATCATCGACCCGAGGCCGGTGGCCGCCTTGAGAGCGAACGCCCGGGTCGCGTACACGATCCCCTCGACGCGCCGCCCCGTGTCGAGCTCGAACTCGTCGCAGATGTCGGCGAAGACCGAGTTGATGGTCGTGAAGATCACGGGTGCGAACGAACCCCCGATGAAGGCGCTGCCGATCAGGATCGGCACGAGGAGCGGGTCCCCGTTCTCGGGAAACCAGGACACACCGAGCAGGCGCAGGCAGACCGGGATGTTCGCGTTGACGATCGCGACCACCGCACAGATGACGATGGCGTTCCGCTTGTCGAACCAGCGAGTGAAGAGCGGTGTGAGGATGAAGGCGACGATCAGCCCGACGGCCGCGCCGAGCGGGATGAACCGGATCATCTCGGTCGGCAGCCCCCAGAAGTGTACGCCCATGTACGCGCTGAAGACGCCTTCGATCGACAGCACCAGGGCTCCCATGAGGAGTCCGAAGAAGATCGCCAGGAACGACCGGCTGCGGAAGACGCTCGCCAACTCGCGCACGATCGCGCCGACGCTGAAGGGTGGCGGGGGTTCGAGGGGGACCGGGAGGTACGGGATCTCCTTGCGCGTGCCCCAGCAGCAGTAGAGGATCGTCAGCACCATGGCGCCGCCGAACCAGGCTGCGAACGGCGGGTAGCCCGCCGGGTTCAGCAGCCCGTTCTCGAACTCGGGCACCGACGGGAAGAACACCGTGTAGGCCACGAAACCGCAGGTGATGCCGCCCGCCCAGCCGAGCAGCGTGCTGTAGGCGAAGACCGAGGAGCGGTCGTTGTAGTCGGCCGCGATCTCCGCGCCGAGCGCCAGGTGCGGGATGTGGTACGCAGTCATCGATCCGCGGACGAGCACCGCAAAGGTCGTGAGCCAGCCGAAGAGAGCGACCTGACCGAGGCCTTCGGGAGGGGCGAACAGCATGAAGAAGGTGAACGCCAGCGGGAACGCCGACGCGAACATGAAGGGATGCCGCCGACCCCAACGCGTGCGGGCCCGGTCCGACAGCGAGCCCGCGAGCGGGTCGGTGATCGCGTCGAAGACGATCGCGATTCCGAGCGCCAGCCCGGTGTAGGTTCCGGAGAGGCCGAGAACCTGGTTGTAGTAGAACAGCACGAAGATGTTGAAGGCGCTGTTCTTGATGCCTTCGGCCGCCTGTCCCATCCCGAACGCGAACTTCGTGGGGACCGAGAGCGTGCGCGCTTCGCCGCTCACTCCGCAGGCTCGCGCAGCACGTAGATCGCCCGGTGCCTTACGCGAAGTGCGGGCTGGTCGGGATCCAGGAACACGCCGACGTCGAGATCGACGAACTCGTGTCCGCGCTTCTCGAACAGATCCTCGATCCGGGCCTCGACCGTCAGCCGCGCGCCGAGGGGGATGGGGGCGAAGTGCGAGACGTCGCTCTGCACGTGGATCCAGGGCCCGAGCGTGACGTTCGAGGCCAGTGCGGTGTTTGCGAGGCCCAGGCTGAAGCCGGGGTTCGCGAAGCCGCCGCCCTCCCGCTGCAGGATCTCGGGCATGTCGGTGGGGTCGCGCGCGTATGAGCCGTACGGGCCATCGCCGGCCCACTGCCCGTGGAATGCGCCGAGTCCGGTCTCGCGAAGCCGCTCGAGCGCGTCGCGTGTCGCGGCCGGGCGGTCCTCTTGCGCCGGGACACGGGGATCGCCGCGCAGCGCCGGAGATTCGAAGGCGCCGCCGGCCGGGGCCGTCAGGCCCGCCTCGCCGTCCGCGCAGCAGACGCCGTCGGCATCGAGAAGCTTCGCGTGGAAGCGGCCTTCGGCTTCGTCCTTCAGCCGAACGTCGAAGCGGCCACCGTCGTAGAGCGGCGTCTGCAGCACGACGCGGGCGTTGCCGCGCGTCAGCCAGTCGATCCCCCAGGACTCGACGGCGGGCTGCACCATGTACGCGTAGACGCCCACGCCGGGCACCAGGCCGCCGCGGAAGCCGTAGCGCCGGGCTACGTCGTCGGCGTGGATGCGGTTCTCGGAGGCGGTCGCCGGGTTGTAGGCGACGCCGCTCCAGTCCTCGATGGGGGGCATGCGCGGGAGTGTACGCGATCGTGCGCTCTCGGCATCCGGCCGGTCCGCCGGTGCGCCCGCTCCGAGCGCCCGCCCACGCGCCGGAGGGATGGGCGTATGCTGTGCGCCATGCGCATCGACGGAATCCAGCTGGTGACGACGGATCGCGCGGCGACCGCGGACGCTTGGACGCGACTGCTCGACGCGGAGATCGCGGACGAGGACAAGCTCGGTACGCTGGCCGCCCGCCGCACGACGCTGGCGGTTGGCACGAGCCGCGTCCAGTTGCTCGAACCCGACGGCTCCGGCCCGGTGGCGGACTTCGCCGCGGCCAGGGGAGGCGCCGGGCTATTCGCCGCGTGCTTCTCCGTCGCAGACGTCGAGCGGACGGCCGCGGACTTGCGCGGCCGCGGCGTCGACTTCGCGGAGGAGGGCGGCCAACTGCTGCTCGACCCCGCGGCGACCGGCGGGAGCGGCCTGCGCGTCGTCGTGTCGAACGACCCGTCGCAGCCCCGCGTCGGGCTGATCGAGCGGTTCTACGAGGTGACGAACCTGGTCGCCGACGCCCCGGCGGCGACCGATGCGCTCGTGGCCGCGTTCGGCCTCGACCCCGAGCCGTTCGTGCCGATCCGCTCGGAGCAGTACGGCTACGACGGCGTCCTGACGCTCTTCGAGGCCGGCTCGCTCGACCGCATCGAGATCATCCACCCCTTCGACGGCAGCAAGACGATGGGGCGCTTCTTCGGCAAGCGCGGCCCCTGCCTCTACATGTGCTACGGGGAGACCGACCGCCCGGCCGAGGTGCGCGAGCGCGCCCTGGCCGAGGGCCCCGGCCACTGGACGGGCCCTCGGGATGGCGACCGGCCGGACAACCAGTTCCTGCACCCCAAGGCGCTGGGCGGCGTGATGATGGGCGTGAGCCGGACCACGTTCGCGTGGAGCTGGTCGGGCGCGCCCGATCGCATCGCCCCCTGACGGGCCGGAGGACAAGTCCCTGGCCGACTCCACCCCGGTGCTGACGCCCGAGCAGGACGAGTTCCTGCGCACGAACCACCTCGCCGCGCTCGCGACCGGCCGCAAGGACGGGTCGCCGCAGCTGGGCCACGTCGTCTACGACTACGACGGCAAGGACGTCGCCATCTCGGTCAAGAGCTACACCGCGAAGTGGCACAACGCCATCCGCCAGCCGCGCGTCGCCCTGCTGGTACACGAGGGGCGCAAGCAGCTCGTGATCTACGGCCGGGCCGAGGCGATCGCCGACGACCCCGAGCGCATGGAGTTGACGGAGCGCGTCTTCCGCCGCCTGACCGGGAACCCCGACTTCGCCGTGACCGACGAGTTCGTCGCCGGCATGAACCAGCAGAAGCGGACCATTCTGCGCATCACGCCCGAGAAGGCGTCGATGAACGACTGAGCGAGACGTGGAACTCCTGTTGATCAGACACGCACTGCCGCTCCGCGTAGAGAACGAGGATGGCGCGCCCGCCGACCCTTCCCTGAGTCCCGAGGGCTTGGGACAGGCGCGAAAGCTGGCCGGTCGCCTGGCGGCGGAGAAGCTCGACCGGGTCTACGCCAGCCCGATGCGGCGCGCTCACGAGACGGCGCAGGTCTTCGCCGACGCGTCGGGACACCAGATCGACCTGCGCACGGACTACGCGCGCTGGCTCGAGTTGGTGCAGGGCGGCTTCGAGATGACGGTCGACTTCGAGGCGTTCCAGCGCACCGTGATCGCAGCGATCGAGGAGATCATCGGCGCCAACGCGGGCCGGCGCGTCGCGGTCTTCTGTCACGGCGGCGTGATCAACTGCTGGGCGAGCCACGTCGTCCAGGCGCCGCAGCCGTTCATCTTCCAGCCCGAGTACACCAGTGTCAGCCGGTTCCTGGCGGCCAGCTCGGGCGAGCGGAATCTCGTCAGCCTGAACGAGGCCGACCACCTGCAGGCGTAGGATCCCGCGGCGGCGAGGACGAGGGGTCGGGCCTCAGTTCACCTCGAGGCCGTCGCGGTCGGGAAGCGGTGGAAGCGGCGCGGACGGGAGCGTCTGATACCAGTACGCGACCGACGCGATGTCGTCCTGCAGCGGCAGGTAGCGCGGGCCGGAGCGCCAGCCGAGCGCCTGGATCGTCACGCGCAGGTCGCTCTCGAAGCGCACCGGGTCCGGGATGTGCCAGCGGTACATCCCGAAGCGCTGCTGACTGCTGTAGCGGCCGTCGGGACGGATCACCTGGTGGAGCCCGGCGTACGGCGTCGTGAACTCCGTGTAGCCGCCGGCCTCCTTGCCCAGGTCGAAGTTGTACGAGCCGCAGAAGTAGTCTTCGGTGCCCGTGCCGCAGATCGTGGGGAACTCGTCGCCGTCCATGTAGAACTTGATCCACGTAGTGGCCGCTGCCGCGGACACCGTCGAGCAGGGTGTAGACCTCGCCCTTGGGCAGGGGATTCGCACGGCCGAAGCGCGCGTGGAAGTACGCCGCATCCTCGGGCACGTCGGTCAGCGTGTAGTTGACCTGGTAGTACAGCGTCATCTGCTCGTCGCCCAGGTTCTCGAGCGTCATGCGGCAGCGCTTGCGGAAGGGCATCTCCCAGTAGCTGTTGAAGGCGCTTCCGGGGTTGACGCAGACGGCGAGCGACGAGAGTTGCGCGAACTTTCCCCAGCCCGAGCAGAAGAAGTCACCGACCGGACACTCGACGGACGGGTGCTCCTGGTCGTCCCAGTAGATGCGCAGGATGCTGTAGCGCCAGTTCCCGGTCGGCGTGAGCCAGATCTGCTGCACCGCGCCCATGCCCTGGATGTCCGCCATCTCGAAGGTGGTCCCGGGCTCCACGCG
>JAFDDB010000001.1 GCA_019311115.1 Deltaproteobacteria bacterium
CCGCCACGTGGTCGTGCCCTGGGGCGCGGCTCACATGCCCCAGCTCGAGCGCGGCGTGTTGGCGCGCGGGTTCAGCCTGTCGGGACGCGAGTCGCGCACGGTCGTGCGCCTCGCACCGGGGCCGGCTGACGACGCCGATCCGCCGCCCGGAATGCAGCCTTGAACCGGCGGCGGCTGATCGAGGGCTACTACGGGCTGACGCCGCTCTTCGCGGCCGGCGACTGGATCTTCGGAGCCAACGTGCGCGCCGCCGGACTCGCCGGTTGGCCGGGCCTGCGCACGGCGTACTACGCGCTCTGCGTGGGCTGCTTCCTGCTCGCGCACTACCGGCCGCGCGTCGCGGGCGCGGTCGGGCTCGCCGAAAGCTCGGCGAACCTGCTGATCCTGGCCCTCGCCGTGTTCCTGCCCTACTACGCGCTCGCCGATTCCGTGTCCGAGGCGGGAGTGGGAGCTAACCCCTTCACGCCGGCGTTTATGGCGAACTTCCTGTTGGCGGCGGGGATCTGGTGCGCCTCGTTCTACGGGGGAAGCCTGCGGTACTGAGCCGGTTCAGAACACCTCGACGCGCTCGCCGCCGCGCACCAGCGCGATGTCCGAGAAGTCGGCGCGCGCCCGTCCGCGCTGGAACAGACTCACCGCGATCAGCCACACGCCGACCACGCGCTCCGGCGGCTTCCCCGTCGTCCCCCCGATGGCACGGCGGTAGTCCTCGAGCAGTCCACGCGACTCCGCGTGCCACTCGCCGAGTCCGGCCTGGCCCGAGCGCACGACCAGGTGCGTCTCGCGCGCGGCCCAGGTCGGGAGCGGGCAGCCGAAGCAGGTCTCGGGCTCGAGTGCCGCGCTCCAGTAGTACGTCAGGTCCAGCCCGTTCTCGAACTCGACCGCGATGCTCACGTAGTCGTGCGTCGGGACGCTGTCCTCTGCCACCGCGGACGGAAGCTCCTGCACGCACCAGCGCCAATCCAGGCGGGTGCGCTCGTCGAGCGCGATCTCCGCGCGCGTCTGCAGGATGCCGACCTCGGCGTCGCAGGACACGCGCAGGCGTCCGTCCTCGGGCCAGAAGATCTCGCGCTCGCCCAGGAACCACAGGTACTCCCAGCCGGCCGGCGGGGTGACGGGCGAGCGAAGGCGCCGGCGCTCGTCGGCCAGCGCCGCGTCGTCCGGCGCGGCGGCGCAGAGCGCGTCGAGTCCCTCGAGCGGATCGCCGCGCCAGCGCAGCACGGCCACCTCGATCTCGCCCTGCTGCAGCGCGTACGCTTCGGTGCCGGTGACGAGTCCGCCCTGGCGGTCCGCCCACTCGCCCTGGTAGATCGCGAGCTGCAACGTACCGCCGTCCTCCGCCCGGTGCGTGACCGACGCGCGCGGCAGGTTGAAGATCTCTCCCTTGCCGACTCGCGCCCACAGGTGCTGTCCCGGACCCGCGCGGAGCCCCGAGCCGGGCGCCCACTCGACCTCGCCCCACGCCAGCAGCGTCACGGCCTCGCCCGGCCGCAGCGCGAGCGCCGTGTCGGTCCACGGCGGGACGTCGGCCGGCAGGCGGAAGCAGGACAGCTCGGCGACGGGAACGCGCTCGAGCAGGTCGGCGTAGCGCGCCTCGATCTCGCTCATGTGGTCTCCGCTACGAGCAGTGCGGGCAGCTCGTGCATCTGCGTGAATACCCGAGCGCCGGCGTCGCGCAGCGCCTCGGCGTCGGCCGTGGTGGTTCCCGCGAAGCCCAGCGGCCGCATCCCGGCCGCGCGCGCGGCCCGCACGCCGAGGGGGCTGTCCTCGACGACCGCGCAGCGCGCGGGCGCGAAGCCCATTTTCTTCGCTGCGTGCAGGAACAGGTCCGGCTCGGGCTTGCCGCGCTCCACGTCGACCGCGCTGAAGATCCGCCCCTCGAAGCGGGACAGCAGGCGCGTGTGCCCGAGCGTCATGCGCAGCTTCTCGTGGTCGCCGCTCGAAGCCACGCACACCTGCTGGGAGAGGCCTTCGAGTACCTCGGCCACGCCGTCCACGGCCTCGAGATCCTTGCGGAACATCGCGAACATGCGCTCGCGGTAGCGCTCCAGGAAGTCGTCCGGGATCTCGCCGACTCGCCGCTCGATGATCGGCAGGCAGTCCCGATCGGACCGCCCCTTGAATCGCATCGTCGTCTCGTCGTAGCTGATGTCCCAACCGAGCTCGGCAATCGTTTCAGCCATGGCGCGGTTCGACGCGGGCTCGCTGTCGACGAGCACGCCGTCGCAGTCGAAGATGACGAGCTCGATCGGCAACTACTTCCGCGTCTTCAGGTCGAGCGACACGGAGTTGATGCAGAAGCGCTGTCCGGTATCGATCGGCGCGTCGGGAAAGACGTGGCCCAGGTGGGCATCGCAGGACGAGCAGGTGACCTCGGTGCGCGCCATGCCCTGGCTCGTGTCGGCGTGCTCCTGCACGGCGCCCTCGTCGGACGGCCGCGTGAAGCTCGGCCAGCCGCTTCCCGAGTCGTACTTGTAGCGCGCGTCGAAGAGCTCCTGCCCACAGCACGAGCAGACGTAGATGCCGTCGTCCTTGCATCCGTCGTACTTGCCGGTGAACGGCGCCTCGGTGCCCTTCTCGCGGCAGACCTCGTACTGCTCCGGCGTCAGCTCGCTGCGCCACTCCGGCTCGGTCTTGTCCACGCGCTTCGTCATGCCGTCCTCCCGACTGCTCCGGCCCCGGGGGCCGGTCCGGCGCACAGTATACGTCGGCCTCCGGGGCGCGCTCCGCCGCGGAAAAGTCGCCCCGGCGTTGACCCGCGTCCCCGTGCGTGAAACTCTCCCGGCATGCCGGAACCCAACGAGGCGCTCTCCGTCCTGCACGCCTGCGAGTACTCGCTCGATCAGCTGGCGCGGCGGCGGGAGGAGCTGCCCGGGAAGGTGGCCGGCCTCGAGGCCAGAGCCCAGGGCGCCCGGGACCTGATCGCGCAGGGACGCGAGGAGCTCGAGGCGGGCGAGAAGCTTCGCCGCGACAAGGAGGCCGAGCTCCAGGACTGCGAGGCGCAGCGGAGCAAGTTCCAGGGGCAGACCGCCCAGGTCAAGACCAACACCGAGTACACCGCCCTCCTGCACGAGATCGACCACGCCGGCGAGCGGATCTCCAGCATCGAGGAGGAGATCCTCGTCGCCATGGAGCGGATCGACGACCTGTCGGCGGCGCTCGAGATCGGCGAGCGCGAGCAGGGCAAGGAAGCCAAGGATCTCGACGGCCAGGCGAAGCAGCTGGCCGAGGAGCTGAAGCAGGTGCAGGTCGACGCCGAGACGCGGAGCGCCGAGCTCGGCGGGCTCGTCGAGGGACTCGATGCCCAGACGCGCTTGCTCTTCGAGCGGGTGCGCAAGGCCCGCGGCACCGGGACCACCAAGGTGGTCGGGCGCGTCTGCGCCTCGTGCCACCGAGACGTCCCGTTCGAGGACATCAACCGCGTGATCGGCGGCGAGATCCTGCCCTGCCAGAGCTGCCGCCGGCTGCTGGTCATCGATCCCGAGGCATGACCCTGTCGGGGACAACCCGGTCGGGGACAACCGCGTCGGGGATGACCGCGGAGCGGACGGGTCCGGCGTGAGTCCGGGCCGGCTCACCATCCACACCGACGGGGCGGCGCGCGGTAATCCGGGTCCCGCGGGCGCAGGTGCGTTCATCCAGGACGAGGACGGCCGGACCGTCTCCGAGGACTTCCGGTACCTGGGGGAGGCGACGAACAACGTCGCCGAGTACGAGGCGCTGCTGCTCGGGATGGAGCGAGCGATCGAGCTGGGCGCGGCGCACGTCGAGATGCGCGCCGACTCGCAACTGGTCGTGCGCCAGGTCTGTGGCGAGTACCGCGTGCGGAACCCCGTGCTGCAGAAGTTGCACGCGCGCGTGCTGGCACTCGAGGCCCGCTTCGCGTCGGTCGAGTACACGCACGTTCCGCGCGAGCAGAACCGCGACGCCGACCGACTGGCCAACCGCGCCGTCGATCGCCGACGAGGCTCCTGACACACTCGCGCCAGCGCATCAAGAGGCCCCCGAAGCCGTCAAAAAAACTAGTAAATGCGCAGTAATTCCAGATAGTTGCCGGAACGCCTCGTCGGGGGACCCCACTTCGATCGCGCGCGGGTGTTTGCTAGAATCCGCGCCGTACCGGGGGGATCAAGGAGCGGAATTGCCCGACCAGGACCGGTACTGGGATTGTGTGGATCAGGCGCACCAGGCGTCGCTTGGCGGCCGGCGCGAGGAGGCCCTCGCTTGGCTGGATGAGGCGCTGCGCCTGAATCCGCTGGGGGCGGAGGCCTACAGCAGCCGTGGCGAGATCCTCTGGGACCACGGCCACCACGACGAGGCCCTGCGCGCCTTCGAGCGGGCGGCGGAGGCCGATCCGAGCTTTCTGGCGGCCCAGCTGAACCGCATCGAGATCCTGATCGAGGAGTTCCAGGAGTTCGAGAACGCCCTGGAGTTGTGCGACGAGCTGCTCCGCCTGGCTCCCGAGACGGCGGAGGAGGCCGAGGTCTACTACCTGAAGGCCAAGGCGCTCTTCTACCTGGAGGACCTGGACGGGGCGCTGTTCCTGCTGAAGCGCGCGCTCAAGCTCCAAGGCGAGGTGGCGGTGTATCGCGGCTTCGAGGGCCAGATCCTCTTCGAGCTCGGGCGCTTCCAGGCGGCCATGGACTCGCTGAGCCAGGCCCGGGGGCTCGAGCCCGAGTCCGGCCACACGCTCTACCACCAGGCGCTCTGCCTGGAGCACACCGGCCAGTACGCGCGGGCCGAGGACTTCTTCGTGCGGGCCGGCCAGCTCGAGCCCGACGTCTACCCGGAGCCGGTTCGCATCTCGGATGACGACTTCGAGGCCGCCGCCTCGCAGGCCCTGCTCTCGCTGCCCGAGGCCATCCGCAGCTACGTCGAGAACTGCCCCGTCCTGGTCGAGGATCTGCCGGATCGCGAGCTGGTTCGCGAGGACGGCATGTCGCCGCAGATCCTGGGGCTCTTCCAGGGTGTGCCGGCGACGGACCCGGACGCACGGGCCACCCGCATCGACATCGACCGCATCGTGCTCTTCAAGCGAAACCTGGAGAAGGTCGCCGGTGACCGCGAGGAGCTGCTCGAGCAGATCCAGATCACGGTCAAGCACGAGATCGGTCACTTCCTGGGTCTCGACGAAGAAGACGTCGAGCGCCTGGGCCTGGGCTAGGAGCCCGACCCGAGACTACGTCCTGGCTCGACTCCGGGGCTCGCAGCGCCTCGGCGGCGTTAGACTACGGCGATGGACCCGCGAACCGGCGAGCTGGTGGACCGCCTGCGCGAGCTTCCGAGCGTGGAAGATGTGCTCGCCGGAGCCAGCGAGATGTTCGTCTACGAGTCTGATGGACTGACGCTGACGCGCGGCCGCGCGGCCGCCGTCGCGTTCCCGTCGACGACGCGCGCCGTCTGCGAGATCGTGCGCGCGTGCAACGAGTTCGGGGTGCCGTTCGTTCCGCGCGGCGCCGGAACGGGGCTCTCGGGCGGCGCCACGCCCGTCGATGGCTGTGTCGTGATCGAGTGCGCGCGCATGGACCAGGTGCTCTCGATCGACGCGGTGAACCGGACGGCCACGGTGCAGCCGGGACTCGTCAACGCCCACCTGACCGACGCGGTCAGCGGACTGGGCCTCCACTACGCGCCCGACCCGTCGAGCCAGACGGCGTGCACGATCGGCGGGAACGTCGCCGAGAACAGCGGCGGTCCGCACACGCTCAAGTACGGGACGACGAGTCCGCACGTGCTGTCACTCGAGGTCGTGCTTCCCGACGCGTCGGTCGTACAGCTCGGCCGGCGGGACGCGCACGCCGTCGGCTACGACCTGCGGGGGGTCTTCGTCGGCTCAGAGGGCACGCTCGGCATCGTGACCGCCGCGACCGTACGGCTGATGCCCGACCCCGAGACCGTCTGCACGTTGCTCGCCTCGTTCCCCTCGCTCGTCTCGGCCTGCGAGGCGGTGTCGACGATCATCGCCGCGGGCATCGTGGCCTCGGCGCTCGAGCTGCTCGACGACAAGACCATCGACGCGGTCGAAGCGTCCGTCTTCGCGGCGGGCTATCCGCGCAACGCGCGCGCCGTGCTGCTGGTGGAGCTCGACGGGACGGACGCCGCGGTGCAGGCCGAGCGCGCGCGGGTGCGCACGGTCTGCCAGTCCCACGGGGCGATCGAGGTGCGGGTGGCGCGCGACGAGCAGGAGCGCGAGGCGTTCTGGCGCGGGCGCAAGGGCGCCTTCGGTGCGATGGGCCGCCGGGCTCCGGACTTGTACGTGCACGATGCGGTCGTGCCGCGCACGCGGCTGCCCGAGGTGGTCGAGGCGATCACGCGCGCGGCCGAGGAGCGCAACCTGCGCATCGCCAACGTCTTTCACGCCGGGGACGGCAACCTCCACCCGAACCTGTCCTTCGACCGGCGCGACGCCGACGAGCTGGCGCGCATCGTCGACATGGGCGAGGAGATCCTCCGCATCTGCATCGAGGCCGGAGGCGTACTCTCGGGCGAGCACGGCATCGGGCTCGAGAAGCGCGACTACATGCACATGCTCTACACCGATGAGGACCTGGAGCCCATGCGCTGGGTGCACGAGGCCTTCGACCCCGCGGACGCGTGCAACCCGGGCAAGGTCATCCCCCAGCCGCGCGCCTGCACCGAGAGCAACCCGCGGCATCGCGGCTACGAGAAGGTCACGTTCTGAACATGGAGGCGGAGCAGGGATCGCTCGATCACGTTCCCATCCGCGCGACCTGGTCGCCGTCGGACGCGTCCGAGGTCGCGGCGATGCTCGACAAGGCGCGCGGCGACGGCCTCGCGGTGGTTCCCGCCGGCGGGCGGACCAAGCTCCACTGGGGAAACCGCAGCGACGCCGAGTGCGTGGCGCTGCTCGACCTGTCGCGTCTTCGCGACCCACTCGACGTGCAGGGCGACGAGGGCATCGCGATCGTGGGCGCCGGCGTGCCGGTCCGCGAGCTCGAGCGCGCCGCGCGAGCGGTGGGAAAGCGCACTCGGCTGCCTGCGCTCTGGGACGCCGCCACGGTCGGTGGCACGATCGCGGCCGACCCCGTCGGTCCGGCGACGCGCCCCCACCAGCGGCTTCGCGACGAGCTTCTCGGCCTCGAGGTCGCGCTCGCGAACGGTGAGCTCACGCGGAGCGGCGGGCAGGTCGTGAAGAACGTGACCGGCTTCGACCTGGTGCGCCTCTACTGCGGGTCGCTCGGCACGCTCGGAGTGATCACACGGGTCACGCTGCGGCTCTGGCCGCTGCCCGAGCTGCGGGTCGTGCGCCTGCGCGAGGTCGCCAGCGTCGACACGGCCATCCAGACGGCCCACGCGATCGTCGCCCGCGGGGTCGATCCCGCCGGCCTCGCGGTGCTGCCCGGGCCCTCCGGTGCGCGGGTCGTCTGCGCGGTTGAGGGCTCGCGCGTCGACGCCGAGGAACGTGCGGTGCGCGTCGCCGGCGAGACGGTTGGCGAAGACGTCTGGACCGAGGCCGAGCGGCAGGTGTCGGGCTCGCAGGAACCCGTGGACGGCTGCGACGTGCGCGTGTCGGGCCGTGCCAGCGATACGCTTCCGATCGCTCGCGCGGTCGCCGACGCAGGCGGCGGCCTGCGCGTGGCGCTGCCCGCGCTGGGTACGGTCTTCGCGCGTGTGGCCGCCGACGCGCTCGACGCGCTCGAAGCGCGCGCCGTGCGGGAGCGCTGGGCGTTCTTCGTCGAGCGTGCGGCGCCCGAGGTCAAGAGCGCGCGCGACGTCTTCGGCCCGCCACCCGACGCGCTGCCGCTGATGCGCCGGCTCAAGGCGCTCTTCGACCCGGAGCGCGTGCTGAGCCCCGGCCGCTTCGTGGGCGGAATCTAGTGGCGGAGCCGCTCGCGACGCTGCTCGAGTACGAGAAGACCCTCGACTGCGTCCACTGCGGCCTCTGCCTGCCGCACTGCCCCACGTACCAGGAGACGGGGCGCGAATCGAGTTCGCCACGGGGGCGCATCTACGCCATGCGCGGCGTGGCCGAGGGGCGCATCGAGCTCGACGCTGCGGTGGTCGACGAGATGTACCTGTGCCTGGCGTGCCGCGCCTGCGAGTCCGCCTGCCCGGCGGGCGTCCAGTACGGTCGGCTGGTCGAGTCGATGCGCGCCGAGATCGACGAGCGCGGCGCCCGGTCGCGCGCGAGCCGCTTCTTCCAGCGCCTGGTGCTGCGGCGCGTGGTGGCGAGCCACATCGTCCTCCGCTTGGTCGCACTCGCGCTGCGCCTGTATCAGCGCTCCGGGCTGCAGCGGCTGTTGCGCGCGTCCAACCTGCTGCTCGTGGCGCCGCGGCTCCGCGACGCCGAGCAGCTGCTCCCGCCGGTCCCCCCCGCCTGGCGCGCTCCCGGCGTGACGCCGGCCGAGGGCGTGCTTCGCGGACGCGTCGGCTTCTTTGCCGGCTGCCTGATGCCGGAGTTCTTCGGTCCCGTGAACCGCGCGACGCTGCGCGTGCTGGCTCGAAACGGCTTCGAGGTCCATGCGCCGCGCGGCCAGGGCTGCTGCGGCGCGCTGCACGCGCACGCGGGTGACGCCCGCGCGGCCGAGCGACTGCACGCGCGCAACGTCGCGGCGTTCGGCGCAGACGATCTCGATGCGGTGGTCGTCAACTCGGCGGGCTGCGGCGCGTCGCTGCGCGATCCCGGCGACGCGCTGTCCGCACGGGTTCGCGATGTAAGCGAGTTCCTGCACGCCGCGGGGCTGCGGCCGCCACGAGGCGCAGTTCCGCTGCGCGTCGCGTACGACGACGCCTGTCACCTGCTGCACGGGCAGCGCGTGTCGGCGGCGCCACGCGAGCTGCTCCGCATGATCCCGGGCCTGCAGCTGGTCGACCTGCCCGGAACCCAGGACTGTTGCGGCGCGGCCGGCATCTACAACCTGACGCAGCCCGATATGTCGGCCCGCCTGCTCCGGCGCAAGGTGGACGCGATCCGGCGCACCACTCCGCAGGTGGTCGTGACGGGGAATCCGGGCTGCCTGCTCCAGCTCTCGCGTGGCGTGCGCGACGCGGGTCTCGACGTCGAGGTGCTGCACCCCGTGGAGCTGCTCGAGCGGTCCTACGCCGTTGGGGAGTCGGACTAGGCCCCGCTAGCGCGCGCCGACCCGGGGCAGCGTGCGGGGCCGGGTTTCGGCTACCGCGACGGGCGTGGCGTCGTCGTCGGGACGGATCCAGATCCGGGGGCCGTAGACGTGCCAGTCGGCGTCCACGACGTAGGCGCGTCCGGGCTCGGCGTCGAAGCTCAGGCGGTGCGCGCCGCGGGCCCGGCGGCCCTGGACGATCAGCTGTGCTTCGACCTTGACCTCGTGGGTTCCGGGGCTGATGCGTGCGCGGTCGCGGAACCAGCCGAGCGCGCGGCCGTCGACCTCGACGATGCGCACGCGCTGACCGGTGCGCAGCGCGGGGCGCAGCAATGCCGACTGACCCTCGGCCACGGGCGCGTCGGGTGCGAGCGTTCCGCAACTCGCGAGCAGCAGGGCGCCCGCGAGCGCAGCCGCTCCCGCGTGGCGTTTCCTGGGCGGGATCACCCGCCGAGCATACACGCTCAGCGGTAGAGGAAGGAGTCGGGCGTCTCGTGGGGCACGCGCACGCGCGGTAGCGCCGCGAAGCCGAAGTCCTCGAGTCCACCCTGGAGCACCACGTCGACGGGCAGGACCGACTCCCTCCGCCGCACCGATCCGAACTTCTCCGTCGAGCCCAGGAAGACCGCGTTCGACAGGGCGGCGGGCCTCATGTCCGGCTGGTCCAACAGTCCGAGCTTCGCGCGCTCGAAGAACAGGTCGCGTTGCGGGTCGTGTTGCGCGAGTTCGCGCTCGTCGGTCGCGAGTTGCCGGTTGCTTGCCTCCTCGAGCGCGGCGACGAAGCGCGCGAACTGGTCCTTCGGGATCGAGACGGTGACCGGGTCGGCGTCGACCATCGCGAACCGGACGACTGTTCCGCCGAGCAGTGTCACGCCGGGCTCGTCGATCTCGCCGTTGCGCTCGCGGCCGTCGATCAGTTCGGGCCGCAGGGCCAGGGCGCCCGGCGCCCACACGGCCGGGTTCTCTTCGAGGAACTCACGCGACACGCGGATCTCCTGCGGCGTGGCGTGCTCGAGTTCCTCGCCGAGCAGCCGCGTGGCGCGGCGTCCGCCCTCGGTCTCGGGGTACTCGCTGGCGACCGCGCGGTAGATCTGCCGGCGCGCCTTGGCGCGCGGCTGGGCTTCGGCGAACCCGACCGAGCGCTCGGCGATCCGCTCGCGGTAGTCGGCCACGACTTCGGGATCGGGCTCGGAGCGTGCCTCGTGGACGGCCAGCGCGCGCCCCCACTGCTCGCCCCGCTCGTAGCGGTTCTCCAGGTCTTCGCGCACCTTCCCGGCGTGCTGTCCGTCGGGAAAGTGCGCCAGGTAGCGCTCTCCCGCGCCCAGCACCGGGCCGTCGAACCGCACGCGCGCGGTCGGGTAGCCGAGTGCGCGTATCGGCGTCATGAGAATGGAGTAGCCCATCGGGATGACGTCGAGCGTCCACTCGATCGGGGCGGGCAGGTCGCGGTCGCGCGCGCCGTTCGCGAACTTGCCCAGGAAGAGCCAGCGAGCGACGCGTCCACGCTCCACGTCCTTGGCGTCCAAGTAGTGCGCGTAGGGATTCTGTTCCGGATCGGTCAGCAGAACGACCGCGTGGCGAGGCATCTCGTCGTCGGTGGGGTCTTCCTCCGCGACCTCGCGCATGGCCGCGAAGAACGCGTCCTCCTCCCCCTGCTCGAGCAGCGGGAGCGCCGCGACGAAGCTGAGCTCGTCTTCCGCGGGCTCGCCGTCGACGGGATCCAAGGCCAGCGCCGCCGCACTCTGGATCGGGTCCACGAGCAGTGCGGTCACCACCCGAGGTGAGCGGTCCCCGGCGTCGCTGCTCGCGCCCAGGCTGAGCCGTACGAGGTCGTCGCGCTCGGCGATGCGCTCCTCCGCGTCGATTCGCATCTTCTGCGCCCGTGGGTTCTCGGGGTCCAGGCG
Source organism: Deltaproteobacteria bacterium (assembly GCA_019311115.1). Classification (GTDB taxonomy): domain Bacteria; phylum Myxococcota_A; class UBA9160; order SZUA-336; family SZUA-336; genus JAFDDB01. Next base: position 10,985 of record JAFDDB010000001.1, read on the forward strand.
GCCGGCGCGCTCGAGACGCGGCAGCGCCGCATCGACATAGCCCGCCTCGAGGGCCACCTCGGCCGCCTCCATCTCTCGCTCGAAGCGCAGGGTCCGGACCTTGTCCTGGTAGTGGGTGATGCGCTGTACGGCCTCGTCGGCGCCCGGCGCGTCCGGGTACTGCTCGACGAAGTCCCGGTAGGCGCGCAGCGCCTGGCGCTCCTGCGTGGTGGCCTCGGGTGTGCCCTCGATCGAGAGCAGCGACATGAGCGCGCTGCGCACCGCGGAGAAGGGATTGAACACGCCCTGCGCCAGCTTCGCGAGCGGCTCGATCACCTGGTTGATGATCCCGCCGAGCTTGCGCCGCCGGTCGTCGTGGAGCCGCGCCTTCGCCACCTCGAGCGGCCGCGAGTCCAGGTAGCGTTCGAGCGAGAGCAGGAGCGCCGGGTCGCGCACGCCCTCGTCGAGCTGCTCGCGCGTCCAGACCTCGAAGGTCCGGGGACCGGCCGCCGCGTGGAGCAGGGCCTCGGCGTTGTCGGCCAGCCCCGTGGGTCCGGCCGGACGCTGCCGCTCGTGCTGACCCAGCAACCGGAAGACCTGGGCCGCGGCGTCCTCGCGGTCGGCGAAGCTGAACGCGACCACCTGCGCCGCCGCCCGCTCCGCGTCGTCCGGCAGCGCGGCGCGCGCAGGCGAGCTCTTGAGCACCGGGTCGAGCCGCGCCACGCTCCCCCCGGAGCCGCCGGCACAGGCGCTCACGGCCAGCGCGGCCACGACGGCCAGCGCGGCCCGAAGGACGTCACTGCGGGATTTTCTGCTCATGGACTTCGAGTGTGAATGCCAGGAAGGCGTCGAGCTTGGCCGCGGCCTCGATCTTCTCGATCGCCCCGTCCTGCTGCGATACCGATTCGTAGAGACGGCTGGCGCTCTGTGCGTATTCGTCGAAGGTAGCGGCGTCGAAGCGCAGCGACACCGGGGGGTGTTCCGTCGCGTAGCGGCGCGACAGGTCCGAGTACAGATCCGCCAGCGCGATCAGGTGGCGGCTGCGGTTCTTGCTGTCGGCGTGGTTCTGCAGCAGTACCTGGTACTGCTGCAGTACGAGCGCGGAGTGACGCGGTTCCAGCATCCAGCGCGCGCGAAAGTACTCGGCGCGCGCCAGGTCGGCGCGCTCGATCTCTTCGCGCACGACCGGGCGGTGCCAGGTCGTGCCGGCCTCTTCGAGCAGCTCGTCGAGCAGCCGCATGCGCTCGTCGAAGACCTCGAGGGCGTGCCCCGGAGACGCGTCTGGCGGCGGCGCGATGCCGCGCGCGGCGTCGAGACGCTCGCAGATCGCCCCGGACTCCGACGCCGAGTCGCGGAGCACGTTATCCAGGCTCGCCACGTGCGCGAAGTGCCGGGCCGCCAGTTCGTACTCGGTGATCCGCTCCAGCGCCATGCCCTTGGCGTACTGGATCTCGGCGTCGAGGTAGCCGCTCTGGAACTTGTCGCGGTAGAGCTGCTCCAGGCTCTCGAGCCGGTCGAAGCTGGCGCGGTACACGTTCTTGCCGGTGTAGTCGCGTGCCGGCTCGAAACGGTAGGTGTCGTCGTCGCGATGCAGCCGCAGCAGCGTCACGACCTCGAGCACGCTCTCGGCCGGTCGGTAGATCGCCTCGGGCTCCGGTGTCTTGCAGGCCAGCGCGCAGGCGGCGCCCAGCGCCAGCGCCAGCCCCGGATTCGAGCGGCTCACGTGGGAGCGCTCACTTCGGACGGGCCCGCTCCCCGGCGATCAGGTTCAGCATCTTCTCGGTGGCCATGACCGCCGCGGCCAGCTGGTCGGAGTCTACTCCCCGGGTCGTGAACGGCTGCGAGCGTGCGGAGCGCCGCCAGGTGATCGTCGTCTCGACCAGCGCCCCGGTGCGTCCGCCGGGCGGGATGCGCACCTTGTAATCGACGAGCGCCGGCAGCTTCAGATCGAGCTTGCGCGCGGCCTTGGCCAGCGCCTTCATGAAGGCGTCGTAGCCGCCGTCGCCGTTCGCCCGGGCCTCGATGCTCTGGCCCGCGTAGGTCAGCCGCAGGCTCGCCGTGGGAAGCTCGTCGTTGGTCGACAGCATCTGGTAGCGCTCGATGCGGAAGATCTCGGAGTCGGGCCGGTCGAGAACCTCGGCGATGAGGAGCGGCAGGTCCTCGGCGGTCACCATGTGCTTCTTGTCGCCGAGCTCGACGATCCGCTCGAGCAGGCGGTCGCGATTCTCCGGCAAGAGCTTGATGCCGAGCGCCTTCAGGTTCTGGTCGACCGAGGCCTTGCCGGCGAGCTTTCCGAGCGCGTAACGCCGCCGCCGGCCGAAGCGTCGCGGCAGCAGCTTGTTCGCGTACAGCCCGGCCTTGGAGTCGCCGTCGGCGTGGATGCCCGCGGTCTGGGTGAAGACGTCACGCCCCACGACCGGGGCGTTCTCCGAGACCGGGCGGCCCGAGAAGGTGGCGACCATCTCGCTGATCGCGACGAGCCGCGCCTCGTTCACCTGCGTCGTGCTGTCAGTCAGGTCGTTCACCGAGGCCACGACCTCGCCGAGCCGTGCGTTGCCTGCCCGCTCGCCCATGCCGTTCACGCTGGTGTGTAGACCGCGCGCGCCCGCGCGGATCGCGGCGATGCAGTTGGCGGCGGCCAGGCCGTAGTCGTTGTGGGCGTGGTACTCGAAGTGCACGCCCGGCCAGGTCCGCGTCATCAGCTCCACGTAGCGGCCCGCTTCTTCGGGGCTCTGGTTGCCGAGCGTGTCGGGCAGGAAGATGCGCTTCACACCGAGGCCGGTCAGGTTGGAGACGTGGCTGAACACGTAGTCGAAGCTGTCGCGGACTCCGGCGGACCAGTCCTCGAGAAAGACGTTGACCGTCAATCGCCTCTTGCGCGCGTAGCGCACGGTCTCGGCGATGTCCTTGAAGTGGCGCTCGGGCGTCAGGCGCAGCTGCCTCTCGCAGTGCAGCCGCGAGCCCTTGGTCAGCAGGTTCATGACCGCTCCGCCGTTCTCGACGATCCAGTCCACCGAGCTGTGGCCGTCCACGTAGCCCAGGATCTCGATGCGCTGGTGGCACCCCGCCTTGCGCGCCCAGGCGGTGATGCGCCGCACGGCCTCGGCCTCTCCCGCCGAGACGCGCGCGCTCGCGATCTCGATGCGGTCCACCTTCACCTCGCGCAACAGCAGTTGGGCGATCTGGAACTTCTCGGACGGCGTGTACGAGACGTTGGGCGTCTGCTCGCCGTCCCGAAGCGTGGTGTCCATGATCTGGATGCGGGCCTTCGGCACGGCGGCAGTGTAGCGTCCTAGAACCCGGGTCGGCGCAGCCCTCGCGGTGGCCGCGCCTACCTGCGGCGGTCGTCTCCGCCGCGATCGCCCTGTCGGTTTCGATTCCCCTGTCCGTCGCGATTCCCCCGTCCGTCGCGATTACGCTGACGGTTGCGATCGCCCTGCCTGTTGCGGTCAGCCTGCGGATCGCGTCTGCGCTGCAGGTTGCGATCGCGGCGATCGCGCGCCCGCTTGCGCACGCGTTTCTGCTGCTCGGGCGAGAGCTTCTCGTAGCGGCGGAAGCGCTCGCGGATCTGCTCGCGGCGCTTCGGGTCCAGGTCGCGCCAGCGGCCGAGGTTCTCGCGGATGCGCTTCTGCTGCTCGGGGGGGAGCTTGCGGAAGTTGCGCCAGCGCTGCCGGATCTGTCCGCGCTGGTCCTCGGGCAGGTCACGCCAGCGGTCGAGCCGCTTCTCCAGGCGCTTCTGCTGCTCCGGGTCCAGGCCCTGGTAGCGTTCGTAGCGCTCGCGGAGCTTCTCGCGCCGCTCGGGCGGCAGGTCCTTCCACCACTCGCGGAGGGCGTCGGGATCGCCGATCGGCGGGCGGTCCGTCGCCTGGGCGCGCGCCTTGCCGGGAACCGTGGACAGCAGTGCGGCGGCGCCCAGCCCGAGCAGGCCGGCCAGGAAGCCACGCCGGTCCAGCGACCTCACCGGAGCTTCTCCACGCCCGGCGCTTCGGGCGGCGCGGAGGGCGCCACGGGAATCGGCAGGTCCTCGTGCGGGTCCCAGTCCTCGAGCAGCTCCAGGTCCATCAGCATCTCGAGCGCGTCCAGCACTTTCTGATCCTCGGGCGTCAGCTCGGCGCCGGTGTGCGTCGCTGCGTCCTCCGCTGCGTCCTTCGGACGGGGCGCCGGCGGAGCCAGGTCGGCGAGGGTCGCCGGAAGCCGTCTCAGATCTCCTCGGAGCCATCCCACGCCTCGAGCACCTCCAACGACCAGAGCAGTTCGTGATCCTCGTCGAGCAGCAGCTCGAAGCGCTCGCCCTCGGCGACGATCTCCCAGTCCTTCTCCAGCAGGGCCGTGGTCTGCGTGGCCCGCGGGTCGTCTTGCGTGACCATCCAGGCCAGCGCGCCCACGCCGGCTGCGACGAACGCGACCTCGGCGACGCGCATTCGCCAGGAGTGGAGCCACCCGCGCACCGGCTCCTCGCCTTCCGCGCGCGCCAGCCGTGCCCAGAACTGCGCCTCGAACTGCGGCGACGGCTCGATCCTCGGCAGCGAGCGGAGGTCCACGTCGAGAGCACGCTGCGCCTCGAGCGCTTCGCCGCAGGCCTCGCAGTCCGGCAGGTGCGCGTCGAACGAGGGGCCCGCGGCCTCGTCGAGCTCGCCGTCCAGGTAGGCGGCGACCTCTGCGCCCCATCGGCGGCAGCCGCTCATCGCCCGACCTCCCGGAGCTTCTGGGACAGCCCTTCGCGCGCGCGGTGGATCAGGCTCTTCACGCTCGCCATGCTCACACCCAGGGCCTCCGCGATCTCGTCGTACCCGAGTCCCTCGTTGGTGCGCAAGAGCAGGGCCGCGCGCTGCCGCTCGGGCAGCCCGCGCAGCGCCGTCTCGAGCCGCTCGCTGGTACGCCGGGCATCGACCTGCTCCTCGGGTCCGGCGCCGGGGTCGGCGTGCCGCGTCTCCGCCCCGTCGTCCATCGGACGCTCGCGCTTCCGCCAGGCCCGGTCCAGGTCGTTCAGCGCAAGGTTGTGAGCGATCCCGAACATCCAGGTCGAGAAGCGGGCCTTGGCCTCGTAGCGCTCCCGGGCGTTGTAGATGCGGATGAACACCTCCTGGGCCAGCTCCTCTGCGCGCCCGCGGTCCCGGACCATGCGAGCCAGGAAGTTGACCAGCGGGGGCGTGTGCCGCTGAAAGAGCGTCTCGAACGCGGCCCGGTCCCCCGCCCGGAAGGCCAGCATGAGCCTCGCGTCAGGGTCTGCCTCCGGATCCGCCACACGCTCCCCCCAGTCGAACCGCCCAGCCCCCAACCGGTTGCGCCCCCGACCCACGCAAGCCTCCAGAACCTAGGCGATCCTCCCCCAAGACCGCCCCAGCCCAGCGGAAACGCAGGGGCCGCCCTGCAGGCCCCAGACACAGCGGGTCAGCACCAAAGGCGAGCGGCTTCCGAGCCGCGCGCCGTGCGGGCAGGCGGCTCTGCCGCCGATAACCCGCTAGGAAGCAGCGCTAAGAAAAGAGCATAGGCTGGATGATGTTGATCCAGCCCACGGCCAGCAGGCCGAGCGTAGCGGCGCCGAGGAAGGTCATGGTCACCGCCATCATCGACCAGCAGATGGCCGCACCCATGCGCTCCTTGATACTCATGGGCAGGATCAGCTCGACGACCACCGAGCCGCCGATCATCGCCAGCATCACCATGAAGATCCAACCCATGCCTGTCTCCTCGCGGCCCGTGTCTCCGGGCGAACCGGTCCGGGCTGGACCCCAGTAGACCACACCTCCCGGAGCCCATTCAAGGTCGAGGCTCACAGCGCCGGGGGCCCCGGGTGAGGCCGGAGCCCCGCGTTCAGGCGGGATCCTGCTCCGCGAGGAAGCGCTCGACCACGGCGGCGAAGGCCTCCGGTTCGTCCAGGTTGAGCGCGTGGCCCGCTCCGGGCAGCTCCACGCGCCGGCCCGCAGGCAGCTTGGCGGCCATGACCTGAGAGGCGCGCTGGAAGGCCTCGTCCTTCTCGCCGACCAGGATCAGCGCGGGCATCGCGACGTCCGCGAGCCGGTCGACCAGGTTGGGCACGGGCCCCGCGACCCGCCGGGCGAAGCGCGTGAGCCCCTCGACGCTGGATGTGAGCACGCCTTCCCGCGTCGCCTGCGCCTGCGGCGATTCGGGCTGCAGGCCGAGCAGCTCCGCGGTTGCTCGGCGTCCTTCGAGGTAGCGCTCGAGCCCCACCTCTTCGAGCTTCACGGCGGAGCGCTCGAGCATGTTCTGCCAGCCGGCCAGGGCGTCCGGATTCTTGAAGCCGGGCCCGGTGTTGAAGAGCAGCAGCGACCGCACGCGCTCGGGGTGTGTGAGCGCGAAGGACAGGCTGACGATGCCGCCGACCGAGAGGCCTCCCAGGTGGGCGGGTGCGCCGGGGGCCGCTGCGTCGAGCACCGCGCGAAGGTCGTCCACGACCTGTTCCAGGCTGTAGCGCTCGTCCTCGAGCGGCGCGTCGGAACGCCCGTGTCCGCGGTAGTCCCAGGTGACGACGCGGTAGCGGCTCGCGAGCCCCTGGACCTGCCGTTCCCAGAGGCGGTGCGACGAGAACGACGGCGTCGACAGGGCGACTACGGGACCGCTCCCCTCGACCGTGTAGAAGATGCGAGCGGCGTCGCTCGCCGTCGCGAACGGCACGGTTCAGTCGGTCTCGAGCAGCGAGCGCAGCGACTTCGCCATCTGCACGATCTGCTCGCGCATCGGCGCGCGAATGGTCAGCTCGGGCACGAAGGCGCGCGTGCGTCCCTCCATGGTCAGCACGACGCGCGTCATCCGGTCGTCGACGCGCTCGGCACGCACCTCGCCCTCGAGCGAGCGCCAGATGTTCCCGTCGCAGATCTTCTCGAAGCGAACGTTGCCGTCGGACGCGGTCTGGAACACGAAGCGGATGTCGCGCGCGCGTCCCGGGCCCGGATACGGCGTGCGTGTCTCTCGCGAGTGCTCGCCGAGCGAGTGCACGCTCGTGTCGGGGAACAGCGCGGCAAAAGTGTCGTCGCGGTCGAGCGAGTCGACGACATCGTCCCGGCTTCGGCCGACCACGAACTCCTGGTCGATCTTCATGCTAGGCCACCCTCCCGCATGCAGCATACCAGAGTGCGGTTCCATTCCCGTTCCATCCTCAGCTCAGCAGGTACAGCGATCTCCGCAGCCGGAACCCGAGCCGGCCCTCCGTGGGGCAGGGCGTCGCAGAGCACCTTCCCGGTACAGGGAAAGTGGGCGGGTGAGGCAAAAAGGTGTCGCGGGGCGGCGGGTTCGGGCGCGGGGCGCGGACTCCTGCGCGCGCAGGGCTTACGCAACGTCCCGGCCTTGCAGGGCGGGCGCTCTACGGGGCCGGACGCGCTGGGCTACGATGCCGTCCATGCTGCGCTCCTCGGCCATGGCGTGCTGGCTCTGCGTCGCCCTACCGGCCGCGGCAGCCGAGGCTCCGTTCGACGTGCTCGAGATCGAGACCACCGGCCGCACCGTCGCCGCGGAGCTCGCCGACCTGAACGGGGACGGGCAGCTCGACCTGCTGCAGGTCGAGTTCGTCGGCGTGCCGCCGAACGAGGAGCGTTGGATCCGGGTCTTCCTGTACGCGGACGGGAAGCTCCCGTCGAAGCCGGATCGTGTGTACCCGCTGCCCGAGGGCAGTGCGACGTTCGACCTGGCCGACGTGATGCCGGAACCGGGCGACGAGTTGATCGTTCTGCGGCGCGGCGGCCTGACGGTGATCTCGCTCGGACACGAAGAAGTCCGTAGCCGGGAAGTCCCCGTGCCGGGGGGCGTGACGCTCGGCGCTGCTGCAGACGAGCGCGGCATGGACCGGCTCAGGATCGCCTGGCGGGGACTGGGCGACGGACTCTGGCTGCTGATTCCCGGACCGGGCGAGACGATCGCCCTCTCGTCTTCGGGTGAGGTCGCCGCGCGGTTCCAGGTGGGTCTGCGCGCCAACTACTTCGTGCCCACGCGCCCGGGACCGATGACCGTCGAGAGCGAGCTCCAGCTCTTCTTCGACGTGCCGCGCATGCACGTCGGCGATGTGGACGGCGATGGCCAGTCCGACGTGGTGTCCGCATCGCGGCACGAGCTGCGCGTGTTCCTGCGCAGGCCCGACGGCACGTTCGAGAGCGCGCCCGACCGCGTGCTGCCGCTGGCGCGAGTCTCCGAGAGCGACCACATCCGCGGATCGGGCGCCGTGCGGATCGACATCACCGACCTGAATGGCGACGGACGCCTCGACGTGCTGGTCTCGCAGGTCAGCGGCTCGCTTCTCGACACGCGCACCGAGACGACGGTGCACCTGAACCGCGAAGGGCGCTGGGACCTGGCGGTACCCGACCAGCGCTTCGAGAACAGCGGGGCGTGGACCGCCGAGCAGCTGATCGACCTCGACTCCGACGGACGGCTCGAGCTGGTGCGCATCGCCGTACGCTTCTCGTTGCTCGAGGTGGTCGAGGCGCTGATTCAGCGCGCGATCGACGCAGAGGTTGACATCCACCGCTCCGCCGAGGATGGGACGTTCGTCGTCAAGCCGTGGGTCGAGCGCAAGTTCGCCATCCCGCTGAACTTCGACACGGGACGCCCGCGCGGGTTCATGCCGACGTTCAACGTCGACGTGAACTCCGACGGCTTCCTGGACCTGATGGGGTCGGGCGACGGCGACGCGGTCGAGATCTGGCTCGGGGGACCCGAACACCGCTATCGAAAGCGCATCGCGCGGCAGGAGTTCGACACCGAGGGACGCATCAGCTTCGGTGACCTCGGTGCCGACGGGCTCTCGGACTTCGTGCTCTACGCGCCGGCGCAGCCGGGACGCGTACTCCTGATCGGGCGCAACCGGGGCATCCTGCCCGGCTCGCCGCCGCGCCTGCGCTCGGTGGGCGCAGACGGCGCCGAGGGAAGGGCCGAGTGAAGATCGTCTTCGTGCTCACCAGCTCGGAGTACCTGAGCGGACCGCAGGTGCACCTGCGCGACCTGGGCACCGCGCTCGCGGCGCAGGGCCACCAGGTGCGGATCGCGGCGGGCGGGGCGGGTCCGTTCCGCGACGAGCTCGATCGGGTGGGGCTGGCGTACACGCCGCTCCGCCACATGGTCGTGCCCATCCGGCCCTGGACCGACGTGCGGGGCGTACTCGAGATCGTTTCGCTGCTGCGGCGCGAGAAGCCGGACCTGGTGTCGCTGCACTCGTCCAAGGCGGGCGTGCTGGGGCGGATCGCGGCCCGGCTCTGCGGCGTGCCCGTCGTCTTCACCGCCCACGGCTGGGCGTTCACCGAGGCCGTCCCCGGCGCGGCGCGCTACCACACCGCCGAGCGGCTGGTGGCTCCGCTGGCCCGCAGGATCATCACGGTCTGCGAACGCGACCGGAAGCTCGCGCTCGAGACCGGAGTCGGGAAGGAGTCGCAGCTCGTCACGATCCACAACGGCATGACCGACGTGGATCCGCTCCTGCGGGCCGACCCGTCGGTCTCGCCTCCCCGGCTCGTCATGGTCAGCCGGCTCGTCGAGCAAAAGGACCACGCGACCCTCTTCCGCGCGCTGGCAAGGCTGCAGGCCGCGGAGTGGGAGCTCGACCTGGCCGGCGACGGGCCGCTGCGCGCCGACCTCGAGCGGCTCGCGCGCGACCTCGACATCGACAAGCGCGTGCACTTCCTGGGTGCGCGGACCGACGTGGCCGAGATCCTCGCGCGCAGCCAGCTCTTCTTGCTGATCTCCAGGTACGAGGGCTTCCCCCGCAGCATCCTCGAGGCCATGCGCGCGGGCTTGCCCGTGATCGCGTCGGACGTGGCGGGCGTGCACGAGTCGGTCGTGAGCGGGCGCAACGGGTTGCTGGCTCCGCGCGGCGACGTCGAGGTCCTGTCCCAGCGGATCGAGTCGCTGCTCGACGCGCCGGAGCGGCGTGCCGAGATGGGACGCCAGGGACGCCAGCTCTACGAGAGCGACTTCACGTTCGACGCGCTGTTCGAGAAGACCCGCCGGGTCTACTCCCAGGTTCTGGGCGAGACCGTCTAGTCGAACTCGATCCACCACGACGGCAGGTAGGCCACCCCGCCCTCGAACGACTCCGCGAGCGCTGCGAACAGGCTCGGCAGCTCGAACGGCATGACCTGGCGCACCAGCCAGGTCCGCAGCTCCCCGCGCATCAGGCCGCGGACCTGCTCGCCGATGCTGCGCGGTCCCGGGAAGACGGCGCGGCGTGGGTCGACGTCGGCGTCGATGCCGGCCTCCTGCTTCGCGCGGGCCACCGCGGCGTGGAGCCCGCCGAGCCCGTCGATCAGGCCGAGTTCGAGCGCCGCGTCGCCGAGCCAGACCTGCCCCTGCGCCACGCGGTCCACCTGCTCGACGTCGATGCCCCGGCCCGTCGCCACGCGCTCCAGGAACTCGCTGTACAGGGCGTGCACGAAGTGCTTCGTGCGCGCGCGCTGCTCCGGCGTGAACGGCCCGCTGCCGCCGGACACGCTGGCGAACGGGCCGCGCGCAAGCGTCTCGGTCTGCACGCCGAGCTTCTCGTAGAGGCCCCGGTAGGCCGGGCGGATCAGGAACACGCCGATCGAGCCCGTCAGCGTGCCGGGCTCGGCGAAGATGGCGTTGCCGGCGCTCGCCACGTAGTAGCCCCCGGACGCGGCCGCGTCCGCCATCGAGACGACCACCGGCTTCTGCTCGGTCACTTCGCGCACGGTGCTCCACAGCAGCTCCGATGCCAGCGGGGAGCCCCCGCCCGAGTTGATGCGCAGGACGATCGCCGCGACGTCGTCGTCCTCGCCCGCCTCGCGTAGCGCCTTGGCGATCGGGTCGGCCGCGAAGCGTTGCGAGCGCCCGCCCGGCCCCGGCACGATCGTGCCGTCACCGAAGACCAGCGCGATCGTCGGACCGTCGCGAAGCCCCAGGTCGCGCGGATCAACGTGCAGGTAGGTGTCGAGCCGGACCTCAGGGGCGTCCTCGAGGCCCGCCAGGCGCAGCGCTTCCTTCTTCGTCGCCACGCCGTCGGCCAGGTTCGCCTCGACGATCTCGTCCGCGGTTCCGGGTGCGGCCGCGACCAGCGCGCGCACCCGTTCGGGGGAGAGGCCGCGGCCGACGGCGAGCCGCGTCACGAGCTGGTCGTAGAGCCCGTCGAAGAGCGCGTTCGCGTTGCGCCGCGCGGGCTCGCTCATCTCGCGAGCGGCGAACATCTCGGGCGCGGACTTGTAGTCGCCGACGCGCTCGTACTCGAACTGGATGCCGAGCTTGTCGAGGAACCCCGACAGGAAGAGGAACTCGCCCGACAGGCCCGCCAGCGGTCCCAGGTAGCCGGGGACGACGTAGACCTTGGATGCCGCGGATGCCAGCAGCAGCTCGCGCGTCGCGTTGAGGGTCGCCAGGTCGAGCAGCGCCACCACGGTCTTTCCCGACTCGCGCAGGCGCACCACGCCGTCGTGGAGCTCCTGTGTCCGCGCCCAGCCGAGGCGGATCGGCCGGATGTGCAGCAGCACCGCCTGGATCCGCTCGTCCGCCGCGGCCTTCTCGAGCTGTAGCAGGAGCGTCGGAAGTGCCGGGCCCCGCGCCATGAACTGCGCGAGCGCGTCGGTCGGGGGGATCTCCTCGAACTCGCCCGAAAGCTCGAGCGTCAGCACGCTCTGGTCCGGAACGTCCGGGCCCGACATGAACATCGCCCAGCTGATGGCCACGACGACCAGTACCGCCAATAGCGCCAGGGTCAGGCGTCGCATGATGGATCCCCCGAAACCGACTATGTTCGCCGCGCCATGAGCGTGGGTCGCCAAGTGTACATTGCAGGTGTCGGCCTGACCAAGGTCGACCTCACTGGAAAGGTATTCGGCAGCGTCTTCGATCTTTTTCAGGACGCATTCGAACGCGCCCTCGAGAGTGCGGACTTTTCAGGCACCGAACGCACGGACGGTGACTTCGACGCCATCCAGGTCGGCATCATGGACTCGGAGGAGTTCGAGGGCCGGGCGAACATCGCCGCCAAGATCGCCGACCGTCTCGGCCTGACGGGGATTCCCGCCGTGCGTTCCGAGACCGCCTCGTCGACCGGCGCGGCCGCGTTCCACGAGGCCTGCTACAAGATCCGCGCGGGCGCCGCGGACACGGTGCTGGTGATCGCCGGCGAGCGCATGAAGACCGTCACCACCGCCGACGCGACCAAGATCATGTCGAAGACGGTCGACCCCGTGGAGCGGCGCTTCGGCTTCACCATGCCGGCGCTGATCGCCCTGGTGACGCAGGCGTTCTTCCGGGAGCGCGGGATCGAGGGTCCCGAGGTCGCCGACGTGCTGGCCCGGCTGATGAACCGCGCGCACGCGCTCGGCGCGGACAACCCGCTGGCCGCGTTCAGCGGCCGGCCGGAGCCGCTCTCGGCCTACTACAACGCCGAGAAGAACCTGCCGGTGGCGACGCCGCTCCACCGCAAGGACTGCTCCCCCATCTGTGACGGTGCGGCCGCGGTCGTGCTGACGGCGCGGCCGCAGGACGTGCGCGTGGCGGGACTCGGCGCCGCGACCGACACCTCGTCGTTGCTCGACCGCGAGCATCTCTCGTACCTGGATGCGACGCGCCGGGCCTGTGCGCGCGCCTACTGCGAAGCGGGCATCGCCGACGTGCGCGCCGTCGCCGGCCTGGTCGCCGAACTCCACGACGCCTTCAACAGCCTGCTGCCCCTTAACCTGATCGACCTGGGTCTCTTTCCGGCAGAGGAGGCCGTCTCGGCTCTGATCGGCGATGCGCGCGGGGACGCCGTTCCGCTCGATCCGTACCGAAACGATCGCTGTGGGCCGCTCGGACGCATTCCGGTCAACATGTCGGGGGGGTTGAAGTCACGGGGCCATCCCGTCGGCGGCACGGGGCTGTTCCAGGTGTCGGAGCTGTACCTGCAGCTGACGCGAGCGTTCCCCAACCCGCGCGCGCAGGCGGCGGACGCGCGCGTCGGCATCTCGCACTCGATCGGCGGGCCCGGCAACAACGTGTACGTGACGCTGATCGAGCGCAGCGACAACGACCGGACGCCGGACGACGTGCCCAAGCCGCCCAGACCGTCCGTCCGTCGCGCGACGCCCCACGCGACCCCGGCCGCCCTCTCAGGGCAGGACGCGCGCGTCGAGGCGGCGACGACCATCCACGTGACGGCGGACGGGCAGGGTCCGATCCACGTGGCGCTGCTCTCGATCGGCGACCGGCGCGTGTTCGCGAAGCTCGACGCGCCGGTCGAGCCCGGCGCCGACGCGATGCGGGCGCTGGCCGGCCGCCGCGCCCGTTTCCTGGTCAAGGACGACGGCGATCACTACTTCCAGTTGGTGCGCGAGGGCTGGGACCTGTCGACGTTGTGGCGTTCGATCGTCGACAAGCTGCGGGGAGGGGCGCCCCCCGGCTAGCGGCGGGTGAGCCGGAGCCGCGCGATCTCGCGCGGGCAGTTCAGCCGGATCGGCGGGCCGGCGACGCCGAGTCCCCGGTTCACGTACATGAGCGACTGCTCCGACTCGAAGAGCCCGCGCGTGTACTGTGTCATCAGCCGCGAGATGTTGTGGTGCTGCATGGGGGGCGGCAGTGCGACCTGGCCGCCGTGCGTGTGGCCCGCGATCGCGATCGGCAGTCCGAGCTCCGTGATCGCTTCGAAGTAGTTGGGCCGGTGCACGAGCAGCAGCCGCGCAGGGACGTCGGGGCACTCCGCGGCCACGCGCCGCAACGCGCTGGCGTCGGGATCGCCCCAGAGGCGGCCCGGGTCGTCGATGCCGAGCAGGTGCAGTGGTTCGCCGCCGACGTCGAGCGTGGTCCACTCGTCGCGCAGCAGCCGGATCGACGTCCACTTGCGAAGCCCGTCCGCCACCGTGTCGGCGCCGGTGTAGACGTCGTGGTTCCCGAGCACGGCCCACACCCCGAAGGGCGCGTCCAGCGCCGCCAGTTCCAGGCAGCCCTCTTCGACGTACTCCGGGTCGAAGTCGAACATGTCGCCGGTGATGGCGATCATGTCGGCGCCCACCTCGTTGACGCGCTCGATGAACCCGCGCAGCCGGGCTGCGCGAAGCTGCGGGCCGATGTGCAGGTCGGTGATGTGCGCGATCGTGAAGCCTTCGAGCCCCTCCGGAAGTCCGCGCAGCGGGATCGGGACGTCCTCGACCACCACGCGCCGCTGGCCCACCGAGTAGCCCCAGAAGACCGAGCCGAAGCCGATGGACAGCGCCAGCGCCCCGCCGACGGCGGCGACCTGCGGGCCCGCCAGCCCCGCCGCCAGGGATGCCAGCAGCAGCGGTCCGCTCAGCAGCGCCCCCAGGCTCACCATCATGAAGGGGCCGCGGAGCCCGCGCGTGGTGCTCCGCGCCCTGCGCATCCAGGTCATGAGCCCCAGGTTCGCGGCGGTGACTCCGAGTACCGCCAGCAGCGTGCCGCCGGCCCCGAGCGCCGCGCCGCCGGCCGCCAGCAGCGCCCACTGCAGGATCAGGACCTCGGAGGTGGCCACGAGCAGCACGGCGACCGCGAACAGGTTGCGGGCAAGGAATCGAAGCACGGACGCAGTCTACCGGAGACGGAAAGCTCCGTCGTGGCGCGCTCCGCCGGCCATTGCCCCGTGACGGGTTCCGGTGTCAGAATCCCGGCAAGCCTGAGGAGGTCCCTGTGAAGCGCTTCATCCACCACTCCGAACTGGCCCGCGACCAGCGGTTCGTGCGCCAAGACAACGCTGCGTCGACGGTGCTGGCCACCCTGCCCGACGACGTGGACACGGTCGTCAACGTCTTCGACCAGTTCAGCGACATGATCGAGAGTTCCGTGCAGGGCACGGCGGCCGAGCCGCTCTTCGAAGAGTACGGTCCGGCCTTCGGCCTGGTCACCCTGAACGAGCCGCTGACGCCGGGCGCACCCGCCGAGCGGCAGCGCCTGGCGATGCGCCTCCACGCGATCTTCGTCGGTGAGATGCAGGCGCTCGAGGGCGCCTCGCGCTCGCTCTGGGACTTCCCCGACTCTCCGTGGGAGTTCAAGATGAACATGGCTCGCCAGGCCTGGGACGAGGCGCGCCACGTGCAGATCTTCGAGAAGCTGATGGACCACGTGGGCTGCAAGGCAGGCGACTATCCCGAGAGCACGTTCCTCTTCGAGTGCGCGTGCAGCGAGGACCCGGCGCTCCGTGTCGCCGGAGTGAACCGCGGTCTCGAGGGACTGGCCTGCGACGTGTTCCGCGACCTGATCCGCTTCGCCGAGCAGTCGGGCGACGAGCTTCTGAAGCAGGCCATGGACTACGTGCTCGCCGACGAGCTGACCCACGTGCGCTTCGGCAGCGAGTGGGTCAAGGAGTTCACGCGCGGCGATCCCGAGCGGTTCAAGCGCGCGCAGGACTTCCGGCGCGAGGTCGACAAGCAGTTCAGCCTGGGCGGCGCGCGCTCCGACCGCGAAGACGCGGCGGTGCCGATCGCCATGCAGGACCGCCGCGAGGCGGGCTTCACCGAGGAAGAGCTCAGCGAGCTGCTGGAGCTCTCGGGCGAGGGGCCGTCGCGCAAGACGCTGATGGCGGCCACCAAGATCATTCGCGAGCGCCACCTCGCCCGGCGAGAGGAGAAGCGTCGTGAGGAGAAGCGGCAGCAGGGACAGGAGGCGACGGCGTGACCGAGCAGAGGATGTACCCCGGAACCGGCGCTGACGAGCGCACCACCTTCGCGCCGTACTCGGCCTTCGAGATCCCCGCCGACCTGCGCGAGCTCCACGGTCGCTACGACGTCGAGTCGATGGCGCGCCGCGTGCGGAACTTCCGCTACGCCGAGGAGTGGACGATGATGATCCTCGGCGGCTGGATCGCCACGATTCCCGAGCTGCCCGTGAAGACGGGGCTCGGCAAGATCGTCTGGGATGCGGCGACGGCAGCTGACGTGCTCGGCAAGCGGCTCCCGGAGCTGCGCTGCGGGCGCAAGTCGGTAGCCGCCTCGGAGTCGGCCAACGACGGGTTCGCCGCCTTCGTGCAGTCGGTCGCCGAGCCGGAGACGCCGGACCTGACGATCGAGAAGCTCGCCGGAATGTTCGACGTGCTCAAGCCCCACCTGATCGAGGTCTACGAGCGCACCGCGCGCGAGACGGACTATATCTCGGACGCGCCGACGATCGAGCTGCTCGAGGACATCGTTCGCAAGGCGCGGCGCCACCAGGCCTGGGCGGGCGAGGTGCTCGACCGGCTCTGCGACACCGACGCCAAGCAGCAGCGCCGGCGCGCGCGCGCCGCGGAGATGACGAGCCAGCTCGAAGCGTGCGGCGGAGTCGCGGGGGACCTGGGAGTCGCGAACGCCTGAGCGTCAGAGCGCGGCGACGTTCTCGCCGCGCTGACGTGCCACGTGCCGGTCGCGGACCAGCTCGGCCGCGCGCCGGATCGTGTCGCGCTTGGGCCCCTTTCCGCCGAGGCTCTCGATCTCGTCCATCTCCTCGTCGGTAAAGCCCGCCTCGCGCCGCACGTCGCGCGCGAGCTTGCGGGCTCCGCCGAACGCGAAGCTGGTCTCGACCTCGCGCTGGTACTCCTTGACCGCCTGCTGACGGTCCTCGTCGCCGCGCACGAACTCCTTGACCCACTCGCTGCCGAAGCGCACGTGCGTCAGCTCGTCAGCCAGCACGTAGTCGAGCGCCTGCCGCATGAGGGGGTCGTCGATCTGCTTCGCGAGCTCCATCAGGTCGCGGAACACGTCGCAGGCCAGCCCCTCGAGGCAGCGGTTGACGCCCGCCACGCGGAACGCGGGGTCGTCGGCGCACGAGGTCTCGAACAGGAAGGTGCTCTCGGGGTATGCGCCGGTCTCGCAGCCCACGTGGTCCATGAGCTTCTCGAAGATCTGCACGTGGCGCGCCTCGTCCCAGGTCTGGCGGGCCATGTTCATCTTGAACTCCCACGGCGCGTCCGGGAAGTCCCAGAGGGTGCGGCCTGCCGCCTCCATCGCCTGCAGCTCCCCGACGAAGATCCCGTGCAGGCGCATGCGGAGCTGGAGAATGAACGCGGGCGAGTCCTTGTCGACCGGAGCCAGGTTGGTGAGGAACTGGAAGCCCGGTCCCATCTCGTCGTAGGCCGACTCGAGCTCGGTGCCCTCGACCCGCTTGCGGATGGATGGACCGGCGGACTCGAGGACCTTCGCGATCACGTCGACGTCGTCGGGCAGGTCGGTGAGCAGTGAGTTGCGGTTGCGGACGCGCTTGAACCGGCTGTCTCGCGCGAGCTCCTCGTGACTGATGAGACGCTTCATGGACTTCTCCAGTGGCGTGAGCGGTCAGGTGTCGAGATCTTACAAGACAGGGGCGAGGAGCTTCCAGCCCTCCCAGAGCACCAGCCGCAGCGCGACGGCGGTGAGCACGCCCTTGAAGAGCAGCGTGAACATGCGCTCGTTGACGCGTTCCAGCAACTGGCTCCCGAGCCAGGTGCCCGCGATCACGGCGCCACACATGGCGGCGAGCGGTCCTGCCCAGTCCAGGTAGGCGAAACCCGCGATGCCGAAGAGGATCAGCTTCGACGTGTGGCCGAGCACCTGGCAAGCGGCCTTGGTTCCGACCAGGGCCTGCCGCGTCAGGCCCAGATTCAGGAAGAACGGGGCGATAAGCGGCCCGACGGCCCCGATCACCATCTGGAGGAACCCCGTCACGCCGCCCAGCGCGAAGAAGCGCAGCCGCGGCCGGGAGTCTTCGGGGTGCGTTCCCAGCAACAGCCAGCCCGGGCGCCAGGTCGCGGCGAGCACGAAGACACCGATCAGCGACCGCGTGACCGGGGGCGACATCGCGTACGCGACGGGCATCCCGACGGCGCCGGCGGGCAGCAGCAGCAGCGCATAGCGCCAGGTGAGCGACCAGTCTACGTGGCGGCGCTGGATGATCGCGCGCGAGCCATTCGACACCAGCTGGATCACCCCATGCAGCGGGATGGCCGCGAGCGGCTCCAGGTAGAGCAGCATGACCGAGAGCAGCACGATGCCGCCCGCCATGCCGACGACGGCGGAGAGGATCGACGTCGCAAGCGCGGCGGCGACCAGGATCGCGAGGTCGAGGGCTTCGAGCGGCATGTTCAGGGCTGCAGCCGGGTAGACGACCAGCCCGTCGTGCTTCCCGGCGTGCCTTCCGTGGCGCTTCGGGTGTACAGCGCCCGGTCGTGCAGGCGGTCGGGCATGCCGATCCAGAACTCGATCTCGTCGATCCAGATGCGGTAGCCGCCCCAGCGCCCGGGTCGCGGCACGGGGTCGCCGGGCTCGAAGCGCGCGGTCTCTTCGGCGTGCATTCGCTGCAGCTCCGCGCGCGACGCGACCGGCTGACTCTGGCGGCTGGCGCGGGCCGAGAGCTGCGCGCCCGGCGGCCGCGAGTCGAAGTACGCGTCGGACTCCGCGTCCGGGGACCGCGACACGCGGCCGCGAATGCGCACCTGCCGTTGCAGCGGCTCCCAGTAGAAGATCGCGGCCGCGTGTGGGCGGGCGTCGAGCTGAAGGCCCTTCGGACTGTCGCGGTCGGTGTAGAAGACGATGAAGCCCTCCTGCGCGTCGTAGCCCCGGCAGATGACCATGCGCGAGGCCGGCGCACCGTCGTCGGCCAGGGTCGAGAGCGACATCGCCGTGGGGTTGTGCTCGCGGAGCTCCGCGATGGCGCGGTCGAGCCACTCCTGGAAGAGCGCGAGGGGATCGGCGGGGAGCGCCTCGGGCAGCGGCTGCATCAGAAGCGGTCCGACAGCCAGTAGTGGAGCGGACCTTCGTGCAGCGCGCGGAGCAGCGCCCCGTCGTCGGTGTCCGCGGGCAGATCCACGAGCCCTGCGAGCCGCGCGCGGTCCAGTACGCGCCACATCGGCGAGGGGTCCGGGAGGGGCTTGCTTTCGACGCCGGCCTCCTCGAGCGCCGCCTCCAGCTCGGGGTCCGGGGCGAGCCGCGCGACCAGCACGCCTTGCTCGGGGCAGAGTCCCGCCAGCAGTCGCGCGAGGTCGCCGGCATTCCCGGGTGTGCGGGCGTACTCCAGGGCGCAGGCGAGGGAACCCAGATGCGTGGCGCGGGCGTAGGCGACGATCTCGCCGTCTCGCTCGAGCACGCGGAAGTCCTCGTCGGGCGTGCCGGCGTAGCGCAGCTGACCGCGCCAGTAGGTCTCGTCCCGCAGCGTCGTGCCGTCGATGCCGTTGGAATAGGCGTCGTACACGGCGGCGACGCGCGGCAGGTCGCCGGGCTCGAACCGGCGGCCGGCGCACGTGCGCGCGTCGGGCGCGCGTTGCAGCAGCGCCTGCCGCAAGGGCAGGGCGTGCCAGCCGAGCTTCTCGTAGAACTCGCGTGGACCGGCGAAGAGCAGCCCCAGCGACAGGCCGCGCTCGCGCATGGCATCGGTCTGGCGGCGCATCAGCTCCGCGGCCAGCCCGCGCTCGCGGCGATCGGGCGCCGTGGCCACGCTGCCGATGCCTCCGAGCAGCACCTCGCTCCCGCCGAGGCGGATGCGCTTCTCGAAGACCTGCACGCAGCTCACGGGGCGGCCGTCTTCGACATCGAGGAGGAAGTCGGCCGGGTCGAAGAGCGGGTCGAAGTCCATGTAGAGCTCGAACTCCATGCGCTTGTGGAACGCGGACTCGAGCAGGTCGAGCACCGGAGCACGGTCCTCGGCGCGCATGGGACGGATCGCCATGCGCGGATTCTAGCCGGGCTAGCGGTCCAGGTGGTCCGGAAGGCGCGCGAGCACCGCGGCGGTGAAGGCGCTCGTCGACAGGTCGCCGCCAATGTCGGGCGTGCTCTTGCCCGCGGCGATCGAGTCGAGCAGCGCCTGGCGCAGCGCCCCGCCCGGGCCCGGGTGTCCCGTATGGTCGAGCAGCATCGCCAGCGCCAGCAGCGCCGCCGACGGGTTGCAACGGTCCTGTCCGGCGATGTCGGGCGCCGTACCGCCCGCGGGGTCGAACATGGCCACAGCGGTCGCGCCCTGCGCGTCGAAGCTGTAGGTGCCGCTCGCTCCCGTGCCGAGGCTTCCCGTGAGGCCGCACGCCATGTCGGACAGGAAGTCGCCGTACTCGTTCAGGCAGAGCACGACCTGGAAGTCGCGCGGCTTCAGGATGATCTTGGCGAGCAGCGCGTCGAAGAGCTCCACGTTGTGCGTCACGCCGGGGAAGTCGCGGCTCACGTCGCGCACGATCGACTCGAAGAACCCGTCCGTCGTGCGCTGGATGGTGTGCTTCGACGACGACGTGACCGTCAGCCCGTGGTCCTGCGCCCAGCCGAACGCGTAGCGGGCGGCCTCGTGGCAGGGCCGGCGCTCGACGATCCGCAGCGAGACGGCGGCGTCGCTGCCGATCATGCGGCCGGGGTCGTCGTAGGTGCCGCCGGTCGCCACCCGGATGATGTGCAGGAAGACCTCGCCCTTGAAGTTCGACTGCACGCCCTCGATCGACATGACCGGCCGGTGGATCACGCTGAAGCCGAGCCGCCGCCGCAGCTCCGCGTTCGGGCTCTCGTCTTCGGTGGCGGTCGGGTACTTGAGCGCCACGCGGTTGCGGCGCAGCGACTCCTCGGCCTCGTCGTACAGCGACGCGCCGCGCTGGCGCCGGCTCTCGAGCGACAGGTCGATCGGCTCGAAATCCAGCTCGACGGGAAGCGCCGCCGCGGCCGCGTGCACGGCTGCGCGCAGCTCGGCTCCGATCCCGTCTCCCCGCAGCTCCGTGACCCTGGTGACCACTCCCGCCTCCACGACTGCTCCCGCCATCCTCGCTGGGCTCCGTACCCTTGCAGTTCCGCGCTCTGCATCGGCCGCTGCGCGCCCCGAGTAGAGGACGGCTGCTAGACTCCCGCTGGAAATCGGGCGCCGGGAGAAGAACATGGCCGAGGTGAAGCAGCTGTACAAGGACGCGTTCGCGGCGTTCGCCCGCGGGGACCTGGATGCGGCCGTCGAGGGTTACCGCCGGGCGGTCGAGACCGATCCCGGCTTCGCTCTGGCGTGGCAGGGACTGGCCGAGGTCTACGGCCGCCAGGACCGGCTCGACGAGGCGATCGAAGCGATCGGCAAGGCGATCGAGGCCGACCCGGCCGAGTCGCTGTACCACACGGGCCTGTCCCGCTTCCTGCAGCGGCAGGGCAAGATCCCCGAGGCGGAAGCCGCGGCCATGGAAGCGCAGCGCGTGCAGTCGCGCGGCCCCGCGTGACGACGACCTGACTTGTTCGCACTGGCCGCCGCCGCGCTGATCGGCGTCCTGCACGTCCACCACGCTCCGTCGCACGACAGCGAAGCCCCGTTCAGCGACGTGGTCCAGGCCGCCTACGCGGCCGGGCTCGACTTCCTGGTGCTGACCGAGCACGTACTGGAGGACGCCGACGGTGCACTCCCCGGCGCATGGCGTGCGGGGGTGTACCGTGGCCCCGGCGGCCGCGAGCTGCTGGTGATGACGGGCGGAGAGTTCGGCACGCTCGACGGCCACCTGCTCGGCTACCAGCTGCCCCGCGCGCTGCCGACCCGCGGACTCGACGGTGCGCAGGCCGTGGCGGCGATCCACGAGCTCGGCGGCTTCGCGGTCGTGCCTCACCCCTTCCACTACGGGGGCTGGCACGCCTGGGACGCTCCGTTCGACGGGCTCGAGGTGCACAACCACGCCGTGGCGCTGCGTGACTCGGTCGGTCCGCTGTTGCCGCTGCGCCTGCTGCGGCTGGGCTTCTCGCGCGACGCCGCCATGCGCGCGCGGCTCGATCGGCCCGCGCCAGAGCTCGCGCGCTGGGACGACCTGCGCCGCAGCGGGCGTCGCGTGGTCGCGTTCTCGGGGGCGGACGTGCACCAGAACGTGTCGCTGGCGGGCTGGCAGATCGATCCGTACGGCGAGGTCTTTCGCGCGGTCCGCACGCTGTGCCCGGACGGTCCGCTCGCAGAGGCGCGCATCTGGCGCCTGCTGCGCGAGGGCCGCTGCACCATCCGCTACTCGATCTTCGACGCGCGAGAGACCGAGGCGGAGGCCGTCGAGCTCGATACCGGACGTGTCGAGCTGCAGCTCGACGGTGGACGCCGCGTGCTCGAAATCCGGCAGTTCGCGGATTAGCATGGAGCCGATGGACGCAACGGACCCGAGGGACCCGATCGACCTGCGAAGCGACACCGTGACGAAGCCGAGTCCCGCCATGCGCGAGGCGATGGCCGGCGCGGAGGTCGGGGACGACGTGTACGGCGAGGACCCGACGCTGAACCGGCTCCAGGAGCGCGCGGCCGAGCTGGTGGGCAAGTCCGCGGCGCTCTTCGTGCCGTCGGGCACGATGGCCAACCAGGTCGCGATCCGTTCGTGGACGCGGCCCGGCGACGCGATCCTAGTCGGGAAGGGCGCGCACGTCTTCATGTACGAGTCCGGCGGTGCGGCCGCCTTGTCGGGTGCGCAGCCCGTGGTGATCGGCGAGGACGGGCTCTTCGACGCCGACGACGTGCGGGAGGGGATCTTCCCGCCCGACGACCACTACGCCCGTACGCGGCTCGTCTGCGTCGAGAACACGCACAACGGCAGCGGGGGGCGCGTGTTTCCACTCGAGCGTCAGCTCGAGATCGCGGCCGTGGCTCGCGAGGCCGGCCTGCGCGTCCACCTGGACGGCGCCCGGCTCTTCAACGCCGCGGCCGCCACGGGACGGACGGTGGCCGAGCTGGCCGCTCCCTGCGACTCCGTCTCGTTCTGCCTGTCCAAGGGGCTCGGCGCCCCGGTCGGATCGCTCGTCTGCGGCGATGCCGAGTTCGTGCGGCGAGCGCACCGCTACCGAAAGATGTTCGGCGGCGGCATGAGGCAGGCGGGCGTGCTGGCGGCCGCCGGGCTCTTCGCGCTGGAGCACAACGTCAAGCGTCTCGACGATGATCACGCCAACGCCCGGCGCTTTGCCGAAGGAATGCGCCAGCTGCCGGGCGTCGAGGGGGTGCGCGAGCCCGAGACGAACATCGTGCTGTTCCGCGTTCCCGACCTGGTGGGCTTCGTGGCGGGAGCGCGCGCGCGCGGCGTGCTGATCAACGCCATCGGACCGGGGGTACTGCGCGCGGTCTTCCACCTGGACGTGCACCGCGAGGATGTCGACCGGGCGCTGGTCGTGCTCGGCGAAGTGCTCCAGTGAGCGGTGGGGAGAAGCCTGGCCTGCGCTTCGAGTGCACGCAGTGTGGCCGCTGCTGCACGAACCACGGCGAGTACTCTCACGTCTACCTGGGGGACCGCGAGGTCGCGGCGCTGGCGCTCCTGCTCGGTCTCAGCGAGCGGGAGTTCGAGCGCAAGTACACGTTCATCGACGAGGACGGCTGGACCCAGCTGACGATCGCGAACGACCAGTGCGTCTTCCTGGGGCCGAACGGCGTGTGCGGCGTGTATGCGGCGCGCCCCGTGCAGTGCCGCACGTTCCCCTTCTGGCGGGACTTCGTCGAGGACGGCAAGTGGACCGTCGATGTGCGCGACCTCTGCGAGGGAGTCGGCCGCGGCCCGAGCTGGTCGCGCGACGAGGCCGAACGCCTCATGATCGAGATGGAGGGGTCGGACCCCGACTCCTGACCTGCGAAGGGAGGGAGGAAGACATGGCGCGGCAAGGCGAGGATCCGGGCTGGACCGAGGTCGCGAGGCTTCGCGCCGAGGTCGCGAGCCGGCGCTCGCCCCAGGATCTGCGCGCGCTCCAGGTCGAGTTGCTGCGCCTGGCCGGGGATCCCCGCGGCCGCCGCGTGCTCGACCTGGGCTGCGGTGGCGGGGCGCTGGCGCGCCGCCTGGCCGAGCGAGGCGGCGACGTGACCGCCGTCGACCCCGATCCCGATGCGATCGAACAGGCGCGGCGCGACGCGGCCGGTCTGGACCCCGGCGACCGCCTGCAGTTCCTGCGGGTGGACCCGGCCGACCCCGAGAGCCTGCCGCGCGGCCCCTTCGACCTGGTCGTCGTGCACGGCGCGGGTCTCGAGGCGCCGCTCCGCAACGTGGTCCGCTGCGCGCGCAGGGGCGGGCGCGTGCTGATCGGCGCTCGCCACCCGTACTCGGGCACCCCGTCGGACGACCGCCCGCTGCAGGCGCTCTTCGGTTCGCTACGCGAGGCCGGCGTGCGGGTCGTCGACGTCGCCGAGCCTGCCGCGGACGAGAATGGCGAGCGCCGCTTCCTCGCCCTGCTGGCAGAGCGTCCCCGGCGGAACCGGACCCGCCGTCCGAAGGCGGGCTGACTGCTAGAATCGCGCCACTCCGCACCCCCCACCCGTCACTCTCACTCCTAACTCTTGTCCAAAGAAGGGGCCGCCCATGGCCGGTGAGCTGATCGAGTTTCCGAGCAACGGTTCCACCACACCCGGGTATCTCTCGAAGCCCGCGTCCGGCTCCGGTCCGGCGGTGATCGTGATCCAGGAGTGGTGGGGTCTCGTCGACCACATCAAGCAGGTTGCGGACCGCTTCGCGGCCGAGGGCTTCGTGGCCCTGGCGCCCGACATGTACCACGGCGAGTCTACCGACAGTCCCGACGACGCGGGCCGCTTGATGATGGCGCTCGACATCGACCGCGCCGCGACCGACCTGTCCGGCGCCGTCGGCTACCTGTGCGGGCTCGACGAGGTCACGGCGGCCAAGGTGGGCACCGTCGGCTTCTGCATGGGCGGACAGCTCGCCCTGGCGACGGCCTGCCGGTCCGAGCAGGTCGGCGCCTGCGCGGACTTCTACGGCGTGCACCCGAACGTCACGCTCGACTTCTCGGCGCTGCGTGCTCCGGTCCTCGGGGTGTTCGCCGAGAACGACGAGTTCGTTTCGCCCGAGGTGGCACGCAAGCTCGAACACGATCTGAAGTCGGCCGGCGCGCAGACCGACTTCCACATCTATCCCGGAGTGGACCATGCCTTCTTCAACGACTCCCGACCCGACGTCTACAACGAGTCCGCGGCCAACGACGCCTGGCAGCGCACCGTCGAGTTCTTCCGTGCCCACCTCGCGTAGCCCGGCCCGCGGGACGTGGCTGACGCGCCGCGAGTTGATCGTCGGCGGCGGCGCGCTGATCGGCGGCCTGGCTCTCGCGCCGCGTCTTCGGGCCGAGGGCGTCAAGCTCTCCGAGCCCACGCTTGCCGCGCTCGGGGAGAGCCCGATCGTCTACGTGTCCCCGCTCCACCCCGACGGCGGCGAGAGCAAGTGCCACGGAGAGGTCTGGTTCTTCGTGGACGGCGGAGACGTGGTCGTGGGTGTAGACCGCGAGCGCTGGAAGGCCCGCGCGCTCAAGAAGGGCTGGGACCGCGCGCGCATCTGGGCCGGCGACTTCGGACCGGTCGCCAAGGCCGGAGACAAGTACCGCTCCGCGCCGCAGTTCGAGGCGCGCGGGTCGATCGACGCCGAGCCCGCCACCTTCGATCGGCTGATGCAGGCGTACGCAAAGAAGTACGCCGACGAGTGGGAGAAGTGGGGCCCGCGCTTCCAGAAGTCCTACGCGGACGGGTCGCGCGTGCTGATCCGTTACAACCCGGTCGCCGAGGGTCCGCCCGCCATGTAGAGCCCGGGCTCTACTCGAAGCGCATCTTCCCCTGGTCGATCACCACGTCGTCATCCTGGTTCCGCGTCTGGAAGATGCACTCGTTCCCGTCGACCCACATCGAGATCTTCAGCTTCTCGCCCGGCATGACGGGCTTCGAGAAGCGCGCGTCCATCGCCTTGAACCGCGCGGGGTCGCCGTCGCAGAGCGCGTCGAGCAGCGCCTTGCCCGTGATGCCATAGGTGCAGAGCCCGTGCATGATCGGCTGGTCGAAGCCGCCGAGCTTGGCGAACGACGGGTCGGAGTGCAGCGGGTTGCGGTCGCCCGAGAGCCGGTAGATCAGCGGCTGGTCTGCGCGCGTCGCGAAGCTCGCCACGTGGTCGGGTGCGCGCTCCGGCGGTGCGATCTTTGCGGACGGTCCGCGCTCGCCGCCGAAGCCGCCCTCGCCGCGCAGGAACACGGACATGCGCGTCTTGAGCAGCGGCTCGCCCGTCGCCACGTCGACGGAGGTCGACTCCATCTCGACGACCGCGCCGGAGCCCTTGTCCCAGACCGCGGTGCAGCGGCCCTGGCTCTCGACTTCGCCCTCGGTCGGGATCTCGCCGAGAAGCTCGATCCCCTGCTCGCCGTGCACCAGGAGTGCCGGGTTGAACGAGCCGATCTTGTTGAAGGGCACTCCGCCCCCGCCGATGATCACGGCGAACGTCGGGAGCACACGCTGCGGCGTGTCCTTGGTGTTCTCGGTGGTGAACTGCAGGTCGTCGAGGCCCGCGCCCACGCCCAGCGCGTAGAGCAGACAGTCCTTCGAGTTCCAGCTGCGGCGGACGGGATCACCTTCGAGGCCGACGGCCTGGGGATCGATCGGCATGACAGACTCCTGTTTCGAGGCCCCCACTGGAGGCGGTCGCCATGTTACGATAGGAAATAACGAACGTCAATCGGAAAACTCCCCGGAGGAACCCATGAGCGCCGCCGCTCCCCCGACCGCCGACCTGGTGCAGTTCGAGATCGAGGGCGGCGTCGCCCGGCTGACCCTCGACGACCCCAAGGCGCTCAACGCCGTCTCGATGCCGATGCTGCGCGGCATCGGCGCGGCCCTCGACGAGATCGAGAAGCCCGCGAACCACGTGCGTTGCGTGCTGCTCACGGGCGCGGGCGGCGCGTTCTGTGCCGGTGCGAACCTGGCCGCAAGCGATCCGGGCGGCGTGAGCGGTGACGACGGACAGCTCGACGTGGGGCGCGTGCTCGACGAGTCCTACCACCCGGTGCTGCGCCGGCTGCGCGACCTGCACTGTCCGCTCGTCGTGGCCGTGAACGGCGTCGCGGCCGGGGCCGGCATGAGCTTCGCGATGATGGGCGACATCGTGCTGGCGGCGCGCAGCGCGAGCTTCGTGCAGGCCTTCGTTCGGCGGGGCCTCGTGCCGGACTGCGGCTCCACGTTCCTGTTGCCGCGGCTCGTCGGCTTCGGCCGCGCGCTCGAGCTGGCGATGCGCGGGCAGAAGATCACGGCCGGGCAGGCGCTCGAGTGGGGGATGGTCAACCACGTGTTCGACGACGACGAGCTGATGGACGAGGCGCAGGCTCTCGTGGCCGAACTCGCGGCGGGGCCGACGGTCGCGCTCGGGCTGATCCGCCGCGCCTACTGGGCGTCGCGCGACAACGGCTTCGAGGAGCAGCTGCAGGTCGAGCGCGAGCTGCAGCGGGAGGCGGGGCGCAGCCAGGACTTCGTCGAGGGCGTCAAGTCGTTCCTGCAGAAGCGGCCGCCGGAGTTCACCGGCCACTAGGGCGGGCGGGTCGGGACGGGGCGGACGGCGGGTCGGGTCGGCCGGGAGCGCTAGCGCGCGGCCGGAGGCACCTCGCCGTCGGGCGGCCACGAGCTGACGCCGTCCTCGAGCGGGAACTCGACGCTGCGCGCGAGCTGCGAGATCAGACGCCACGTGCCGATGGCGGCCGTGAGCTCCAGGCACTCGTCGTCCGAGAGGTGCGCGCGGCAGGCCGACCAGGCCTCTGGACCGATGCGCCCCGTCTCGAGCGTCTCGTCGACGGCGGCCAGCACGGCCCGGTCCTCGTCCGAGAACCCGTCGGCGGCTCGCCAGTCGCGAAGCGCCAGCAGCTCCTCGTCGGTGCACTTGAAGGTCTCTCGCGCGACGCGCCAGTGCTGCGTCCACTCGTAGTCCGAGCCGGTGGCCCAGCCGATGCGCATGATCACCAGCTCGCGCAGGCGGTCGTCGAGCACCCCGCCGAAGAGCAGCGAGAAGAGCAGGTCGTTGACGGCCTTGGCGACCCGGGGGCGGCGCAGCAGCACGCGGAACACGTTCAGGTCGGCCATGGCGGCGGCGATGCCGATCTCTTCGGCGGCGGCCTTGGCCTGCTCGGGCGAGAGCGGCTCGATGCGGGACTGGGTCACGGGAAGATCCTCCTCGGGCGTCGTTCCAGCCCGCAGGAGGCGTTATTACAATAGGAAATTCCGATAGTCAATCGGAAAATCTCCCTCCACGTCCCGCGCCCTCCGCGTCCGGCGCTCTCCACGTCCCGCGGACAGGGAGGTGCCCGGACCCCGGCGGAGGGTCCGGGCACCTCGAGGAGGGATGAGCGAGGCGGGCTCAGGTGAGAGCGCCGTCCCCCCGCTCTCCCGTGCGGATCCGCACCGCGTCCGAGACGTCGACGACGAAGATCTTGCCGTCGCCGATCCGCCCGGTGCGCGAGGCTTCGGAGAGCGCCTGGATGACCTTGTCCTGCATCGCGTCCGAGACGACCACCTCGACCTTGACCTTGGGGAGCAGGTCCACCACGTACTCGGCTCCGCGGTATAGCTCGGTGTGGCCCTTCTGGCGGCCGTATCCCTTGACCTCGGACACCGTCACGCCCTCGACACCCACGTTGGCGAGCGCCTCCTTGGCGTCTTCGAGCTTGAACGGCTTGATGATGGCTTCGATCTTCTTCATGACGCAGTCCCCCTTTCGTTGCGCGGGCAGGTTCAGCTGTTCGAGCCGGCGAGCTGTGCGGTCGCCTCACCGGACGGTGCGCGGACCCTTCCGCCTCCGGTGATCTCGTCGAAGATGCTCGCACCGGTTCCGGTCGCCAGGTCGTACGCGTGCTGGCCGTGCTCGGCCAGGTCGAGACCCTCGAGCTCCTCTTCCTCGGTCACGCGAAGTCCCATGACCGCGCGGATGACCGCGAAGAGCACGCCCGAGATGACGATCGATCCCGCGCCGTACACGGCGACGCCGTAGAGCTGCACCATCAACTGGCCGACGCCAGCCATCGCGCCGAAGATGCCGACGGCCAGGGTTCCCCAGATGCCGCAGACCAGGTGGACCGAGATCGCGCCGACCGGGTCGTCGATCTTGATGCGGTCGAAGAAGAGCACCGAGAAGACCACGATCACGCCGGCGATGGAACCGATGGCGATCGCCGAGCCCATCGCCATCTGGTCCGCACCGGCGGTGATGCCGACGAGACCGGCAAGGATGCCGTTCAATGCCATCGAAAGGTCCGGCTTGCTGGTGAGGAACGACGACGTGAGCATCGCCGCGAGTCCGCCCGCCGCGGCGGCGAGACAGGTCATCACGAGCGTCAGCGACACGGCCGCGGGGTCGGCGCTCAGCACCGATCCGCCGTTGAATCCGAACCAGCCCAGCCAGAGCAGGAACACGCCGATGGTGGCCCCCGGCAGGTTGCTGCCGGGAATCGGGTGGAGCCGTCCCTTCACGTACTTGCCGATGCGCGGGCCGAGCATGAAGGCGCCGACCAGTGCCGCCCAGCCGCCGACCGAGTGCACGAGCGTGGAGCCCGCGAAGTCGTAGAAGCCGGCGCTGTCGAGGAAGCCGCCGCCCCACTTCCACGACCCCATGATCGTGTAGCCGAACGCGACGTAGAGCACGCTGAACACCATGAAGCTGTTGAGCTTCACGCGCTCCGCGACCGCGCCCGAGACGATCGTCGCCGCGGTCGCGGCGAACATCGCCTGGAACAGGAAGTCGCTCCAGTACGTGTACGCGCCGTCCGCGTAGGCCACGGTCAGGTCCGCTTCGCTCGGAAAGAGCCCGAAGCAGCCCGCGCCGCAGCCGATGAACCCGTTGAAGTCTCCGGGGTACATCAGGTTGAAGCCGACCAGGGCGTAGGTGACGATGCCCGCGCACACGATGAACGTGTTCTTGAACAAGATGTTCGTCGTGTTCTTCGCGCGCGTCAGGCCGCTCTCGAGCGTGGCGAAGCCCAGGTGCATGATGAACACCAGGCCCGCGGCGATCAGGATCCAGAGGTTGTTGACGGTGAACATCGCGGGCGTCACGCCGTCGTCCGCGAGAGCGGCTCCGGGGGCCCCGATCAGGAGCGCCGCCAGGCCGGTGAGTGTCAGCACGGTTCGCATGGTTCCCTCCTCAGGTGAAGCGAAGTCGGAGGGCGGCAGAGCAACGGGCGTGCCAACGGTCTGGAGTGCGTAGCGCCGGTCTCGTGGTTCAGCTGCCTACAAGTTGGGCAGCCCGGTGCCCGGGGGGCGGGCTTCGGCAGGATGCAGTGGCCGGACTCTTCGGGGCGGAGATTGAATTGCGGGCGGAAAGGGTCGGTCCAATCGGTATTCGCTAGAGCATTCCCTTCTCAGGGCTCCCGGCCGGCTGGCCGGGGGCCCTCCTTCCTTTGGGGTGCCCTACGCCGGGCCGAACGCTTCCGCGATGGCGCCCTCTACCGCAGTTGCGGCATGACGCGGTCGCGCATCAGCTCCATGTGGGACGACACCAGGTCGTCCGACATGCCGCCGAGCCGTGTCCAGCCCAGCAGGTGGTCGACGCCGATCTGCTCCTTGATCTCGGCGATCCGCTCGGTCACGTAGTCCGGCTCGCCGCAGATGACCGCGCCGTGCGACACGAGTTGCTCCCACTCCACGACGCTCGCCAGGTCGCGGATCTGCGTGTACCACTCGTAGCCCTCGATCGGCTTCTGCCCGACCTTGGGCGCGACGTACTTTCCGAAGGTGCGGAAATACCAGATCACCGGGTCCGCGAACTCCTTGCGCGCCCGCTCGTGGTCCTCGCCGGTGTAGGTCATGACGAGCGCGCCGACCTCGTGCGCGGCCGGGTCGTGGCCGTTCTCTTCGAGCGCCTCGCGGTAGCGCGCGACGCGGTCCTTGGCGACCTGCAGCGATCCGCCGAACACCGGCGACAGCAGCAGGTTGAAGCCCATGCGTCCGGCCTTCTCGAACGTCTCCTCGGAGAGCGCCGCGAGCCAGATCGGCGGGTGGGGCTGCTGCAGGGGCTTCGGGCGCACCTCGACGTCGCGGAACGTGTAGTGCTTGCCCTCGAAGTTCAGCCTCTCGTCGGTCCAGGCGCGGCGGATGATCTCGATCGACTCGTCGAAGATCTCGCGGCTCCGGGTCTGGTCGATGTCGTAGCCCTCGAACTCGATCGGCTGGTAGCCGCGGCCGACGCCCAGCTCGACGCGTCCGCCCGAGAGCAGGTCGAGCATGGCGTAGTCCTCCGCCACCCGGACGGGATGGTTGAAGGGCAGGACGACCACGCCCGTGCCGAGCCGGATCCGGCTGGTGCTCCGCGCGATCGCGGCCAGCGACAGCGCCGGGGAGGCGCAGAAGCCGTACTCGCTGAAGTGGTGCTCCGCCGGCCAGACGGAGTCGAACCCGAACTCCTCGGCCCGCTCCATCAGCGTGACCTGCTCGTCGACCATCTCCTGCTCGCTGCGTCCCATGGGGCTCTCGAACAGGTGGAGCATCCCGAACTTCATCGCGTCTTCCTCCCTGCGTGCGCTCTCTTCCGGTTCTTTCCTGGCAGGGAACGCCATGCTACGATAGGAAATCTGGACAGTCAATCGGAAAAAGAGGGCTCGGATGGCAGAGACGCGACGGATCGACCTGGGAACCCATTCGCTTCGCGTGACCGACCGCGCGCCTCGCGTGGCGGGGGAGGGTGCCGGCGACCCTCCTTTCGTCTGCCTCCACGGCCTCGTCGACACCCTCGAGATCTGGGACCGCTTGGCCGGCGCGCTGTCGGAACAGCGGCGGACGATCTGCGTCGACCAGCGGGGCCACGGGGAGTCCGGCGCACCCGCGGGTCCCTACGCCCGCGAGGATCTGGCGGCGGACGTGATCGGCGTGCTCGACGCCCTGGGCATCGAGCGTGCGGTGCTCGTCGGTCACTCGATGGGCGGCATCATCTCGATGACGACGGCCGTCGCGTACCCCGACCGCGTCGCGGGCATGGTCCTGCTCGGCACCGCGAGTCGCTGCAACGAGCGCACGGCGAAGTGGTACGAGCGGATCGCCCAGGCGGGCGAGGCGGACGGCTGCGACGGACTCGCGCGCGCGATCTACGGCGACAAGTCGAAGCGCCGGGTGACCGGCGACGCGAACGCGATCTCGGCCGTGACGCGGACGCTCGCGAGCCTCTACACCGACCCGCTCACGCCGAAGCTCGAGTCGCTCGACTGCCCCGTACTGCTGCTGGTCGGCGAGAAGGACCCGATGGGTCCCCGAGCCTCGGAGATCATCGCCGAGGCGCTGCCCGACTCGACGCTCCAGGTGCTGCCTGGGTGCGGACACTGGATCCACGTCGAGGCCTCGGACGAAGTCCGCGCCGCCGCAGCCGCGTGGATCGGCTAGCTACCGCTCGTCCAGGCTGCGGCAGCCGATGGCTTCGGCGAGGTGGGAGGGTTCGATCGCGTCGTCGGCGGCGAGATCCGCGATGCTGCGGGCGACGCGGAGCACGCGCGTGACGGCGCGCATCGAGAGGCCGAGGGTCTCGAGCGCGCGTTCGAGCAGGGTCCTGCACTCGCGGTCGAGTGCGCAGACGCGCGCGAGATCCGCGGGGGGGAGTTCCGCGTTCGTCAAGAAGGGACGGTCGGCGTAGCGGAGCGCCTGGCGTTCGCGTGCGGCGAGCACCCGTGCTGCGACGCTAGCACTACGCTCGTTGGTGTTGTCCGCTCTCCGCGTCGGAAGAACGTCGCCGACCGGAACCGGCGGCACGGGCACGTGCAGGTCGATGCGGTCGAGCAGCGGGCCGGAGAGCTTGCGGCGGTAGCGGGCGATGGCCGGGTCGTCACACTGGCACTCGTGCCGCTCGTCGCCGTGGTAGCCGCACGGGCAGGGGTTCATGGCCGCGACGAGCTGGAAGCGCGCCGGCAGGTCGAGTGCGGCGCCCGCGCGCACCAGTCTCACTGCGCCCTCTTCGAGAGGCTGGCGGAGCGCCTCGAGAACCGGCCGGCGGAACTCCGGAAGCTCGTCCAGGAACAACACGCCGCGGTGTGCGAGCGAGATCTCGCCGGGGCGGAGCGGACGCCCCCCGCCGGTCATGCCTGCGTCGGAGGTGGTGTGGTGCGGCGCGCGGAAGGGCGGGCGGCGCAGTAGCGCCGCTCCGCCGAGCGTGCCGGCCACGCTGTGGATGCGCGTGGCCTCGCGCGCCTCTGCGTCGTCGAGATCGGGCAGGAGTCCGGGCAGGCGGCGGGCGAGCAGCGTCTTGCCGCTTCCCGGAGGGCCGACCATCAGCAGGTTGTGGCGGCCCGCCGCGGCGATTTCCAGCGCGCGCCTCGCGCCAGGCTGACCGCGCACGTCGGCCAGGTCGGGCTCGTCGGGTCCGCGGGGTGCTTCGGGTCCGGTCCTGGCGCCCGGCGCGGCGAGAACCAGCTCGTCCTTCTCCTGCAGCCACCCGAGCACGCCGGTCAGGGTCTCCGCACCGAAGACGCGAGCGCCGGGACAGCCCGCCGCTTCATCCAGGTTCGCCAGGGGGACGACCACGCGCTGGAGTCCGGCCAGCGGTGCGGCCGAGGTCAGCGCAGCGGCGCCGCGAACCGCGCGCAGGGTGCCGTCGAGTCCGAGCTCGCCGAGCAGCAGCACCGACGCCAGCGCATCGAACTCCACCGGCTCGCGCGCGGCGGCGATCGCGACGGCGATCGGCAGGTCCAGCGCAGAGCCCGCCTTGGGAATCTCCGACGGAGCCAGGTTCACGGTGACGCGCCCCGGCGGGAACTCGAGGCCCGACTGCCGGAAGGCGGCGCGGATGCGGTCGCGGCTCTCGCTCACCACGCGATCGCCCTGTCCGACGATCTGGAAGCTCGGCAGGCCGCGGCCGGCATCGACCTCGACCGAAACCGGACGGCCCTCGATTCCGTAGAGAGTTGCGCCCCAGACTCGGGTCAACACTTGCGAATCCGCATGCGGCGGCTCCGCGGGACCGGCGGGGCGAGCGAGAACAGGGTAGACCAACTCTGCGCAGGAGGCCGGAGGCGAGCGCGGCGTCCCGCACCTGCCGGGTTACGAGGAGACGCATGCAGCACTCGCGGACGCCGTGTCGAAGCTGGGGACTCCTGCTGGCCCTCGCGCTGGTCGCTGGCGGCGGCGCGCCCGCCCCAGCCTTCGATGGCGAGCGTGCCTACCGTGACCTTGTCGAGCTGGTCCGGATCGGCCCACGCCCCGCCGGATCGCCGGGCGCCGCCGCCGCGCGCGAGCTGATCGGAGAGCGCCTGCGCCAGGCCGGCTGGCGCGTGGACGAACACCCACTGCGCGTCGAGGTGGACGGGCAGGGCATCGACATGACGAACTTGATCGGCGTGATGCCGGGCGAGCGACCCGGCCTCGTCCTGATCGGCACGCACTACGACACGAAGCGCCTGCCTGGCTTCGTCGGCGCGAACGACGGCGCCTCCGGGGTGGCGGTGCTGCTCGAGCTGGCGCGAACGCTCGGGGACGCTCCCCGTCCCTACACGGTCTGGCTCGTCTTCTTCGATGGCGAGGAGGCGCTCGGCGCCGGCATCACGGCGAACGACGGGCTCTTCGGCAGCCGCGCCCTGGCGAGGCAGATGCAGCGCGAGGGCGACTTGGAGAAGATCCGCGGCTTCCTGTTGGTCGACATGGTGGGGGACCGCGACCTGGGGCTCACCGAGGACGTCGGTTCGACACCCGCCCTGCGCCAGGCCCTGGTGGAGGAAGCCGCGCGGCTGGGTCTCGAGGACGTACTCGGTGGCGGAAGCGTCGCCCTGATCGACGACCACACCCCGTTCCAGGCGCTCGGAGTCGAGCCGGTCCTCGCCCTGATCGACTTCCGGTTCGGCGGCGACTCGATGCCGGGACCGCTCTGGCACACGACGGGAGACGACTTGTCCGCCGTCTCCGCCGAGAGCCTGAATAGCGTGGGGAGGCTGCTGGTCGAAGTCCTGCGGAGAGTCGAGCGCGAGACCGTCGCGCGCGAGGGCGTCGAAGGTGCGCGCTGAGGCTCGGATCCACTATCCTGCCGCCTCTTTGGAGAGGCGTCGGGCGGGCAGACACCGGCCCGACACGGGCTCCGGATTCCGGAGCTGGGGGACCCACATGATACGTACTGCAACCGCGATCCTCGCGGCCGTTGCACTGGCTACGGCCGGCTGCGCCAGCGGCGAGGGCGGAATGTCCAAGACCCAGAAGGGCGCCCTGCTCGGCACCCTGGCTGGCGCGGTCGCCGGCGCCGCGATCGGTGGCAAGGACCACCGTGCGGGCGGCGCGCTGATCGGCGCTGCCGCCGGCGCCGTCGCGGGCGGGTTGATCGGCAACTACCTGGACAAGCAGGCCGAAGAGCTCGACGCGATTCCCGGCGCCGAGGTCGAGCGCCGCGACGACTCGCTGCTCGTGAACTTCCAGAGTTCGCTGCTCTTCGACACCGGACAGAGCTCGCTGCAGCCGGGCGCGTACGACCGAATGCGGTCGCTGGCGCGCACGCTCAACAACTATCCGAAGAGCCGGGTCATCATCAAGGGACACACCGACAGCAGCGGGGACGAGCGCTTCAACCAGACGCTGTCCGAGGAGCGCGCCGGCACGGTCCGGAACTTCCTGATCTCTGAGGCCGTCGCACCCGGGCGGATGACCGCGATCGGCTTCGGCGAGCAGATGCCCGTCGCGACCAACAACACCCCGGCGGGACGCCAGCAGAACCGCCGCGTCGAGATCGAGATCCGTCCCGACGAAGAGGTCATGCGCTCTGGCGGCTAGGCCGCACGCGCAGCGCTCTACGGCGTGGAATCGGGAGTCGATCCGCTCATGACGCGTCCAATTCTGCCGCTCGCGCTCGTCTTGGCGCTCGCGGTGCCCCCCGTCTCGGGGAGCGGGGCGACGGACGAGGAGCCGGTCCGGGTCGTCGTCGACCAGCCCCGCAACGGCGAGATCGTGCGCGGCCGCTTCGACATGGCCCCGCTCTCGGGACTCGCCCACGCCGGAGCGCGCGCCACGCGCTTCGACGTGATGCTCGTGATCGACGTGTCGGGCTCCACCGCCTACCCGAGCGGCCTCGACGTGAATCAGAACGGTGAGCTCGGAGTGCAGCGCGCCGCGACGATGAAGGGTGAGCCGGACACGAAGAACACCGACCCGGGCGACTCCGTGCTCGCGGCGCAGGTCACCGCCGGCCGCGCACTGCTCGCGGGCCTCGAGCCCGGCCGGGTACGCGTGGGCGTGGTCAGCTTTTCGGGCGAGATCGACCCGGCCACCGGGCGCCGGCGCTCGCCGAGACAGGTGGACGCCATGGTCGAGCAGCCGCTGACCGAGGACTACACCGCGGTCGACCGCGCGCTCGAGGCCGTGCACCTGCGCGGTGCGCACGGCGGAACCAACATGGAGGCCGGCATCAAGATCGCGTTGCGCGAGCTGGCGGGGCTGCGCGGCGCGCGCTCCACGCCGCGCAAGCACGCGAAGAAGATCATCCTGCTGCTCACCGACGGGAAGCCGAGCCTCCCGTACGGACTGGGTTCGGAGGAGGACCAGGAGGACATCGACGCCGTCATCAACGCCGCGCACCTGGCGCGAGCGGGCGGAGTCATGCTGAACGTGTACGGGCTCGGACCGACGGCCATCGACTACCCGATCGCGGCTTCGGAGGCCGCGCGCGTGACGGGCGGCCTCTACACGCCCGTGCGTCGCCCCGG
This sequence comes from Deltaproteobacteria bacterium, assembly GCA_019311115.1. Classification (GTDB taxonomy): domain Bacteria; phylum Myxococcota_A; class UBA9160; order SZUA-336; family SZUA-336; genus JAFDDB01. The sequence continues at coordinate 47,197 of JAFDDB010000001.1, forward strand.
TGACATCGTGGCGCTGCTTACCGGCGTGTCGTTCGCCAACGTCGAGGACGTGGTGGCCGTCAACCTGACGATCGCCGAGATGTCCGCTCCCGAGGACATCCTCACCGCGCCCGACGGCTCGTTCAAGGGATACGTTCCGGTCCGCCCGGGGAAGAACCGCATCCGGATCTCGGCACTCGCGTCGGACGGATCGCGCGGCTTCACCGAGATCGAGTTCACCTTCCGGCACCAGGAGCTGACGGATGCCGAGATGAACTCCGAGCTGGCGCGGATCCGCAAGCGGAACCGGGAGCTTCAGCTCCTGATGGAGCAGGAGCGTCAGAAGGCGTTTCGCAAGTCGATTCGCGAGCGCGACCTCGAGATCAAGATCGAAGGCGAGTAGAGACGTAGGAGGGGGGGAAGTTGAAGACGATCATGCTCATCGCGGTCCTGGTGCTCGGACTGCTCGGTGGCATCGCGGGCATGGTGTCGCCCGTGCTGGCCCAGCAGGCGCCCGAAGCCGCGGCACCCGCTTCGCCGGGAACACCCGAAGCCTCGGAAGACGACCCCGAGGGCCGGACGCTCGCGGACTGGTACGCGATGGGCGGCTGGATCATGCACGGGCTGGTGCTCTGCTCGATCCTGACGCTGGCCATGGTCTTCGAACGCCTCTGGGCGCTGCGCCGCGGCGCGGTGATTCCGCGCCGCTTCATGCGCAAGCTCATGGAGCACTGGCGCAACCGGGACATCCCCCAAGTGATCGCGATGTGCGGCGAGTCCGACGTGTCGATCGCGCGGGTACTGCGCGCGGGTCTGCTCCACTTCGACGAGGGCCTGACGCGCGTCGAGGGCGCGATCGAGGTGGCGGGCGAGCACGAGGCGACACTGCTCCGGCGCAACCTGTCCGTGCTCTCCGCGCTCGGAAACATCGCCACGATGATGGGACTGCTCGGCACGGTGCTCGGCATGATCGAGTCGTTCGACCTGATCGCGCAGACCGGTACGGGCGACGCGCGCGTCGTAGCCGGCGGGATCTTCCAGGCGCTCGTCACGACGGCGGCTGGCCTGATCGTCGGCATCACGGCCGTGGGCTTCCACTCGTACCTGCGGCGCAAGGTCGAGATCCTCGAGATCGACCTCGAAGACACGTCGTTCAGGCTGATGGAAGAGATCAGCCTCGAGCGCGAGTCGGCGGGCGAAGCCCCGGCCGGCCTGACGCCGCAGGAGGCCTGAGATGGCGCGGCGCCGCCGCGAGTTCGAGGAGGCCAGTCTCAGCATGACGCCGTTGATCGACGTCGTGCTGCTGCTGCTGATCTTCTACATGGTCACCACCGCGTTCCAGGATCGTGAGATCGAGCTGATGCTCCCGGAGTCGGACAGCTCGGCCATCCCCGAAGAGAAGAAGAAGTTCGTGATCGAGATCGGCCGCGGCGAGAACGAACTCGCGATGAACGGCGAGCGGATCACCGTCGAGGGGCTCGACCGCGTGATCGAGGTCGAGGCCGCGGCGGACAACATTCAGTCGGTCGAGATCAAGGCGGACGAGTACGTCTACCACCGGCGCGTGATCCAGGTGCTCGGGATCGTGAAGAAGCACGGGGTGGACGCGGTGGGGATCGCCGTCCGGGAGAAGCGGTAGGGCCTGGCGCCGGGCGGGCCGGGCTGCGCTAGTTGAGCGCGGACGGGTTCAGGACTTCCTTGCGCGCCAGCTTGCCCTTGCGGTAGTGCGATTTCACGTCGATGTCGCCGTCGGCGTTCAGGTCCTGGTCCTTGCGCACGAGCACCATTCCGCCCGGGTCATCGCCCTCGTAGTGCTCCCAGACGTCGGGGTTCCCGTCGGCGTTGGTGTCCTTCTCGATCCGGGTCGGGATCCCTGTCGCGTCGTAGTAGATCCAGACGTCCATCTCGCCGTCGCCGGTGCTGTCCTCGAGCTCGACCGCGCGCCTGCGGTCGCGGTACTGCACGCGGCGGTCGACGCGGCCGTCGCCGTTGGTGTCGTGCTCCTCGGTGCGTAGCGAGCCGTCGGTGTAGGTGTAGGTGCCGTCGCGCTTGCCGTCGAAGTTGCGATCCACCTCGACCGAGGTGCCGCGGTTGTTCTCGTAGCGTGTCCAGCGGTCGGGCTTGCCGTCGCCGTTGGTGTCCTCGGCGCGCTGCGCGATCTGCCCGTCCTCGTAGGTATTGTGTGCATCGAGCTGACCGTCGTAGTCGGTGTCTTCGGAGCGGCGGATCAGGTCACCCGACTTCGCGTCGAAGACCAGCTCGATCTCGGGGTGGCCGTCGCGGTCGGCGTCCAGGGTCTTGACGACGCGCTCCTGCCGGCCCTCCTTGACCATGGCCTTCTCGTAGAGCGAGTCCGGAATGTCCTTCCGCTCGTAGGGCGGGGCGGGCGAAGAGAGCGGGTCGTTGGCGAACTCGCCCTCGCTGCGTTCGTCCTGCTCGTGCTTGATCGACTCGTTGATATCTTCCTGGCGGCTGATGGCGGCCAGCAGCTCTTCCTGCCGCCGCAGCTCGTCCTCGATCTCGCTCTCGAGAGCGTCCTGCCGGTCGAGCTCGTCGTCGATCTCGCGCTCGAGCGCTCCGTCCGCGCCTCCGGCGGCCGGTCCGGCCGGGCCGCGGGCGGGGCGGCCGGTGTCAAAGGGAACGTCTCCGGTCACCAGGCCGTAGAGCCCGAACAGCGTGGCTCCCGCGAGCGCGCCGTACGGACCCGCGATCTGGCCACCGATCACGGTCCCGACGATGAGTCCCTCGGCTGCGCTCTCGGCGTGCTTCTGCAGGGTCGACGGCTTGGAGCGCTGGGCGGAGTTCGAGGCGGGCTGGGCGGCCTCGCCGCCCGGGGTGACCTCGCCATCCGCGCTCGCGCCGTCCTGCTCGGCGGCCTCGGCTTCGGCCGCGTCGATCTCGGCCTCGGCGGCCGCATCGGCGCCCCGCGCGGGCGGCCAGTTGGCCGGAGCGGTCGTAGAGCACGCCACGCTCGCCAAGGCCAGCAGGGCCACGCCGGCTGCGCTGAGGATGGGTCGGCTCATTGGGGGTCGGGGCCTCCGGTGAGCAAGGCTAGCACGGGGGGCCCATCAGCTCTTCCTGGCCCAGAACTCGCTGAAGTCGCGGCAGCGGACCCGCTCGAAGCGCTCGATCGAGGGCGGCATCCCGCCGTTGGCGAGCGGGATCTCGGCCTCGGTCTGCAGGTCGAACTGCTGATCCACGGCCCCGTCGAAGTCGCTGTCCTCCATCTGGACCGCGGCCTGTCCTCCCTGGAACGTGATCCAGACGTCGGGGAGGCGATCGGCGTTCGTGTCCGCATCCAGGCGTGTCTGCTCGCCGTCGTCGAAGACCTGGCGGCGGTCCGCCCAGCCGTCCTTCGTCGAGTCCTCGAGCGCGCTGCTGACGACGCCAGCGGCGTACTCGATGACCTCGTACGGCGTGCAGCGGTACACCGGGACTCCGCCCTTGTCGAAGCGCGTCAGGCGGTCCGGCCGGCCGTTGCAGTTGCGGTCCTCTTCCTGGAGCAAGACGCGCTCCTCTTCGCTCTGCGGATCGAAGTGGATCACGATGTTGGGCTTGCTGCAGCGGCCGCGCGCCTCGGCTTGGAGGATGCGCCGCCCGTTCGCGAAGTCGACCCACACATCGATGATGTCGTTCTGGTTGGTGTCGATCTGCCGTCGCACGATCACGCCTGCCTCCAGGAACGAGGTCGTGTCGTACCGACAGTCGCCATCGGTGTCGACGATGTCCTCCTTGAGGTCGCCGGTCTCGTCGAGCACCTGCTTGTGGTCGAGGCAGCCGTCGCCCGAGGAGTCCTCCTCGACCTCGCGCGGCTTGCCGTCGACGTAGCGCATGACGCGGTTCGGCTTGCCGTCCTCGTCCGCGTCCTCGATGCGCTCGGTGGGCGTGCCGTTGGCGTCATACCGGGTCAGCAGATCGGCCTTGCCGTCACGGTCGCCATCCTCGCGGCTCTCCCGTACCTGCCCATCCGCGTACAGCGACAGCCACTGGTCGACGTTGCCGTCCGCGTCGCTGTCGAGCTCTTGCGCCACGGCGACGCCGTCCTTCAGCGTCACGGTCGCGTCGTACACGCCGTCCAGGTCGGTGTCTTCCGCGATGCGGTGGGGATCCTCGGCTCCGGCCTTGAAGTACGCCCGGCGGTCCGCGATGCCGTCGGCGTTCTTGTCCGTCTCGACGCGGGCGCGCTCGCCCTTCTCGAAGTACGAGATCGAGTCATAGAGCCCGTCCCGCGTGGTGTCCGCCTCCTGGCGCGACAGCACGTCGCCTTCGAAGTACGAGATGGTGTCGACCTGGCCGTCCCCGTCCGAGTCTTCTTCCTGCCGCTCCCGCCCGCCCTCGCTCTTCAGGTGGAGGCGCGTGTCGAAGTTGCCGTCGAAGGTGGTGTCGGAGCGGGTCGTCGCCGCCACGCCGTCCTGGTAGAGGGTGACCTGGTCGTCCTGCCCGTCGAAGTTGCGGTCTTCGCGCTGCTCGGTCTGCACCCCGGCCACGTACGTCTTGAAGAGGTCGGGCCTTCCGTCGGCGTTGGTGTCGATCTCGTCGGTCGCGGGTTTCCCCTCGGCGTCGAACAGCGTGACCTGGTCGTAGGCGCCGTCGTTCGTCGAGTCGGTCTGCTGGCGGATCATGGCGCCGCCCTCGAAGTGGCTGACCACCTCGGCGCGGCCGTCCTCGTCCGAGTCGCGCTCCTCGCGGACGCGCACCTCGCCGGACTCGTCGTAGAAGGTCCGGCCCTCCGGCACGGCGTCGCCGTCCGCGTCGTGTTCGACGATCGACCGCTTGCCCGCCTCGTAGCGGACGTGCAGGTCGAAGACGCCGTCGTGGTTCTCGTCGGTCCAGTCGCGGGAGACCCGCCCCTGTGCGTCGTACTCCGCGCGGTAGTCGTCGCGCCCGTCGTGGTTGCGGTCCTCGCGCATCGCCTTGGGCACCTCGCCCGCCAACTCCAGGTGCCGGTCCGGCTTGCCGTCGCCGTCCGTGTCGAGTTCCTGCGACACGCGGACGCCGTTCTCGAAGTCCGTCCAGCTGTCGGCGCGGCCGCTGTTGTCGGTGTCCTCGATCATCCGCGTCTGCTGGCCGGTCTCGGGGTCGAGAATCAGCCAGCGGTCCGCGTCGCCGTCCTTGTCGGTGTCGAGTTCCTGCTTCTCGAGCTTTCCGTCGGCGTAGAAGTTCCACAGGTCGGGCTTCGAGTCGTAGTCCTCGTCGACCTCCTGTCGTACGGCCACGCCGTTCTCGAGGAACTCCTCGAAGTCGATCCCGCCGTCGCCGTTGCGGTCCTGCTGGCGGTGCTTCGGCTTGCCGTCCTCGAACTCGATCTGCAGGTCGAGCAGGCCGTCGCCATTGGTGTCCTCGCGCTGCGAGAGTACCTCGTCGCCGTCGAACACGTAGTCGATGTCGATGCGGCCGTCGAAATCACGGTCCTCGCGCTGCCCGCTGCGCTTCTCGTCCTCGAACGCCACGAACGTGTCGGCCTTGCCGTCCCGGTTCGAGTCGATGTCCCGCGTCTTCAGTTCACCGGCGGTGTAGGACTCCACGACCTCCGGCCGGCCGTCCTCGTCCATGTCGCGTTCCTGCCGCACCAGCAGGTCGTTCTCGTAGCTGCGGCGGGTGTCGACCTTGCCGTCTACGTCGGAGTCGACCTCCTCCCGCTGGCGCACCTCGTTCGCGTCGTAGTACACGTAGAGTTCGGTGATGCCGTCCGCCTCTGCGTCCCGCTCCTGCCTCACGCGTTTCCCGTTCTCGAAGTAGATCTTCGTGTCGCGCTTGCGGTCGTAGTCGGTGTCGATTTCTTCGCGGCTGATCTGGTCGTTGTCGTAGAACCCGAAGCGGTCGAAGTCGCCGTCGTCGTTCGTGTCCTTCTCGGTCCTCGACTGCTTTCCGTCGGTGTAGTAGATGCGCAGGTCGAACGCGCCGGTCGCGTTGGTGTCCTGCTCCTCGAGTTCGCGCTCGCCGTCCGCGCGGTAGTGGGCCCGGGTCTCGGGGCGGCCGTCTTCGTTGCGGTCGATGAGCGTCTCGCCGATCCAGGTGACGGCCGGCTCGCTGCCCGACGCAGGCTTGCTCTTGTACAGCGAGATCTCGTTCGGCTTGCCGTTGCCGTCGGGATCCTTCTCGAGCCGGACCTTGAGGCCGTTCTCGTAGCGGAGGTGGTAGTCGGCCTCGCCCGTGCCGGTCGTGTCGCGCTTCTCGAACGCGGGCCGTCCCTGCAGGTCGAGCTCGACCCACAGGTCGATGCGCCCGTCGTGGTCGGTGTCCTGCTCCTGCCGGGTCATCTTGGGCCCGTGGAAGAACTGCCAGAGGTCGACGTCGCCGTCGAAGTTCTCGTCGAGCTCGATGCGCACCGGCTTGGGGCTGCCGGCGTAGTGCTCCCACAGGTCGATCTTGCCGTCCTGGTTCTGGTCCTTCTCGATGCGCAGCAGTTGCTCGTTGTCGTCGTACAGGTACTGGTCGGGGTAGTCGAGCGCGGCGAGCGCGGCGCGAGGTCCGATCAGCGCGCAGAGCGCGAGTAGAGCGGCGAGGGGGCGGAGCATCTAGTCATTTCCGTGCGTGAAGGTAGCGACCAGCCCCTGGGTGATGATGTAGTGGATCTCCTTGGGGGGCGGCGGGAACGGGCTCGCGTGCCGGAAGGCCTGCAAGCAGGTGGAGCCGAGCTGCTTGCCGTCGGTGCGCACCACCTTGAGGCCGTGCGCGGACCCGCCGCGGTCGATCCGGAAGCGCAGGTCGACGGTGCCCGCCCCGACCTCGACGGGCGGATTCCAGCGCGAGTAGACGCGGTCGCGGATCATGCGCAGGTAGGCCAGGCAGACCGGGTCCTTGCGGCAGTCCTTGGCGACTCCGCCGGGGAGCGAGCCGCGGTCCCCGTCGCCGTGCAGCATGCTCTCCGCCGTGCCGGAGTCGCGCGCGTTGATCTTGGCGCCCTGCAGGTCGCCGTCGACGACCGTGTCCGACGCCACGCCGCGGACGATCTCGGGCGCATCCACGTCGGCGGCGCGCGGGTTCGTGATCGGTCCCGAGGCCTCGAGCTTGCGCGGACCGGCCGACGCCTTGGTCACCGAGACCCGGCGCACCGTCGGCGCGACCTGGTCGACCTCGATCGGCTGGATCGGGGTCACGACCTCGGCGAACGCGCTCACCTTGGTCGTGTCCACCTTGCGCCGCACGACTTCCTTGGGCGCCTCGGTGATCTGCATGCGCTCGACCTCGACGCGGTCGGCGCGGTGGATCTCGGGCACCGGCTTGAGTTGCTGGACCTTGGGCTGCACCACGTTCTTGAAACGCTTGACGGACGAGTCGAGGATGCGCCGCGCCAGGATCTTGGGCTTGGGCGGCTCGGGCCGTTCCTCGAGCATCCGGACCTCGACCGTCTCCTCTTCCGGGATGAACACGTCGAGCAGCACGTCCCAGAACAGCAGCAGGAGCGCCAGGTGAAGGGCCAGCGACAGGATGATCAGCCACCAGGAGCGGTCGTTGCGCCGCTCGTCCGGGTCGAAAGCCGGCAGGCTGGCCGCAAGCTGGGCCGCGATGCTGGACGACGCCATGGTCGGCGCTGCGATGGCGGACTGGTCGGTCATCGGCTGGCGGATTCCCCCCGCTCCCATGTTGCTTGTTGGCCCGGCCAATCGGTGGCGGGCCCCGGAGCCTTGGATCCCTTCCCCCTCTGCTCTATTCGTCCAGGACGTCAGCTCGGCTGAGCGGAATCCAGCCGCGCCGCTGTGGGCCCCAGGCGGGGCTTCGGGCCGCTGGAGCGCAGACCAACTTAGGGCTCGGATGCGGCCCCTGTCAACCGTCGTCCGTGCGGTAAGTGGCCGATGTAAAAGAACTTTTACCTCGATGTCGGAAGCGTCCCCGCCACCCCTCCCGTGACGCGCTGCGGCGCCCGTTGACAACGTGCGTCGAACCCGTGATCGTCGATCGGCTGCTCGGAAATGGTTGCGAGCCACTCTCCGGATCAGGCTGCTGCGCTCAGTCCCCCCACCGATCGAACCGATAAGCAGGCTCCAGGGCCGGTATCAGGGCGGTGGGACGACGGCCGGGCCGGTCCGCTGGAGGGGGGATCCAGGACGGATGGCGGGATTCGAGCGCTTCGGCGCATGGAACGGGACGCGGACCTGACATGGGTCTGACGCTGATCCAGCGCAGCTCGGGGCAGAGGCCCCCGCGCAACCCCAAGATCGCACTGGTCCTGGCCGGCGGTGCGGTCACCGGTGGCGCCTTCAAGGTGGGCGGGCTGCGGGCGCTGGACGAGTGCCTGGTCGGCCGCGGCGTCTCGGACCTCGATCTGTACGTGGGCCTCTCGGCTGGCGCATTCCTGGCCACGTCGCTGGCTGCCGGGCTGACGCCGGACGACATGATCGGCGCGCTCGAGGGTACCTCGAGCCGCCTGTCGCAGCTCCGGCCCCTGGACTTCTACCGCCCGAACACGGGCGAGTTCATCAACCGGCCGCTGAACTTCTCGGCGCGCCTGGCGGGCTACCTGCCGGGTCTGGCGCTGGATCTGCTCTCAGTGTTGCCGCAGCTGCCGCGCCGGCTGGGCCCGAGCGTGCGGCGGCTCTTCGAGGAGCCGAACTACACCCACGTAGAGTCGCTGCTGATGGACCTGTTCGACGAGATCTCGCCGAAGCGGCAGTTCCCCGCGCTCGGCAGCCTGATCCCGTCCGGGCTCTTCGACAACGCGGCGCTCGAGCGCTGGCTGGCGCAGAACATGGCGGCGGTCCAGCGGCCGAACCGCTTCGACGAGCTGTACCGCGACACCGGCCGCAAGCTCTTCATCACGGCCTCGAACCTGGATACGGCCGAGCGGGTGGTGTTCGGGCCGGACGACGACCACGGGCTCTCGATCTCGCAGGCGGTCCAGGCGTCGAGCGCGCTGCCCGGCTTCTTCCGGCCGGCCCGCATCAACGGGGTGGACTACGTGGACGGCGGCGTGCAGCGCACGGCCAACATCGACGTAGCGATCGAGCAGGGGGCCGACCTGGTCATCTGCTACAACCCGTTCCGCCCGTTCCTGAACGAGGTCGACCTGAGCAGTCCGTCGTACCTGGCCGACCGGGGAATGGGGACGGTGATCAGCCAGGTCTTCCGCACGCTGCTCCACACGCGGCTCCGGCTGGGCCTGCGGTCCTACCTGCACGACCACCGCTTCCGGGGCGACATCGTGGTGATCGAGGCCCGGGAGACGGACGAGCAGTTCTTCGACCTGAACCCGATGGCGTTCTGGAAGCGCTCGGACGGCATGCGCCACGGCTTCGAGTCCGTGCGCCAGACCCTCTCGGACCACGCGGACGTGCTGGGCCCGCTCCTCGAGTCCTACGGCCTCGACTTCCGGGCCCCCGGCGCCCAGCCCGAGGCGGCCGCGTCCCGGGCGCCCGGTGCCGATGGCTCCGCGGATGAGCCTGCCCTGCGGCTGGTCGGCACCCGGGCGACCTGAGCCACAGCGCTGCCCGGGGCTGAAAAGCCGCGAGAAACCGGGTGCTTGGCGCTACCTGCCGGTTGTTCGAGCGAGCCCCGGATGCTATGATCCGCCTTCCGCGCACCGCACCGGGAGAGTCTCGTCCCCGGATGCTGCCCGAGCCGTCCACATGTGCACACTGATCGTCCTCGACCGAGTCGTGCCCGGCGTACCGCTCTTGGTGGCGTCCAATCGAGACGAGTACTTCCGTCGGCCCGCGGCGCCGCCCGCACGGGTCGCGTCACGGGACGGGCGGCCTGCCTTCGTCGCGCCCCAGGATCTGGAGGCGGGCGGGACGTGGATGGGGCTGAACGACCGCGGCTTGTTCGTCGGACTCACGAATCGCGCCACGCTGCGGCGCGAGGACGACCGGCGCTCGCGGGGATTGCTGGTCCTGGATGCCCTGGGCCGGAGCAGCGCAGAGGAGGTCGCCGCCGAAATGCACGAAGGTCTCGAGGGCGCCTACAACCCGTTCCACCTGCTCTGCGCAGACGGCCACAGCGCCCACCTGACGGTGCTGCGCGATGACGGAGCCTCGACGATCGCCCTCGACCCCGGTGCCCACGTGGTCTGCAACCACGATCCCGACGATCCGGGTTCGAGCAAGGTGCGGGACCTGCAGCAGCGCGTCGACGCGCTGGACGTCGGCCTGCCGCTCGAGGCCCTGATGGACGCGCTGGCCGAAGTGCTGTCGAGCCACGCCGAGCCCGGCAATCCGCTCTCGAGCGCGTGCGTGCACACGCCGGACTACGGCACGCGCTCCTCCACGCTGATCGCCCTCGGCCCGGAGCAGCGCCGCTACTGGCACAGCGACGGACCGCCCTGCGAAGCCAAGTACCGCGACCTGGGAACGCTCCTCGACGGAGTCGCTTGCCGGGCCGACTGAGTTCCACTCCTAGCCGACGATCTGGAGACGATTGAAGTGAAGCGAATCGGAAGCAACCTGCGGCCCGCGGAGCAGAAGCCCCAGCGCAAGCTCCGCAACATCATCCGGTACTCGGACGAGCAGAAGCCCCACAACGATTATCCCAAGCGCATCGTGTCGCCGACGCGACCGGCCTCCTGCTGCAACGACGAGAACCGCGAGGTGGTCGGGAACGTTCGCGAGGTCGACGGCTTCAAGTACTGCTACAAGATCTGCCGGGAGTGCGGGCACGCCGTGCGCTACTTCTATCCCGCCGTCGAGACCAACGACGAGGCCGTGCGCAAGTACCGGGACTGGAAGAAGTACATGACCCAGTAGCGGTAGGCGCTCCTGTTCGAGGGGGAGCGGTTCCGAACATGCAGATCCGTACCCTCCAGGACGCCGAACGCTACCTCGACGGCTTCATCAACCGCGAGCGCGTGGAGAGCTTCGACTACGAGAAGCTCGGCTTGGCGCGCATCCGCGGTCTGCTACAGGCCATCGGCCGGCCGCAGGCGGGTCTGCCGTGCATCCACGTCACGGGCTCCAAGGGCAAGGGGAGCGTCTCGCTGGCCGCCGAGGCCCTGCTCCGTGCCGCCGGTCGCCGTGTGGGCACCTACACCTCGCCCCACCTCGAGAGCTGGCGCGAGCGCTTCCGGATCGACGGTCGGGTCGTCGCGGTCGAGGACATGCTGCGCGCGCTGCGGCGCATCCAGCCCGAGGTGGACCGCGTGAGCGCCGACCCGGAGACGCGGCCGAGCTTCTTCGACGTCACCACGGCGCTCGCCTTCGAGATCTTTCGCGACGCGTCGGTCGACGCCGGCGTGATCGAGGTCGGGCTCGGCGGAAGACTCGACTCGACGAACGTGGTGGATTCGTCGGTCTGCGTGCTGACGGCCGTGCAGCTCGAGCACACCGACAAGCTCGGTGAGACCTTGGAAGAGATCGCGCTCGAGAAGGCCGGCATCTTCCGCAAGGAGGTCCCGGTCGTACACGGACCGCTCCCCCCCGAGGCCTACGGCGCACTCTTCGCGCGCTCGGTCGCCGAGGACGCTCCCCTCGAAGAGGTCGAGGCGCGCGACGTCCGTCCGACTCCCGAGGGCCAGCGGTTCGGACTGCCGGACGGCCGCGTCGTCGAGACCTGCGTGATCGGGACGCACCAGGCCACGAACCTGGCGATCGCGGTGCGGTCGTGTGAGCACTTCCTCGGGCGCGCGCTGTCCCCGGCCGAGATCGGCGCGCTGCGCTCGCTGGCGCTTCCGGCCCGGCTCGAGCGCATCGGTCCGCTCGTGCTCGACTCCGCGCATACGCCCGACTCGGCGCGTGCGCTGCGAGAGACCGTGTGCGCGCGCTGGCCGGGCCGCCGCTGGGTGCTCGGCCTCTCGATCTCTCGCGACAAGGACGCCCGCGGCATCCTGCGCGAGCTCGCGGGCGAGGCCCGGCTCTGCATCCTGACGCGGGCCGAGCCGACCCGCTCGATCGACACCGGCGAGCTCGAGGCGCTGGCGCGGGCCTGCGGAGTGGCCCGCGTCGAGGTCTGCGAGGACCCGCTCGAGGCCGCGGAGCGGGTGCGCAGCGAGTGCGCGCCCGACGAGATCGGCGTGCTGACCGGCTCGATCTACTTTGCCGGCGCCGTTCGTGGCCGGCTTTTGGAGCCCGCGCGGAGTCGGTAGACTGCGCGCCCGAACCGGAGGACCCCCTTGGCGATCATCCAGAAGAAGACGGGCAACTTTCTCGAGGACTTCGTGATCGGCCGCCGCATGCGCCACAAGGGCGGGCGCACGGTGACCGAGGGCCTGACGGCCGCCTTCACGGACTTCTCGTACACCACCAATCCGCTGCACAAGAACCTGCGGTACGCCGAGCGCTACGGCTACCCGGGCATGGTCGTGCCTCCCGGCCTGGTCATGGCGATTGCGTTCAGCCAGTCGGTCGAGGACGTGTCCGAGAACGCGCGCGCGAATCTCGAGTACATCGACATGCGCTTCGGCGTCCCCGCCTACGTCGGGGACACCATCGAGACCGAGACCACGGTGCTCGGAGTGCGCGCGTCGTCGAGCCGGCCCGAGCTCGGGGTGGTTCACGTGCAGAGCATCGCCACCAAGCAGACCGGCGACATCGTGCTCGCCTACCAGCGCAAGGTGCAAGTGTTCAAGGAGGATCCGAAAGCCACGCTCGACGAGGGCCAGGTCGACCCCGCACCCGTCGAGGTGGTGCCGTGGGTGCCCGAGTACGACGCCGGCCGCAACTACGCCGAGCTTGCACACCTGACGAACGACGACACGTACTTCGAGGACTTCACCGTCGGCGACACGATCGAGCACTCGCGCGGCCGCACCATGACCGAAGAGCACATCCAGCTGACCGGAATGCTCGACAACACCTCGCAGGTGCACTGCAACCAGACGCTGATCGACCGCGACCCCGCGCGCTACCTGGGCGGACGGCTGGTGGTGTTCGGCGGCATCCCCTTCTTGCTGTGTCTCGGGCTCTCCTGCCCCGACATCGCCGACAACAGCCCCGGGGACCTCGTCTACCGCACGGGCCGTCACACCGCGCCGATCTTCGCCGGCGACACCGTCTTCGCGTCGACCGAGATCGCGGGCAAGCGCGACTTCGAGGGCCGCGACGACCTGGGCGTGCTCGACGTGATCCTGCGCGGACACAAGTTCGAGCGCGACGAAGACGGTGGCGAGAAGCGCGTCGACATCTTCTACCTGGAGCGCGAGCTGGCCGTCCAGCGTCGGAGCCACTACGCCTCGGTGGGCTCCGCTGCGGGGAGCTGAGCTCGCGCTGGTGAAGATTCCTCGGGTACACGGCATCGAGATCCACGAGCAGCCCTGGTGTCCGCCTTCGCTGCGCGACACGGCGACCGACTACCTGCAGTTCGTTTCGAACCTGACCGGCGCCTTCTCGGCGATCGCGCCGCGCCTGGGCGAGGCGATCGCTCGCTCGGGAGAGAGCGAAGTGATCGACCTGTGCTCGGGCGGCGGCGGACCCTGGCTGGGGTTGCTGGCCGCGTTCGCGCCCGATGCCGCGCCTGCGCGCGTGACGCTGACGGATCGGTTTCCGAACCGCGAGGCTTTTGAACGCGCGGTGCGCGAGTCCGAGGGCCGGATCGGGTTCGAGTCCGAGTCCGTCGACGTGATGAAGGTGCCCGCGCGTCTGCGCGGGTTCCGGACGCTATTCGCAGCGCTGCACCACTTCCGCCCGGCGGACGCCCGAGCCATCCTGGCGGACGCGGCCGAGCACGGTCAGCCCATCGCGATCTTCGAGGGCACGGAGCGGCGTGTCTCGGGTCTGCTCGCCATGATCTTCCTGGTTCCGCTGATGACGCTCGCGGTCATGCCCTTCGTGCGTCCGTTCCGGCTCTCGCACCTGGTCTGGACCTACCTGATTCCCGCGGCCCCGCTGGTGATCGGCTTCGACGGCTTCATCTCGTGCCTGCGCACGTACACCTCGGAAGAGCTCGAGGAACTGACGGCCGGGCTCGGCGGCGACGACTACGTCTGGGAGATCGGTGTCGAGCGGATCGGGCCTGGCCCCATGGCCATTCCCTTTGCCATCGGCGCCGCAGCGGGTCAGGGGACGCAGACGTCGCGGTAGTTGCGCCAGGCGCGGCGCAGCCACTCGTACGCGCGCGCTTCCGCGGCCTCCATCTCTTCGGGCAGGACACGCCCCGACACGAAGAGCAGCGTCGCGGGCATGCGGCCGCGGAAGATCAGGCCCGGGGCCGACAGCAGCTGCTCGCGGTAGGCGTTCTCGACGGGACGCCCGTCGTAGATCAGCAGGTAGGCGGCCATCGGCACCAGCGGGTCGGCGAGTCCACGCTCGTAGCGCGGCCGGTGCACGGGCAGGTCTCCATCCTCGTCCTCGATCCAGACGACTTCCTGCCGGACGGGCCGGCTCCGCTGCAGCAGCTTGTACTCCGGCCGGTAGTAGATGTGCTTGGCGTCGGGGCCGCGCGCGATCACGTACTCGAGCGTGGAGCCACCGTCCGCGCGCAGCTTTCCTCGGCGCCACAGCGCGGGCTTCATGCGCTCTTCGATGTACTGCAGGTGCGGAGTCGGATCGTCTCCCGGGTCCCATCTGGGCGCGAGCGCGGTCGGGTTCGCGCAATCGTCGCCCTGCATTCCCAGGTACGCGTGAAGCGTCACGGGGACCAGCGCCAAGGCCAGCAACACCGAAAGGTGTGGAACCCAGCGGGAGGAAGGCGAGATCACGCCGGCTCCTCGGTTCGCCGATCGCGGCCGGCGACCAGCAGCAGCAGGACGAGCGTCACCCCGAACGCGATCAGGCCCGACGCCTCGTGCGCCGCCGTCTCCAGCAGGTCGAAGCTCCCGTAGTGCGCCATCAGCACGAGGCCCGTCACGCGGACGATGTTGCAGCCGATCGCGAGGGCAGCACCGGCGGCCAGGATCGCGACGCGCCGCTGCACCGTCGAGGCCATGTAGGCCAGGATCAGGGACAGCGTCATGGCCGCGTAGAACGTCGAGAAGCCGCTGCACGCGTCCGAGACGAGCACCGTTCCGGTCGGGATGATCAGGGTGGTGCCGTCGCGAACGACCGAGATCCCGAGCCAGGGGATCAGGCCGGCGGTCGCCCAGGCCGTGATCTCGCGCAGGACCTGGTGCACGGGAGCGACTGCCGCGGCAGGGAAGGGCAACATGAAGAACGCCAGCAGCAGCGGGAAGACGAGCGCGCGCGTGCGCCGAACGCCCAGCAGCAACAGCGCGAGGCCCGGCAGCGCCAGCAGCAGTGCGAAGGCCGAGAGCACCTGCGTGTGGATCGCCAGGTCGAAGATGCGCAAGAGCAGGGCGGGGACGAGAAAGGCGAAGCCGAGCGCCGAGCCCGGCTCCCGCGTGTCTCCGTCCTGGCGTCGGAACGTGTCCCAGAACAGCCAGCCGACGAGGATCGGGATGAAGAGGCGGTGACCGTCGAACCAGATGCGCGTCGTCCAGCGGTCGACCAGCCAGGCGAGGGTGGGGGTGAAGACGGCCAGGAAGAGCACGAGCCACGCGATGTGCGCCCAGCGCTCTGCAGCGGCCGGCATCGCCAGCGCGAAGCGCCGCGGCTCTGCTGCGATTTCTTCGGATGTACTCATGGCCTTCGACCCCTGGGAGGCGGCGCGGGATCCGGACTACCGATCGGACGTCAGAGCGTCAGCGTAAACTCATCGACGAGCGCGCCGGGCAGCCGGGCGCTGTGCGTCGAACGGCGATCGTAGGTTCCGGGGTCCATCAACAGCTCTCGATCCTCCGCCAGCCCGATCAGGTTCTCGCCGAGCATGCGAAATATGGTCTCGTCGAAGCGCATGACCGACAGCGGAGCGTCGAGCACGCCATTCTCCACCCAGAAGGTGGCGAACCGGGTCATTCCGGTGGTGCGGCATGCGCTGCGGTCGGAAAAGTTCAGGTACCACAGATTGCTAATGTAGATGCCCGTCCCGAGCTCGTCGAGCACCCGGTCGCGGGAGAGGTTTCCGGGCGCCAACTCCACGGAGAGCGGCGCCTCGGCCCCGTTCGCCCCGTTCGTCGGCTCTCCGTACTCGAGCGCGGACCGCGGCGAGACCAGGGTACCGGCGTGCTCTCCGCCGGTGATCAGCGGCACCTCGGCAGGACGCAGGAAGCCGGCATCCTGGAAGGCGGGTGCGACGCCGTCGCGCGTGTTCTCGCGGATCGACACCGAGGGGTGGAGGCGCTCCTCGCCCTCGATCATGCGCAGGAGCGGCGTCGTCTTGGTCCGGTGCGCGCGCAGTCCGAAGCCGCCCCAGCTCAGCATCTCGAAGATCTCGAGCAGCGCGGCCGGCGCCAGGAACACCCGGTAGCGTCCGGGCTCGATGGTGCGCGGCGTGCGGCCGAGGTGCTCGAGTTGGTCGGACGCGGCGTCCACCCGGAGCTGGAACTCCGCGGTGTCCCAGTCGAAGCCGGCGTAGCTGGCCTTGGCCGCCCGGTCCGCGGTCCGGTAGAAGCTCCAGTCGAAGTTGTAGCTGTAGCGCCGGTCCCAGTTGTGCTGTCCGAGCGAGTTCGCGAAGCCCGCGTAGGTGCCGCCTGCGGCGTAGATCCCGACCAGGTCGTGTTCGCGCCCCGCCGCCGCGGCGTCGTCGAGTACGCGCTCGCTCGACGGCAGGTGGTTCTCGGCCTCGTGTTCGGTGGATTTCACGTCCTGTGCATACGAGAGCAACGGGTCCTCGGGTACGTGCGCCCGCATCTCGCGGAACCGCTCGACGGCCCGCGCGAGCGTCGCGCGGTCTTCGTCCAGATGGCCGACGAGGCTCACGCGCCCGCCGACGTGCCGCCGGCCCTCGATCAGGTCGATGCCGAGCGAGCGCTGACTGACGCTTCCCGCCTGGCGGATGGCGCCGCGGTTGAAGCGCACGAAGTCCGAGTCCTCTCCCGCGAACGAGCAGGTGAAGACCTCGTCGCCCCGCAGCAGCGAGCCTAGCTCGGCGGCGACGTCGCGGAAGTAGTCCTGCACGCTCACGCGCCCCCGAAAACCCGGACGCCGCGGAAGAGACAGGGCGGCGACGCGTGCCCGACGCGGATCGCCTGGTTCGGCTCGCCCTTGCCGCAGGTCGGCGTGCCCATGACCTGCAAGCTCCCGGCGTCTCCGACTCCCGCGAGGCTGCGCCAGAACGTCGCCGACACGCCGCGGTAGTTGGGATTGCGCACCACTTCGGCGAGCGCCCCGCCGCGGATGCGCCGGCCCCACTCGCAGCCGAACTGGAACTTGTTCCGCGAGTCGTCGATCGACCAGGACCGGTTCGACTCCATGTACACGCCGTCGTCTACCTGCGACACGAGGTCCTCGAGCGTCGCGTCCGCGGGCTCCAGGTTCAGGTTCGCCATCCGGTCGATGGGCGGGCGGTTCCAGCTGGTGGCCCGCGAGTTCGCCACGCCCTCGACTCCGGCGCGCGCCTGCGACACCGCCCCGCCGAGCGGGCGGAGCAGCACGCCGTCGCGGATCAGGAACTGGCGCTCGGCGGGCCGGCCCTCGTCGTCGAACGCGTAGCTCGCGAGCTGGCCCGGGCGCGTGGGGTCGAAGGTGATGTTCAGCAGCTCCGAGCCGTAGCTGTAGTGACCGAACATGTCGAGCGTCACGAAGCTCGTGCCCGCGTAGTTCCGCTCGTCGCCCAGGATGCGGTCGAGCTCGATCGGGTGTCCGATCGACTCGTGGATCTGGATGTACATCTGGTCCGGCGCCAGCAGCAGGTCGAGCTCGCCCTCGGGGCAGTTCGGCGCGTCGAGCAGCTCGAGAGCCTGTTCCGAGATGCGGGGTGCGGCTTCGCGAAAGCCGATCTGGTCGAGCACCTCGAGTCCGCCCTGCCGGCAGAGCGCGCCACCAGCCAGGCTGCGCGTCTGCGACTCGGTGCCGCGGTTCGCGGTGGCGTTGAGCCCCGGAACCAGCACCTGGAAGCGCTGCTCGATTCGCATTCCGTCGGTCGTGAGCAGCAGCGTCTCCTCGTCCTCGTGGTAGAGCGACGCCCCCCAGTCGACGATCTCGTCGCCCGACTTCAGCCGCTCCGCCTCGTCGCGCACGATGCCGATCCGGTCGCCGAGCGGCACCGCGTCCCAGGGCTTCTCGACCGGGCTCTCGTAGCGACCGCTTGCGGTGTCGCGAGCCAGGTCGCCGAAGTCCATGACCGCGCGGCCGGCGGTGTCGTGCGCCCAGTCGCGGGCGCGCCCCGCCGCGGCGGCCAGCCCCGAGCGGCTCAGGTCCGAAGTGGCGGCGTAGCCGAGTCCGCCGCGGTCGATCACGGTGACCATGGCGCCCAGGTCCTCGGACGAGCGCGGCGGGTGGAGGTGGCCGCGACGCACGGCGACGCCCTCGCTGCGGCGGTGAACGCGGCGCAGCGAGCAGAACTCGACGGCCGGCGCCACGTCGCGGAAGAGCGCCTCCAGCGACCCCGGCATCAGGCCGCGTAGGTCTCGTTCAGGTAGCGCACGATGGCGGCGGACTCGAACATCTCCGTGCTCGTGTTCGGGTCGACCAGCCACGGCACCATGACACGGCCCGAGCGCTGCTCGAACTCGTGCCGCTTGCGACTTCCCTTGGCGACGTTGTGCAGCAGGTACGGGATCTCCAGGCTGCACAGCGCCTCGCGCACGATGCGGCAGAAGGGCGACGCCTCGAAGCTGTACAGCTCCAGGGCGTGCGCGGGAGGTGTCGCCTCGCGGTAGTGCACGCCGCCTCCCACGCGCCAGAGTCCGGCCGCGGCGGCGGTCACGTCGTTGTGCGGTCCCGGGCGGAGCAGCAGCGGCGGCGGACCGTCGCCGTAGGTCTCGAAGAGGTACGCGACGATGGCGTTCGACTCGTACATCTCCTTGCCGGTGTTCGGGTCGACCAGGTAGGGGAACTGCGCCTTGCCGCCGCGCTCGAGCAGTTCTTCGCGGTAGATCGGGCCACCCTTCGGGCACGGCAGGATCTGCGCGTCCAGGTCCAGGATCGACAGCGCTTCGCGGACCTTGCGGCAGAAGGGACAGCCCTCGAACTCGTACAGTTCGAGCGGCGCCTCGGGCCGGCGGCCGAGCGGACCGACCGCCAGGCCGGAAGCCAGCCGGGTAAGCGTCGCTGCCAGCGAAGTCGCGACATCGAGTGTGCGGTTCATTGAGGTTCCTCGGGCTCGGTTCAGACGCGGGGAAACTTGGGCGGCCGGCGCTCCATGAACGAGGCGACGCCCTCCTTGAAGTCCCCGCGCGTCATGCTGTCGCCCATCAGGCGGATGGCCTTGGCGTTCGACTCTCCGAACGACTCGTGGAGCCCTTCGTAGACCTGGCGCTTCATGATCTGCATCGAGGTCGGCGAGCAGCTCGAGGCCAGGTCGCGGGCGTACTCGCGCGTGAACTGCATCAGTTCGTCGTGCGGAACGACGCGGTTCACCAGGCCGACCTCGGCGGCCTCCCGGGCGTCGATCTTGCGGCCCGACAGGATCAGGTCCATGGCGTGCGCCGTGCCGACGATGCGCGGCAGCATCCAGGCGACGCCCCACTCGGCGATCAGTCCACGGCGCACGAAGGCGGTCGTGAACACCGCGCGGTCCGACGCGAAGCGGATGTCGCAGCAGAGAGCGATCGGCAGCGCCATCCCCGCGCAGGGGCCGTTGATGGCCGCGATGATCGGCTTGCGCACCGACATCAGGTACGAGTACGCGCCGCGGAAGCCCTCTTCCATGTCGGCTTGTCCGGGGCTCGCATCGGCCAGGGCTTCGCCCCCGCCGCCGGTGAACGCCCCGCCCTCGGTCAGGGACTGGAGCCCGCGCATGTCGGCGCCGGCGCAGAAGCCGCGCCCCTCGCCCGTCAGCAGGATCGCGACCACGCGCGAGTCGGCCTCGGCCTCGGCGACGGCGTGCTTGACCTCGGTGCCCATCTGGTTCGTCCAGGCGTTGAGCTGGTCCGGGCGGTTCAGCCGGATCGTCGCCAGCGGCTCCTCGACGTCGTAGAGAATCTGCTCGTACATCCGTTCCTCCTGTCGCTTCTTTGGGTCCGCCATTCTAGCTGTGGAGAGACGCCGGGAGTGGCGCCGCGTGGGGCGCCGGGGAGTAGCGTGCCCGGGGCCGCAGGATCGGGCCACGGTACTGCTCGACCACGTGTGCGACCCAGCCCGCCAGGCGCGCGGTGGCGAAGATCGCCAGCAGCGAGGCGGCGGGCACTCCGAGCGCTCCGCCCAGCGCGACAATCGCCGTGTCCACGTTGGCGGCGGGCAGGTCCGCCCGCTCCATGGCCCGGATCAGCGCTCCGACGACCCGGACCACGCGGTCCTGCGGTGCGAGCGAGCGTGCGGCCTCGAGGATCGGAGCCGCGCGCGGGTCGGGTCCGCGGTAGACCAGGTGCCCGAACCCGGGTAGCAGGTCGCCGCGCCGCATGCGCTCGTGGACCACGGCCTCGGCCCGCTCGGGGAGCCCGATCTCGGCGACGAGCGCCGCCACCTGCTGGCTGGCGGCCCCGTGCCGTGGCCCCTGGAGGGCCGCCAGGCCCGCGAGGACGCAGGCGTACAGGTCGCTGTGAGTAGACGCCACGACGCGCGCGGCGAAGGTGGAGGCGTTCAGCTCGTGGTCCGCCAGCAGGACGAGCGCGCGGTTCACGGCTCGCACCGTGTCCGGGTTCTGGCGCGCGCCGATCGCGACGACCACGGCCTCGGCGATGCCGGGCGCGTGGAGTGCGGCCTCGAACCGCTCGGGGTGGGTCCCCAGCGAGCCCGCCGCCGCCAGGGTGCGGATCAGCACGCGGGCGCGGGGCAGCACGGCCTCGGGCCGCACGTCGAAGCGGCCCGGGTCGGCCGCAGCCAGCGCGGACGTGGCGAGCATCAGGCAGGACAGCACGGGGGTCTCGGCCGGAAGCAGCGTCTGCAGCTCGGCCACGGGCAGCCCGCCCGCCGGTGGCGCCCACTCCACGGGCCCCGGCGGCAGCTCTCCGCTCCAGAGCAGCTCCGCCACGGACTCGAAGGGGGTCTCGCGGGCCGCCAGATCGACCGCGGCGTGGTCCCGGTAGACCGGGCCCTGCTCCCCGATCCAGCTGACCGAGGTGTCCAGCACGGGCTCCCCGTAGCGGAGTGGGCTCCCCACCGGAGCCGGCTGTCCGCGCCGTGAGGCACGGCGGGCGCGCAGCCGCTCCAGGTCGGCGCGGCGGTACCGGCGGGACGGTCCCTGCTCGCCCGGGACGCTCTGCACCTGGCCCCGGCTTGCATAGGCGTAGAGCGTTTCCCTTTTGATCCCCAGTAGTTCGGCGGCCGACCGGGCGTCGAGGTACTCGTTGTATGGATTCATGAATCAAGATTGATCAATGTCAGTGTGTTCTGCAACCTCCCGTGAAACAGACGAAGCAGAGAGGAGAGATGAGATGAGCGCGACGCAGAACGCGGAAGACGCAGGACGCAGCGGACTCGAGGGCGTGGTGGTGGCCGACACGGTGATGAGCCGGGTCGACGGGCTGGCCGGCCACCTGGTGATTCGCGGATACGACGTGGAGGTGCTGGCTGCCAGCGCCCGCTTCGAAGACGTGTGCGCGCTGCTCTGGCAGGGCAGCACGCCGGGGAGTGAGGCCGGGCGAGAGGCGGGGCGCGAAATCGGCCAGGCGCGGCTTCGCGCGCACGCGCGGCTGCCGGGGCTCGGCGGAGCGTTGAAGCTGCCGAACGCGATGGAAGCGCTGCGCGCCGGAATCGCGCAGCTCTCGGTCGAGGCCGAGCCGGAGCTCGACCCGCGCTACGAGCTCGTCGGAGCGTGCGCCGTGTACGCCGCGGCCTGGGCGCGGCTCCGCGCCGGCCAGCAGCCGGTCGCTCCCGACCCGGGGAGAGGTCACGCCGAGGACTACCTGCGCATGGTGCGCGGCGAGGAGCCGGGCGAGCGCGCGGCCGCGCTCGACGCGTACCTGGTGACGGTCGCCGACCACGGCATGAACGCGTCGACCTTTACCGCGCGGGTCGCGGCGTCGACCGACAGCGACCCGGTCTCGATCGTGACCGCAGCGCTGTGCTCGCTCAAGGGACCGCTCCACGGGGGCGCCCCCGGCCCGGTGCTCGACATGCTCGACGCCGTAGACACGCCGGACGCCGCGGCGGAGTGGGTCGAGGCGGAGCTGGCCGCCGGCCGGCGCATCATGGGCATCGGCCACCGGGTGTACCGCGTGCGCGATCCGCGCGCCGCCGTGCTCGAGCGCCAGGTCGAGCGGCTCGAGATCGCGGGCGTGGCGCTCGACCGTCTCTCGTTCGCGCGCGCCGTCGAGAAGGTCGCGGTCGACGCGCTGCAGCGGCGCCACCCGGACCGGCCGCTCGAGGCGAACGTCGAGTTCTACACTGCCGTCCTGCTCGACGCCGTCGGCCTGCCGCGCGAGCTCTTCACGCCCACCTTCGCCTGCGCCCGCACCGCCGGCTGGCTCGCGCACGCCGCCGAGCAGAAGCAGAACGGCCGCCTCATCCGCCCCGCCTGCCGCTACACGGGCCCCGAGCCGGTGTAGTCACCGGGCAAGGAGTTCTTCCGCGATCTGGATCGCGTTCGTCGCCGCGCCCTTGCGCAGGTTGTCGCCTACCTCCCAGAGCCATAGGCGGTCGCTGGACAGGTCGCGGCGCACTCGGCCCACCAGCACCTCGTCGCGGCCCTCGACGTCGAGTGCGGTCGGGAACAGGCCACTGGCGGGGTCGTCCACTACCTCGATGCCCGGGAAGCTCCGCAAGGCTTCGCGTGCGTCGTCGGGCGAGAGCGGGCGCTCCGTCTCGACGAGCACGCTGGCCGAGTGACCGACGCGCACCGGCACGCGCACGCAGGTCATGGTCACGTCGAGGTCGGGCATGCCGAGGATCTTGCGGGTCTCGTCCAGCAGCTTCACCTCTTCGGTGGAGTAGCCGTCGTCGCGGAAGTCCTCGCAGAGCGGCACGACGTTGTGCGCGATCTGCGCCGCGAACTTCTTGGGCGCGGGCGCCGCCCCTCCACCCGCGGTCGCCTCGAGCTGCGACTCGAGCTCGTCGAGGCCGGGATTGCCCGCTCCGCTCACGGCTTGGAGCGTGGTCACGACGGCGGAGCGCAGCCCGGCCCGCCGGCGCAGCGCCTCGAGCACCATGACGAACGGGATCGTGGTGCAGTTGGGGCAGGAGATGATCCCCTGGTGTCCGGCAATCGCATCGGCGTTCACCTCGGGCACGACCAGCGGCACCTTCGGGTCCATGCGCCAGGTGTTGGACTTGTCGATCGCGACGGCCCCGCGTCGTGCCGCCTCGGGGGCGAGCTCCTTGGAGAGTGCGCCCGTGGCAGCGAAGAAGACGTAGTCCACGCCGTCGAGGGCCTCGGGCAGCGCCTGCCGCACCTCGACCGCCTCACCCCGGAACTGGACCGTCGTGCCCACGGATCGCTCGCTAGCCAGGGGGCGCAGCTCGGCGACGGGAAAGTCCCGCTCCTCGAGCACCCGCAGCAGCACCTGGCCGACGGCGCCGGTGGCTCCGGCGATCGCGACGACCTTTCCGTGGCGTGCGGACATGACTGTCTCTCCTCGAATCCGGAAGCGGGGACTCTAGAAGGGGACGTCTACAGCAGCAAGCCCGCCAGCGCCCCGGTGCTGAACGTCGCCAGCGCTCCGGCGAGAACCGCGCGCAGACCGTCGCGGGCGATGTCGGGGCGGCGCTCGGGGGCGATGCCGCCAAGCCCTCCGAGCAGGATGCCTAGCGAGCCCAGGTTCGCGAAGCCGCAGAGCGCGTAGCTGGCGATCACCACGGAGCGCGGGTGGAGCGACGCGCGCACCTCGGAGAGCATCTGGTACGAGATGAACTCGTTGAACATCACCTTCACGCCGAGCAGTCGCGCCACGGCGGGTGCGTCGGCCCAGGGGACGCCCAGCAGGAAGGCGAGCGGCGAGAGCAGCACGCCCAGCAGCCCCCGGAAGCTCAGGTCCGGCAGCCCGACGAGTCCACCGGCCCAGGCGAACGCCGCGTCGAGCAGGTAGATCAGCGCCACGAACACGATCAGCATGGCGCCCACGTTGAGCGCGAGGCGGAGGCCGTCCGACGCGCCGACGGCGATCGCGTCGATCGAGTTGACGCTCTCGTGCGGCACGCGAATCTGCGCCACGTCCTGCATCGTCTCGGGCGTGCCGGTCTCTGGGATCACGAGCTTGGCGAATGCGATGCCCGCCGGCGCCGACATGAAGCTCGCGGCGATCAGGTGCCCGGCGAACTCGGCGCCGACCATGCCCATGTAGATGACGAGCACCGACCCCGCGACGGTCGAGAGCCCGCACGTCATCACGCAGAAAAGCTCGCTCCGCGTCATGCCCGCGATGTAGGGCCGCACCATGAGGGGCGCCTCGGTCATGCCGAGAAAGACGTTCGCGATGCTGGACAACGCCTCGGCGCCGCTGATCGGCAGCACGCGGCGGAGTCCGCGCGCCAGCCCGGACACCACGTGCTGCAGCAGTCCCCAGTGGTAGAGCAACGCGAAGATGCTCGACATGAAGATGATCACGGGCAGCACGCGGATCGCGAGCACGAAGGGCACGGCGACGGGTGAGCCGTCGCCGTCCATGACCCGCGCCGGCCAGCGGCCGAAGACGAAGTCGATGCCCTGGTCGGCGGCGCGGATGAAGAAGACCGCGGCGTCGTTGAGCACCGCGAAGAGGCCCGTGCCGATCGGCGTGCGAAGCGCGATCACCGCAATTGCCAGCTGCAGCCCGAAGGCCATGGCGACGGTGCGCCAGGCGATGCCGCGCCGGTCGGTCGAGACCGCCACCGCGATGCCGACCAGCACCGCCAGGCCCGCTAGGCCGACCGCGCGCTCCATCATCCGGCGCTTCCGGCCGCCGCGTGGAAGCTCGCGTCCAGGCGGCGGGTCTCTTCCGCGGGATCGTCGGCGTTCGCGATCGCGGAGATCACGGCTGCGGCCACGGCGCCGGTCTTCGCGACGTCGGCCAGGTTGGACGCGCCGATGCCGCCGATGGCGACCAGCGGGTGCGCCGCCAGCTCTACGGCCTGACGCAGCAGGTCGGCTCCGCGCGGATCGAACTCGGACTCCTTGGAGCGGGTGCCGAAGACCGGGCCGAACGCCACGTAGTCCACGGGGCGGCCGCGGCTCTCGCGCACCTGCTCGAGGGTGTGCGTAGACAGGCCGACGACCAGCCGCTCCCGCACCTGGGGCGGGACGCGTTCCGGGGCCAGGTCGTCCTGTCCCAGGTGCACGCCGCCCGCACCCGCGAGGTCCGCCAGGTCGTAGCGGTCGTTCACGACCAGCAGGGCTCCCGCCTCGCGCGCACGCTGGCTCGCGAAGCGCGCCAGCTCGAGCGCCTCGGCGTCGTCGGTATGCTTGAGTCGCAGCTGGATCACAGTCGCACCGCCTTCGAGTGCGGCGCAGACGATCTCGCGCGGACGCGTGCGCCAGCGCGGGTCGTCGTCGGCCAGCGGGTAGATCCCGGACAGCGCGGCGAGCGTTCCTGTCATCGGTCCATCCTCAGCGACTCGGAGTGTGTCAGCGACGTGGAGCGTGCGGGTCGATTCCGAGCTCCACGAGCTTCTTGCGCAGGGTGTTGCGGTTGATACCGAGCAGGCCGGCGGCCCGGATCTGGTTTCCGCTCGAGCGCTCTAACGCTTCGGCCAGCACGGCGTGCTCGAGGCGCTGGACGAGCTCCCAGAACGGGCCCGGCTGCTGGTGGTCTCCGGGAGCTTCCAGCATCTCGGCCAGCTCGCGCCGCGCTCCGTCGGTCCAGTCCGTCGCCGCGGCAGCGCCGCGGCCGGAGCGGCTGGCTATGTCGATGTCCTCGGGCGTCAGTACGTCGCCCGCCGCGAGTACGAGTGCGCGCTTCACCACGTTCTCGAGTTCGCGCACGTTGCCCGGCCAGTGGTGGCGCCGCAAGTGATCCAGCGTGGCCTCCGTGGGCCAGCGCGCGGGTACCCCCAGCTCAGGCGCGAACCGTTCCACGAAGTGCTGCACCAGGCGCGGCACGTCGTCGAGGCGCTCGCGAAGCGGGACGATGCGCACGGGCACGACGTTGAGCCGGAAGTAGAGATCCTCGCGGAACGTCCCCTTCGCGATCGCGGCCTCCAGGTCCTGGTGCGTCGCCGCCAGGATGCGCACGTCGACCGGCAGCGCGCGCGGTCCGCCGACGGGCCGGACCTCGCGCTCCTGCAGCACGCGCAGCAGCTTGGCCTGGAGCGACAGCGGCAGGTCGCCGATCTCGTCGAGCAGCAGCGTTCCGCCCGCCGCGTCGCGGAAGCGCCCGGTACGCGAGTCGGTGGCGCCGGTGAACGCGCCGCGTTCGTGACCGAAGAGTTCGGCCTCGATCAACTCCGAGGGGATGGCCGACATGTTGACCGCGATGAAGGGCGCGTCACTGCGGCGGCTGTGGTAGTGGATCGCGCGCGCGACCACCTCCTTGCCGGTGCCGCTCTCACCCAGGATCAGCACGTCGGCGTCGCTCTGGGCCACGCGGCCGATCATCTTGAACAGGTCCACCATCTCGGGCGTCGAGCCGATGATCGAGTCGCCGCTGCGGAAGCTCTCGCCCACGCGCCGCCGGAGTGACGCGACCTCGTGGCGAAGCTCCGCCTGCCGCGCCGCCTTCTCGACCAGCGCCTGCACCTGGGCCACGTCGAAGGGCTTGGTCAGGTAGTCGAAGGCGCCGTGCTTCATCGCCTCGATCGCGTTCTCGAAGCTGTTCTGCGCCGTGATGATCACCACGAGCGGCGCCCGGCCGCCGCGTGAGCCCAGCTCTTCGAGCAGTTCCAGGCCGGTCGCACCCGGCATCCGGATGTCGAGGAACGCGAAGTCGAAGGACTCGGCGGCCAGCAGTCGGCGTGCCTCTTCGCCATCGGAGGCCTCGACCAGTTCGCGTCCCGGGCCGGCCAGCGCCTCGCGCAGCACGAAGCGGATGGAGTCTTCATCGTCGGCGATCAGGATCCGGCTCACGAGGCCTCCCGTACCGGCAGCAGCACGCGCGCGCGCGTCCCTCCGGCGTGTCCCGGCAGCATCTGGATGCGGCCGCCGTGCTTCACGACCCAGTGTTGGGTCAGCGCCAGGCCGAGACCCGTCCCGTCCTCGCGTCCGGTGAAGAACGGCGTGAAGACGAGCGGCAGGTGCTCGTCCGGAATTCCGGGTCCGGTGTCGTCGACCTCGATCCGTACCATGCGCATCGGCTTCGACTCTCCCGGCGACAGGTGATAGGGCGTGTCGACGCGCGTGCGCAGGGTGAGCTGTCCGCGGCCTTCCATGGCTTGCACGGCGTTCCGCGTCAGATTCAGGAAGACCTGTGTGATCCGGTCCGGGTCGAGCTCGAGATCGGGAATGCTGGGGTCGTACTCGCGCCGCACTTCGATCTCGCGCCACGAGCCCGACTGGCTCTGCAACGTGAGCAGCTTGTCGAGGATCTCGTGGATGTTGACCGGACGCGGATGGATGTCGCCGCCGCGCGTGAGCTCCCCGAACTCGTCGAGGAGCCTGCGGATCCGGTCGGTCTGCTCGACGATCAGCTCCGGAAAGCGCCGGAGCCCCGGGTCGTCGAGCCGGCTCTCGAGCAGCTGCGCGGCACCGCGGATTCCTCCCAGCGGGTTGCGGATCTCGTGCGCGATGCCGCTCGCCAGCCGGGCGTAGACCTCGCTGCGCGCCTGCTGGTCGACCATGTCCTCGAGTTCGCGGCCGATGGTGCGGTCGTGGAGCGTCAGCGCCGCCCCGTCGGCCTCGCGATCCATGATGATGGGCGACGCCGCCAGGTCCACGATCAGGGACCGCTCGCCGTGGCGGTGGTGGATGACGCACTCGTGTGACGACAGGTCGCGCTGCGTCTCGAGCACCTGCATCAGGATCGACACCGCCGGGTGTCGATCGCCGAGCACCTCGGCGAGGCGCCTGCCCGCGCTGCTGCGCCGAGAGACGTCGAGAATCCGGCTGGCCTCGGCGTTCTGGAACTCGACGCGTCCCTTGGCGTTGACCGCCACGATGCCGACGCGGAGCGAGTCGAGCACCGCGCCCATCCTCTCGAGCTCGTCGTTCACTCGGCGCTCCGGAAGAAGCTCGTGGCGTCGGCGACCACCCGTTCCAGGTCGTCCGCGCGATTGACGCGCTCGCGGAAGGCGCTCGCTCCGCGCAGCCCGACGGCGTACGCGCACAGGTACTTCTTGAGCATGTGCACCGCCGATCGCTGGTCGCCGAAGTAGCGGAGCATCAGCTCGAGGTGCCGCTCGACCAGTTCCGCGCGCTCGGCCGGAGCCGGCTCAGGCACCGGCCGTCCGCCATCCAGCTCCACGATCTGCGAGAAGATCCAGGGGCGCCGCAGCGCGCCGCGCCCGATCATGACGCCCGCCGCCCCGGTCTGGCGCAGCATGTCGAGCGCGTCCTGCGGTGTGACGATGTCGCCGTTTGCGAGTACCGGCACGCGCACCGCGTCGACCACCTCGGCGATGCGCGCGCGGTCGGCCCGGCCGCGGTAGAGCTGTGCGCGCGTGCGGCCGTGAACGCTGACGAAGTCGGCGCCCTCGGCCTCGGCGATGCGCGCGACCTCGGGCGCCGTGATGGAGTGCGCGTCCCAGCCGAGCCGCACCTTCACCGACAGCACGCCGTCGGGCAGCGACCGGCGCATGGCCGCGACCAGCGGGCCCACGCTCTGCGGCGTGCGCAGCAGGCAGGCTCCCGCTCCGTGCTTGAGGAACTTCTTGACCGGGCAACCCAGGTTCAGGTCGATGAACCGCGCGCCGCGCCCGGCCAGCATGCGGGTGGCCTCGCCGAGCGGCCCGGTCTCCGCCCCGAAGAGCTGGTAGGCCAACGGCTGCTCGGCGGGGGCGCTCTCGACCAGCCGCCAGCTCTTGGGCCCCTGCCGCGAGAGCCCCTTGGCCGAGACGGTCTCGGTGAAGACCAGCGCGGCGCCCGCCTGGGCGGCGATCAGCCGGAACGGCAGGTTCGTGACCCCGGCCATCGGAGCCAGGACCAGGTTCCGCTCGAGCGTCTCCCGCCCCACCCGCAGGGGCCGCACGAGTCCGAGCGTCTCCTCGCCACTTCCACGGTCGTGACGGGAAGGAGAGGCGGATGGGGACTGGGCTTCGCGGGGTTCGGACTGCATCATGCGGGGGGCGGCCTCGCAGGCGGAATTCGCCAGTGGTCGAGAGGAGATCGGCCCGATCTGCCTAGATCGTAGGCAGACGTTATACCGTGGGGAGTTCGCATGCGCCATTCCAGCCCGACCCTGGCCACCGAGCCCGAGCGCGTCTCGATCTCGATCCAGGAGGCCCGCGACCTGGTGCTCTCGACCATCGAGACGCTGGGTCCCGAGACGGTCGGGCTGCGGGACGCGGTGGGCCGGGTGCTGGCCGAGGAGATCCGCGCGGACCGGCAGATCCCGCCGGCCGACAACTCGGCGATGGACGGCTTCGCGCTGCGCGCCGGGGACGCGGCGGAGCCTCCCACGCGGCTGCGCGTCGTGGAGGTGATCGCGGCGGGGGCGCGCTCCGACCGCAAGCTCGGTCCGGGGGAAGCCGCGCGCATTCTGACCGGTGCACCGATCCCCGAGGGCGCCGACGCCGTCGTCATGCAGGAAGCCACGCGGGTCGAGGGCGACGAGGTCCACGTGCTGGAGCCCGTGACCGCCGGCGACCACATCCGGCGCGCGGGCAGCGACGTCTCGCCCGGGCTTCTCGTGGCCGAGCCGGGGCGCGTGCTGCGCCCCGCCGACGTGGGCATGGTCTCCTCGCTCGGCCGCACGCAGCTGTCGGTGGTCGCGCGCCCGCGGGTGGCGATCCTGGCGACCGGCGACGAGCTGGTCGAGCCGGACCGGCTCGAGGAAGACGGGCGCATCGTCTCGTCGAACAGCTATGGGTTGCAGGCTGCGGTGATCGAGGCGGGGGCCGAGCCGGTGCTGCTCGGCATCGCGCGCGACGAGCCCGACGTGATCGCCCGCAGCTTTGAACGCGCGTTGCACTGCGACCTGGTGATCTCGACCGGCGGCGTGTCGGTCGGCGATCGCGACTGGATCAAGCGCGTGCTCGCCGACCTGGGCGGCGACATGCGGCTCTGGCGCGTGCGCATGAAGCCGGGCGCGCCGGTCGCGTTCGTCACGCTGGCCGGGCGGCCGGTGTTCGGCTTGCCGGGGAATCCGGTCTCCACGCTCGTCACGTTCGAGCAGCTGGTGCGTCCCGCGTTGCTGCGCATGATGGGACGCCGCGAGATCTTCCGCCCTGTCGAGCGGGTTCGCCTGGCCGACGCCTACCGCAAGCCCGCGGGGCGCGCGCACTACGTGCGCGTGACGTTGGAACGCGCCCACGGGTCACACGACCGATCACGCGTGGCGCGCGTCTGCCAGGACCAGAGCTCGGGCGTGCTGCTCTCGATGGTGCGCGCCGACGCGCTGGTCTTCGTGCCCGAGGAGGTCACCGAGATCGAGGCGGGGAGCGAAGTGCCGGCCATCCTGATCGGCTCGTCGGACCTGTGCGCGGAGCCCGGCCATTAGGCTCACGCACGTCGAGGGGGCGGTGCTCGCCGGAGGCGCGTCGAGCCGCATGGGCCGCGACAAGGCGAGCCTCGACCTGGACGGCACCGCCATGGCGTCGCGCGTCGCGTCGGCGCTCGGGGACTGCTTGTCGACGGTGCGGATCGTGCTGCGGCCGGGGCAGCCGAACCCGACCGACCTGCCGCGCATCGACGATCACCACGAGGCGCGCGCTCCGATCGTGGGAGTGGCCGCGGCGCTCGAAGCCGCCGAGGCTCCGGCCGTGCTGGTGGCGGCTTGCGACCTGCCCGGCCTGCACGCGCGGTTCCTGCTCGCGCTGCTCGCGCACGTCCCCGCCTCGGGCGGGCCGGAGATCGTGGCGCCGCGCACGTCTCGCGGCCCCGAGCCGCTGGTCGCGGTCTACCGCCGGACCCTGCTTCCCGAGCTGGGCCGGCGCATCGGGGCGGGAGAGCTGGCGCTCCAGGGCCTGCTCCGCGACTGCGACACGCGCTTCGTCGACGCGGCGCTGCTGCGCGAGATCGACCCGGATCTCGAGGCGCTTCGCAACGTGAACCGGCCCGAGGACCTTCCCTAGCCTCTTCGGCCTGCCCGCCCTACCTCGAGGTAGCGTCGCGCCGCGAGCAGCAACGGCTTCGGGTCCGCGGCGTCGCCTGCAAACCGCGCCGCGTCTGCGGCGCGCAGGATGCGCAGCGCCTCTGCGTCGTCGATGCGCTCGGCAAGCTCCGACGTCGTGAGCGGCGACGGGTCGAGCGACCAGCGCACGCGCACGCCCGCCTTCACCGCGGCGGAGAGCAGCGACGGAAAGTCGGGGCTGCCCGCAGCTTGCTCGGCGCGCGCCAGGAGCCCCGCGAGGTCGGGCTCGGGCTCGCGAGCCCGACCTCGCGGGGCGCCGCGCCACCAGCGTGCCAGCGCCCACCCGCTGACGGTCAGCAGGCCGACCAGCACGAGCCCGATCGGCCACGCCAGGCCCGGCCGCAGCGAGACCTCACCCGCGCGCTCGCGCGCCTCCCAGGGAGCGCGCTGCACGGCCCCGCGCCGGACCACCTCGAGAGCGAGTGGCTCCGAAGAAGCGCGGCGGTAGCGGCCGGCGGCCGGGTCGAAGTAGTCGACCCGGAACGCCCCGATCGTGTGCGTTCCCGTCTCCTGCGGCACGACGTCGAAGCGGAAGCGGCGCCGCGAGACCAGACGTCCCTTGCGCGTGTCGGTCAGGGTTCGCGGCCGTTCGGCGAAGACCTCGACATCTCTCCCGATCAGGGCGGCGAGGTCGGGCGGGGAGACGTCCCACACGTTGCCCGCGCCGAACACGTCGACGTCGACGCCGATGGCCCGCCCCACCGTGACCTGGTCGCCGTCGGCGCTCACCCGCACCTCGAGCGGCCCGACCAGCCCGTCGAAGCCCTCCGGCCGCCCCGCTTCGGGGAGGGCGCGCACCCGCACGCGCACGCCCGGAACGTCGATCTCGGCTTCGTCGCCGTCCCGCGTCTTTACGCGCAGAATCGAGCTGGGCACCTCGAGCGTGCCCGTTCGCGTGGCGTAGAGCGCGCGCCGGAACAGCGTGGTGCGCGCGGCATCGCGGCCGCCCGGGTGCAGCAGCGCGCTGCCTTCGCTCGGCATGCGCTCGACCCAGAACCCCTCGCAGACCGGGGGCTCCCAGCGCGGCCGTGCGTACAGGTGGTGCACGACCGTCAGCTCGAGGACCAACTGCTCGTGCAGGAACGGCTGGTCGCGGTCGACGCGCGTTCGCACGTCGATCACGCCGGGCACGTCGATTACGGCCTCCGCCCGCGCGGAGCCCGTGAGCGCCCAGACCGCCGCTTGTACGCAGAGGGCGGCGATCCGGTACGAGCCCGGTCTCACCAGGCCTGCCCGCCCGGGGGTTGCGGGCGTCCGGGCTCGAACTGCTCGGCGATCTGCTTGCGGAGCGGCGCCTCGACGCGCTCTTCGAGCGAGTCGAGCCAGCGCTCGGCCTCTTCGGGCGAGAGCTCGGCCTGCTGGGAGCCGTCGCGCGGCGAGGGCACGGCCTCGCTCATCACGGTCTCGCCCTCGCCGTCGCCCTCGCCGGACCTGGTGTCGGGGGCGTCCTGCGGGGGCATCGGCAGGTCGGGCGGGAGGTCTTCGGGCCCGGCGCGCTCCGCCGCCCACTCGTAGTTGAACTTGGCCTCGACACTGTCGGGACGATCGAGGATGGCGGTCCAGAAGGCGTCGCGCGCCTCGGCCCAACGCTCCTCGCCCAGCAGGGCGTCGCCCAGGTTGAAGTTCGCGGCGAAGCGCTGGTCCCGCTCCTCCAGGGGCAGCGCGCGTAGCGCGTCCAGGTACGCCGCCGCGGCCCGCCCGCGCTCGTCCAGGCGGTAGAGCGCGTTGCCGATGCGCAGGCGGCTCTCGGGCACGGCTCCGTAGTTCCGCTCGGTACGGCGGTACAGCGACAGGGCGCCGCGTGCGTCTCCCCTTGCGAGCGTGCGGTCTCCCTGGCTGAGCCAGCCCGCCCCCTGTACACCGAGAAGCGTCAGTGCGACGAGGGCGACCGCCGGGGCCGGCCGCAGTCCCAGCCGCGCGCGGGATCCTCGTGCCGCGGGACGCAACGAAGCCGCGAGCTCCAGGGCCAGCAGGATCCCCGCGCCCAGCATGAGCGCGCGCAGCGGGCCGGTGGAGCGCGGCTCGTGATGCTGCTCGGCCGCGCTCGGTGGCGGCAGCAGGGCGGCCGTCGGTGGGCGGTCGCGGTGCTCGACGAAGAACGGCCCGCCGGTCGTGGCCGCGAGTAGCTCGAAGCTGGCGTCGCTGCGGCGCGAGTAGGCCTCGTCTCCGCGCTCGTCCTGGAGTGGGCGGCCTCCGGGGCCGGGAACCGGCGCGCCGTGTTCCTCGCCGAACCCGATCGAGGTCACGCGCACGCCGTTCGCGCCCAGGCTGGCCGCGGCTTCCTCCAGCGACCCGCCCGCGTGCTCGCCGTCGGAGAGCAGGACGATCCGCCGGGGCCGGTCCGAGCGCGGGTCGAAGACCTGGAGCGCCACGCGTAGCGCGCGCGCCAGGTCGGAGCCGCGCTGCGAGATCATCTCGGTGTCGAGCGCGCGCAGGTAGGTCAGCACGGCGTCGCGATCCTGCGTCAGCGGCAGCGCGGCGAAGGCGTCGCCCGCGAAGAGTACGAGCCCGAGTCGCACGCTCGTCGCCTCGAGCGCCAGCCTCTCCGCCGATCGCACCGCCCGGCGAAGCCGCGAGGGCGCCACGTCGGCCGCGCCCATGCTGCGCGAGACGTCGAGCACGATCACCACGTCGATTCCCGCGCCTCCGAGCCGCGGGGGCTCGTGGGCCGCGCGCAGGAACGCGGTGATCAGCAGGGCCGACGCGCAGCCGAGTGCGAGCGCGCGCAGCGCCCGGCGCCGTCCGAAGCGGTCACGCCCGAGCCAGTGCCGCAGCTCGAGGTGACTGCGCCACGCCCCGCGCAGCATCACCAGCGCGACTGCGAGTCCCGCCGCGACGACGCTCTCGGTCACGGCAGCCTCCGCAGCAGTCCCCAGGCGCACAGCACCTCGACCGCCAGCAGCAGAAGCGCCACGCCGAGCACCCACGGCGTGAGCGACGCGCGCTGCAGCTGCGGCTCCTCCAGGCGGGGACGCGCCTCGAGCCGGTCGATGGCCTGTGCGACCTGGGCCAGGTCGCGCGGCTTGCGGGCGTGGAAGAACCGGCCGCCCGTGCGCGACGCGACCGTCTGCAGCGTGTCGCGGTCCAGGTCCACGCTCTCGAAGCGCAGCGGCTCACCCGGCGTACGGCGTGCGAAGGGAACGACGCCGGTGCCACCGATGCCGACCGCGTGAATCCGCACCCCGTGCATGGCGGCGACCTGGGCTGCGGTGTCGGGGCCCAGCTGTCCGGAGTTGTGACGACCATCGGTGAGCAGCAGCAGCACGCGCTCGCCCGGGGGCGCGTCACCGGCCGGCGCGTCGCGGGCGCCGAAGCGGCGCGTGGCCAGGCCGATGGCCTCGCCGATCGCCGTGGCGTCGCCCGCGATTCCCACGTCGATCCTTCGGAGCGACGAGAGCACCAGCCGATGGTCGACCGTGAGCGGGCACTGGGTGAAGGCTCGCTGCCCGAACACCACGAGTCCGATGCGGTCGCCGTCGCGGTCGCGGATGAAGTCGGCGATCACGCGCTTCGCCAGATCGAGTCGCGTGACGCGTCGGCCGTCGATCAGTCCGTCGAGCGCGTTCATGCTGCCCGACGCGTCGAGCGCGATGACCAGGTCGATGCCGCTGCCGCCAGCAGGGTTCTGCGGGATCAGGGCGACGGGACCCGCCAGCGCGAGCGCCACGCCCGCGAGGGCCAGGGCGCGCAGTGCCGCCGAGAACCACCAGGATGCGTCGGCCGGGAGCGCGACGCGGCGATGCGCCGTCGCGGCGACGCGCACGCGCGCTGGTCCTCGCCAGAGCGCCGCTGCGAGCAGCGCGCACGCCAGCAGCAGTCCGGCGGCGAGCGCCAGCGGGTAGTCGATTCCGACCGCTCCCGAGAGCAGCGCCTCGAGCTCGGCCGATCCGCCGAGCTCAGTCGCCCACGGCATCCTGCAACCAGGCGCGTGCTTCGGCGCCGCCGCGGTCGACCGGTTCGGCGCGCGCCTCGGCGGCGAACCGCTCGGCATCGAGTCCCCGGAGAACCTCGATCAGCGGTGGTGCCACCGGCTCGCCCAGCTCGGCGGGCGTCACTCCCTCGATCTCGAGTGACCAGCGCGCCCGCACGTAGT
Organism: Deltaproteobacteria bacterium; assembly: GCA_019311115.1. Classification (GTDB taxonomy): domain Bacteria; phylum Myxococcota_A; class UBA9160; order SZUA-336; family SZUA-336; genus JAFDDB01. Next base: position 82,143 of record JAFDDB010000001.1, read on the forward strand.
CGTGCAGCGCCTGCGCGAAGCCGTCTGCGCGAAGCCGCGGATCGGCGATCGCGCGCGCGTCGGCCATCGCTTCGAGCGCCGCGGTCGCCAGCAGACGCGGGTCGGCCGCTTCGCCGAGCACGCCGTGGTGGCGTCGCCACCAGACGGCCGCGACCAGGCTGGCGACGATGGCGGCGATCGCCCCGCCGGCGATCCAGGGTGCGCGCGGGCCGCGGACGGGCGGCGCCTCGCGCAGGTCGAAGAACACCTCCTGCTCCGGCAGTTCGGCGCGGACGCTCAGCACGCTGAACGGTACGCCCGCGACGGGCAGCGGCTCGATCCGGCCGTCGGGATGGACGAGCGGCACGAACAGTGACGGCAGGCTCTGCTCGCCGACCTGCTTGGCCCGGAGCGTCCAGAGCACGCGGTGACGCAGGCCGCCGGCCAATTCGAGGCTCTCGCCCTGCTCGATGCTCTCGGTCAGGAAGACGTCGTGACCCGGCGGGTCGGGGCGCGCCACCGAGAAGCCGGCCGGCGTGTCGATCTCGACGGTCACGCCGATGCGGTCGCCGACGCGCGCCTGAGCCCGGTCGAGATGCAGGCGCACCTGCAGGCCGCGCACCGGCTCCGTCTCGGGCGCGCAGGCCGCGGCCAGCAGCAGCGTGCAGGCGAGCAGTGCGGTGCGTCTCATTGGAAACGCCTGCCGCGGTGCTGCTCCAGGAAGCGGTGCAGGCTCGGGATCAGGTCGGGTCCGGTCTGCAGCACGCCGCAGCGGGCCCCTCGCTTGCGGAGCGGCCCCTCGGGCAGGGGCGCGAGTTGGCGGGAGCGCCTCCGGCGGGTGTTCCAGCGGGTGGCGCGGCCACGCCAGCGGGTCGGACGGCCACGCCAGAGGGTCGGGTGGCCCTCCTCTGCCGGGGCCACGCGCACGGGCGCCATGGCCATCCGGTCGGGGAGCGAGTCTGCCGGGTCGGATACGCGCAACACGGCCAGTTCGTGTTTGCGTGCGCAGTTCGCCAGTGCGACCGCCGGATCGGGGAAGAGCAGGTCGGACAGCAGGACGACCACCGAGTGACGCGGAAGAGTGTCGGCCGCCCAGGCCAGTGCCGGCGCGGCGTCCGTCGGTCCTGCGGGGGCGCGCTCGTACAGCGCCCGGAACAAGCGTTCGAGGTGCGCGGGACCGGTCCCCGGCCGCAGCGTGTGGACCAGTCCGGAACCGAAGGTCGCGAGGGCGACGCGGTCGCTGGCACGGACCGCCGCCACGGCGAGCGCGGCGGCCGCGCGCCGGACGGCATCCAGCTTGGTCGCGTTGCCGAAGCCGACCCCGAGCGAGGGGGACACGTCCACGAGCAGGGCCAGCAGCAGGTCGCGCTCCTCGCGCATCTGTACGGCGACCGGGTAGCCGAGTCGCGCGGTGGCGTTCCACTCGATGTGTGCCGCGTCCTCGCCCGCCTCGTAGTCGCGAAGCTCCTCGAAGGTCAGGCCCTGTCCCCGATACGCGCTGCGGTATGCGCCGCTGAGCGCCGTGGACACGTCGCGCTGGGCGCGAACGCGCAGCCCGTTTGCGTCGCGTTCCGCCTGGGTGCGCAGCGCCGCGTTCACGGGGTCGGAACCCGGTCGAGCAGCTCCTGTACCACGTCCTCTGCGGTGCGGCCGTCGGCCTCGGCTTCGTAGCTGAGCAGGACGCGGTGTCGCAGTACGTCGTGCGCCACGTGCTTCACGTCCTCGGGCAGGGCGTACTGGCGCTGGTCGAGGCAGGCATGCGCGCGCGCGGCCTCTACCAGGTAGATCGAAGCGCGAGGCGACGCGCCGAGTGACACCTCGTCGGGCCCGCGCGTGGCACGCACCAGCGACACGGCATACGCAGCCACGCTGGGCTCGACGTGAACGCGCCGCGCGGCCGCGCGAAGAGACTGGACGCGCTCCGCGTCGAGCACGGCGGCCGGCGGACTCGCCTCTTCGGGACCGGTCTTGCGCGCGACGACTTCGAGCTCCTCGGCCTCGGTCGGGTAGTCGACGCGGAGCTTCAGCATGAACCGGTCGATCTGGGCCTCCGGAAGAGGGTAGACGCCCTCCTGCTCGATCGGGTTCTGGGTCGCCATGACCAGGAACGGCTCCGGGAGCGGCAGGGTCTCGCCGACCAGGGTGACCTGGCGCTCCTCCATGGCCTCGAGCAGCGCGCTCTGCACCTTGGCCGGCGCGCGGTTGATCTCGTCCGCCAGTATGACCTGGTGGAAGATGGGTCCCTGGTGCACCCGGAACTCGCCGGTGGCGGGCTCGTACACCTGGCTACCGGTCACGTCCGCCGGCAACAGGTCGGGCGTGAACTGGATGCGCCGGAAGCCCAGCCCGAGTACGTGCGCAAAGGTGCGAACCGCGGTCGTCTTGGCCAGGCCCGGCACGCCTTCGACCAGGACGTGGCCCTGGCAGAGCAGGGCGACCAGCAGGCCCTCGACGAGTCCTTCCTGTCCGACCAGGACCCGCCCGATCTCTTTGCGCAGCCGTTCGATCGCGTCGTTCACGTCCGCCCCTTGCCGCCGCAAGGCTAACCCAGACCCGCCGCGCCATGGGCGCATGGGCGGGCCGACGGGGGAGGGGGGACGTGGCGTCAGCGGCGGCGCAGGCGGTCGAGCGTCGCCGTGGTCCGCACGCCGGGCGTCTGGCGCAGGGCCACGAAGGAGCCGCCCAGCTCTTCGATCGCGAGCGACTCCGGCGTGTCGAGGCCCCGGTACTCGCCGCCCTTGCAGACGACGTCGGGGCGCAGCGCGCGGATCAGCGGTGACGCGTCGGCCTCGGGAAACAGCACGACCCAGTCGACGACGGCGAGGCCGGCGACCATCTCGGCGCGCTGCCGTTCGGGCGTGACCGGCCGGCCCGCGCCCTTCAGTTTGCGCACGCGGCGGTCGCGGTTCACGCCCACGACCAGCACGTCGCCGAGCGCGGCGGCCTGCTCGAAGCTGCGCAGGTGGCCGACGTGCAGCAGGTCGTAGCAGCCGCTGGTGAAGACGATGCGCCGTCCCCGCCGCCGCTCGCGCGCCAGGCGAGCGGCCAGGGCGCGGCGCCCGATCACCCTATCCCGGGCGCGAGAGATCACTGGAGTCCTCCGGGGCCTCGGGGGCCGTGGGCGGGGCGCTGCCGGGCAGCCGCGGCAGCGACAGCAGCTTCTTCAGCTGGTTCACCCCGGCTCCGATCATCCGTTCGGCCCAGCCCGCCGCGGTGCGCACCGAGTCCGGCGCCACCAGGCTAGCGCTGAGTTCGTCCTGGGGTCCCTGCACCCGCACGTACAAGGTGACCAGGTTGTCGTCCTCGCCGAGCACCCAGTCGCCGATCACCGGCAGCATGTCGATCACCCGGTCGACCGTCTGCAGGAACAGGAAGGCGAAGAGGATGTCTCGCGGGCGGCCCGGCTCGAGCAGGCGCAGGTCGCCGGCGGCCAGCAGGCGAAGCTCCGGCCCGGTGAGCGACAGGTTCTCGGTGCGGAGAACGCCCTCGCGCAGGGTGAACCGTCCGGTCAGCTCGTCGTAGGGAAGCGGGCGTCCGAAGAGCCCGCGGACGCCCTGCAGCGAGGGCAGGCGCGCGAGCGCGACCAGCACGGGCAGATGGCTCACGCTGCCGTCGGTGGCGCGCACGTCGATCTCGAAGTCCGCCTGCGACAGGAACGGGCGCCCCGGCTCGAGGACCCCGCGAAAGCGGCCGTCGACGTCGGCGCGTCCGGTGAGCGCGCCAGCGGGCAGCGTCAACGGGTCGTTGGCCGCGTCCATGTCGGCGCCGACCGTCCGCATGCTGATGTCGATGGGTGCGCGCCCCTCCGAAGCGAGCGACACGGTCCCGTGTAGCTGCGCGTCGCCGCCTCCGAGCAGCGCCCGCCCGCCGTCGAACGACACGGTGGCCCCCTGCGCCGCCACGTTGACCTTCGTGTCCTCGAGCCGCCAGCGGCCCACGCGCAGCAGGGGGATCGTCGCCCGGCCGGACATCCATAGCTCGCCGCGGTCCGCCGGCGGCGGGGCCGCGCCGTCCAGGTAGCGCACGTCGAGCCGCACGCGCTCCGCCCGTGGATCCCAGAGCAGTTCGAGTTCGGCCGGGGCGCCCCCGTACACGCCGCGCGCCCGTCCCATGCGGAGCTTCCCGTCGGGAAACGTCAGCTCCGCGGTCACGTCACGGAGCGGCATGATGAACGCGGGATGGGAGAGGGCGAACTCTCGCAGCTCGATGCGAACCGGCTCGCGGCCCGGCTCGGGCGGCGACCGCAGCGCGCGCGCGGCCGGTCCGAGTCCCGGAATCGGAACGCCGGGCCCCTTGGGCGTGCCGCGTTCGGCCTTGGGCAGGCGGACGAGGCGGTGCATGCCGTCGAGGTCGACGTCGATGGTGGGCAGCGGCTTGCCCGATCGGCTCATGCGCAGCTCGCGGATCACCAGACGGTTGCCGGCCACCTCCAGCTCGCCGTGGATGTCCTCGAGTGGATCCGACGACGGCGAGGTGCGGTACACGCCGCGGCTCACGCGAGCCGTCACGCGAAGCTGCTCGGGTCGCAGCTTGCTCTTGAACGCGAGCGAGTCCGCCAGGTCCTTGCGCGCCACGTCCAGGTGGATCTTCAGCCCCTCGATGCGTCCGCCCTCGATGCGCGCGTCGGCACGCGCCCAGGTCGAGAAGCGCAGGCCCATCAGCATGAGCGGGTGGACGCGCCCCTTCGCGGCGCGCCCCGGCGCGAAGTCGGCGAACTCCAGGTCCGCGCGGACGCGGTCCCTTGGCCCCGAGCCGACCCACAGACTCCCCGACAGCACCAGGTCGTCGAGCGCGATGCGCCGCGCCTCGACGGAGACGCGCTCGGGTCCCCACTTGATGCGGGCCTGCACGCGCGTGTTCGCCGGAGCGATGCGCTCGGGCAGGCCGGGCAGTCGAAGCCTGAACCGGGACACGCGCATGTCCACCTCGGCCGCGATCCGGCCGCGCGCGTAGTGCAGCCGCAGCTGACCGCGCGCGGTGCCGCTCGGCTTCGCGCCGAGGTCGAAGGGAAGGGAGTCGAGCTGTACGCCGTCGAGTTGGAGCGTCGCGGTCGCGTCGTCGAGCCAGCCGTCGACCTCCGCCTCGGCCCGCCCGAGCAGCTGGTCTCCCCGCCAGAGCTCACCGACCGCGGTGCCCTTTGCGTTCGGGCGCAGCCGCGACCGCTTCAGGTCGAGCGCCAGGTCGACCACGCGGTAGCGCTCGCCGCCCGGCGTGACGATCTCGATCGTGCCGTCGCGCAGCGACAGGTCCAGCGGCGGCAGGTCGAGTGGACGGGTCGTTCCGGCCTCGCCCAGACGCAGCCGGACGACCGGCGCGTCGAGCTCCCACCGGCGTGGCAGCAGCTGTCCCGCCAGCAGCCACGGCCAGCTCTGGCTGGCGCGCGCGTGCTGAACCTCGAGCACCGGCTCGTCGGCTCCCGGGTCGAAGACGCGGAGTCCGGTCAGCTCGAGCTGCAGCGATCGGCCGGGCAGGACGGAGATGGTCGAGATCTCGACCCTGCGCCCGAGCAGGCGGCTCGCCACGGCGCTGACCAGCGGCCCGCGAGTGGCGGCCCAGAACAGGCCCGCTGTCGCCAGCCCGATGGTGGCCAGGACCAGGACTGCGAGGGCCAGCCGCCGCCAGTTGCGTCTCACTGCGTCGTCTCTGCCTCTCTGGTCGTTTCGCGAACCCTGGGGCGCGCGACACGCCACCTAGGAGCAGGGACCCCGGGCATGGGGCGGCAACACGTTCGCAAATCGGGTGCTCATCCGCCGTGCCTGTGGTGCGTATCCAGCGCTGTTCGCCGGCTTCTCTGACGTGTCCGAAGCCCCTAAGCATCGGCCGGGTCTAAAGAATCGGCCGGAGGAGCCCGATCGTTCCGGGTGACGCAATGGGAGTGCGCCTTGGGGGGGGCCTCCAGGACCAGAGAGGAGCTCCGCGAATGGAGCATTCGAGCCAATACTACGGAGTGACCGACCCGCACCAGCGCAAGCGCAACCGGGTTCGGGAGCTGCGAGAGAACAAGCTGATGACGCAGGCCCAGCTTGCGAAGAAGGCGAGGGTCGCCCTCCGGACGATTCACTCGGTCGAGAAGGGCATGAACTGCCGCATGGACACCAAGCGCAAGATCCTCATGGCGCTCGGCATTCCTTTCGAGCAGAAGGGCCAGGTCTTCCTGGACTAGCCCGACCGGGAATTTGATCGGGGAGACATCCCCGCGAGGCGGCGCGCTCGGGTTCCGAGCCGCCGCCTCCGTCGTTCTGGGGCCGCGCGCCCGGCGCGTTGACACCCGGCCCGTGCCTGACTAGCGTGCGGCGAGTGGCCGCCCGAGACGATCGAAATCGCGAACGCGTGCGCACCGAGCTGAACGACCACCTCGCGCGCCACGGGCTGAAGCACACGCGCCAGCGCGACATCATCCTCGACGCGTTCCTGGCCTCGACCGGACACATCACCAGCGAGCAGCTCTACGAGCAGGTTCGCGACAGGCACCCCGAGATCGGGGCGGCGACCGTGTACCGCACGCTCAAGCTGCTGGTCGAGGCGGGCATCGCCAGTTCGAGCACGTTCCAGGAGGGCGTGACGCTGTACGAGCATCAGCCCTGTCACCACGACCACCTGATCTGTCTGGGCTGCGGCGACATCGTCGAGTTCGAGTGCGAGGAGATCGAGCAGCGCCAGATAGAGATCGCCGAAGAGAACGGCTTCCGGCTGACGCGCCACCGCCTGCACCTGTTCGGGTACTGCGCGCGGTGTCAGAAGCAGGGACGCGACGCCAGACCTTGACGGCAAGTGGCTGGGGCGCGGCCAGGCCCCACGGAGGACCTCACGTCCCATGTCGCACCTCGATCCGACCTGGAGCGTCCGGCGGAGGCTACGCCGCTGGCTCGACATCCGGATCCAGCTCCGCAAGGCGCGCCAGGATCGCCGTCTTCGGCCCGATGCGCCGCCGAAGCGCCAGTTGGTAGTGTGCGGCTACCCGCGGTCGGGCACCTCGCTGCTCTACAACATGCTCTCCTCCTCGCTGGACGGCTTCCTGTTCGAGGAGTTCGAGACCCGGGCGCGCAAGAGCATATGGAAGTACGAGGACTGTGCTTCCAAGCGCCCGCGCGACATCGGCGACCTGGCCGAGCTCGTGCGCGAGAACGTGCACGGCAAGCGCATCTCGGTGATCGTGATGATCCGCGACGTGCGCGACGTGATCACGTCGACGCACGCGCAGATCCCGGACCGCTACTACGTCGACTACGATGGCCGCTGGGCGCCGCGCACGGGCCGTGCCCCGCGCATCGAGCGCACCGGCGACGGCGTGGCGTCGATCGAGGCCGCGATCGACCGCGCGCGGCGGGTCGAAGGCCTCGAGCAGATCACGCTGCGCTACGAGGACCTGGTCGCGAGCCCCGGCGCCGTCGAAGCGCGCTTGGCCCGGGTCCTCGATCTCGAGTTCGCGGGTCGCTTCGAGGAGTTCCACCTCGTGCCCGAGCGCCACGCATACCGCTACGATGGCCGGCGCGAGGTCGAGGATCCGGGCCTGGAACGCAGCCGGGTCGACAGCACGCGCAGCGGCCGCTGGGCGGGAGACGAGCACCGTGAACGGATCCGCGAGCAGTTCGACGCGCATCCCGAGCTGTTCGAGGTGTTGCGCAGGCGCTGCTACGAGAGCGACGACCGCTGGTACGAGCCATACCGGACGGGCGCGCCGCGCGTGAGCACGTCTGCCGCCCCCGAGCCGTAGCGCTTCGTGCCGGCCGGCGGTCAGCTCCTCAGCTGGTTGGGGAGTTCGTTGGGGTCCTCGCCGCGTGGGGGGAAGGGGGTGGCCAGGAGGCGGCCGCACTCGGTGATGGCCTGGCAGAGGGCGTGTTCGGCTTCGCCGGTCCGGATGCCGTCGAGGACGTGGCGCACGACGCCGTCCCAGGTGCCGTCTTCTACGCAGGCGTCGATGCCGCGGTCGGCGAGGATCTCGACCCGGTGCTCCAGCAGCGAGACGAAGATCAGGATTCCGGTGCGGTCGCGGGTCTCGACCAGGCCCTCCTCGACGAAGGCGAGCTTGGCTGCGCGGTCCACGTGCCAGGCGCCGCGACTGCGCGGCACCAGCCAGAACAGCAGCGGCCGCCAGCCCGCCAGCGCGTAGCCGGCGGCGAACACCGCGACCTGAAGGGGGGGCAGCCAGCGCGACGCCTCGAGCGGTGAGGCCAGCACCCCGACGCCCGCGGCGAATGCCAGCAGCGCCGCTGCGACGGCCCGCACGCCCGCGTAGTCGTGGCTCTGGGTGACGACCATGGGGACGATCTCGCCCGAGGTGTGGCGCTCGGCCTCCTGCACGGCCGCCTCGATCTGCTCGCGCGCGCGGGGGTCGAAGAGTTCCTCGGCGCGCATCACCAGCCTCCCGAGGCGCCGCCGCCTCCGAAGCCGCCGCCGCCTCCGCCGAAGCCGCCCCCACCGAAGCCCCCGCCTCCAAAGCCGCCGCGCATGCCGCCGTAGCCGATGCCCGCCCGGCGCGCGCCGCCGAGGAACGGCAGGAAGAAGAGACCGCGCGATCCGAAGAAGAGCAGCAGCAGCACCAGCCAGACCAACGGCGTCCGCGAGCTTGCGCCGCCCCGTCCGCTGCGCCGTGGACGCGGCGGTGCGGGCTCGCCGCTGGCCGCCGCCATCAGGTGCGCGACGCCCTGGCCGATTGCCGCGACCATGCGTCCGGACCGGATCTCGGGGAGCATCACCTCCTGGATGATGCGGTTCGCCACCGCGTCGGGAATCACCCCCTCGAGCCCGTAGCCGACCTCGATCCGGAGCTTCTTCTCGTTGGGTGCGACCGTCAGGATCACGCCGTTGTCCAGCCCCGCGTGTCCCGCCTTCCACGCTTCGGCGACGCGCATCGAGTAGTCCTCGATGGGCTCGTCGCCGAGCGACGGCGTGGTGTGCACCACGATCTGGTGGCCGCTCTTCTCTTCGTAGCGGCGCAGCGCCGCTTCGAGCTTGCGCGCGTCGGCGGGGGACAGCAGCCCCGCGCGGTCGACGACCGGCGAGCGCAGCGCCGGGATCTCCTGGGCGGTAGCTCTCGTCGCGGAGAGCAGGGAGGCGGAGAGCAGCGATGCGCCGAGCAGCAGTGCGGTCAGCAGCGCGCCGCGGATCAGAATTCGACCTCGGGTGCGCGCTCGGCGCCGGAGTCGGACTCGAAGGTCGGCCGCACGTCGACGCCCAGGATGTGGCGCGCCGTCAGGTTCGTGGGGAACTGCCGCACCAGCTTGTTGTACCCGCTGACCGCCGTGATGTAGCGCCGGCGCGCGACGGCGATGCGGTTCTCGGTGCCCTCGAGCTGCGCCTGCAGGTCGCGGAAGGCTGCGGTCGACTTGATGTCGGGATAGCGCTCGACCACGACCATGAGGCGGGACAGCGCGCTGCCGAGCGCGCCCTGTGCCTGCTGGAAGCGCGAGAACGCCTGCGGGTCGTCGAGCACGCTGGAGTCCACCTTCATGCCGGCCACCTTGGAGCGCGCCTCGACCACGGCCTGGAGCGTCTCCTTCTCGAAGTTCGCGGCCCCCTTCACGGTGCGCACCAGGTTGGGGACCAGGTCGAGGCGGCGCTGGTACTGGTTCTCGACCTCGGCCCAGGCGGCCTTCACGTCTTCGTCGGCGCCCTGGATCGAGTTGTAGCCGCAGCCGGAGAGGCTTCCGGCATAAGCGACCAGCAGGGCCAAGCCCGCGACTCTCCAATTGAATCGGGAACGCATGGCGGGTCAGGCTAGCCGTGGAGGGACCCGTGCCGCCAGCCCCTCCGGCCCGCCCCGCCAGCCCCTCCGGCCCGCCCCGACGTGGAATCGAAAGCGGTATTGATTTTCATTATCAGATTGATAGGATGGCGGCGTGATCGTCTGCCAGTGCACCGGAGTCAACGACCGCCAGATCCGCGCGGCCGTGCGATCGGGAGCCTCGACCCGCGTCGAGGTCTCGCGCGCCTGCGCTTCGGCCGGCGACGGTTGCGGCGGCTGCGTCCGCGAGATCGACGCGTTGATCGCCGACGAGCGCGAGTCCGAGGAGCGCAGCCCGGACCTGCTCGACGGGGGTCTGCTCGCCGCAGGCTGAGCGGGTCCGTCCGGACCCGGTTCTGGCTCCCTCTGGCCCCTCTGGCCCCTCTGGCGAAGGGGCGGAGCGCCGCCTACCCCTGTCCGGCGTGGACCCGGTCTACCGCATGGTGGCGAGTGACATGCGGCCCCCGCGCGACCCGTTCGCGTCGTGGCTCGGCCGCGTGCGCGTGGGCCTGCCGGACGAGGCCTGGCCTTCGGGCGCCGAGGGGCCCCTCGCTCCGCTCTGCCAGCTGAACACGGTCGAGATACCGGAGCGCCCGCCGCTGCTCGAGCGCGTGGCCCTGCTGACGGTCTTCGCGCCCCCTGGGGCCGAGGACGCGCGCCCCGGAGAGGTGCGAGCCTACCCGAGCATCGCCGACCTGGTTCCGCTGCAGGAGCTGCGGCGAGCCTCCCAGCCGCGCCCGATCCAGTGGGAGCCCGGCGCGGCCGACGCGGAGGGCGGCCGGGTCGGGGGTGTCCCCTTTCCCGCCGCGCCGGGGCTGGACCCCGCAGAGTTCGTGCTCCAGGTCCGCGACGACGGCGGCGCGCTGTTCTACGTGCTGCGCAGCGGAGAGGACTGGCGCCTTGTCGCGGCCTGACGCCGCCGCTGCGGCAGCAGGCGCCCCGGCCAGTCCCGAGGGCCTCCGGGCGCTCCTCGTCGACCGCCTGCTCCCGCTGTGGCGCGACCACGGCGTCGACCGCGAGCGCGGGGGCTTCTACTCGCGGATCGGTCGGGGGCCGGCGCCGCTCACCGAGGAGCCGAGGCGCCTGCTGGTCCAGACGCGGCAGGTGTACGTGCTGAGCCTGGCCTCCCAGGCCGGGGCGGGCTCGTGGACCGCCGACCTGGCCGCGCAGGGGGCCGAGGTCCTGCTCCGCGACTTCTGGGACGACGAACACGGCGGCTTCGTGCTGGCCACCACCCCGGACGGTGAGCCGCTCGACCGGCGCAAGGACCTGTACGCCCACGCGTTCGTGCTGCTGGCGCTGTCGGCGCGTCATTTCGCGGCCAGCGACCGCGCGGCCCGCCCGCTGGCGACGCGGACGCTGGCGCTGCTCGAGGACCGCCTGGCCGACGACGTGAACGGGGGCTTCTTCGAGGGCGGCGACTCGGACTGGACACCGCTCGACGAGCCGCGCCGCCAGAACCCGCACATGCACCTGCTCGAGGCGGCGCTGGCGTGGCTGGAGCACGACCCCGACGGTCCCTGGCTCGGGGTCGCGCGGCGGCTACTCGACCTGCTCGAGCAGCGCTTCGTCGAGCCGGGGTCCGGCCTGCTGCGCGAGTACTTCGAGGACGACTGGAGTCAGCGAGGCGACGACCGGGGGCGGATCACCGAGCCCGGGCACCACTTCGAGTGGGTCTGGCTGCTGCACGAGCACGCGCGCCTGACCGGCGAGGACCGTGGCCTCGACCTGGCGCGGCGCCTCTTCGAGAGGGGCGCGGCCAGCGGGATCGACCCCGAGCACGGCGGGGTCTACGACGAGGTCGACGTGGACGGCCACGTGCGCCGCGACTCCAAGCGCCTGTGGCCGCAGACCGAGTACCTGCGAGCGCTGGCGGTGCGTGGCGACCTGCGGGTGCTGCGGCCCGCCCTCGAGACCTTCCTTGAGCGCTACGCCGACCCGGCGACGGGCGGCTTCCGCGAGCGGCTGCAGCGAGACGGAGCGCCGATCTCGCGCGAGATGAACGCCACCAGCGTCTACCACCTGTGGACGTCGCTGCCGGTCGTGGCGGCCGCCCTCGGCGGCGCCTGATCAGGCGATCTCGACGTCCGAGCCGCGGAAGTTGCCGATCAGCTCCACCTGCTTGGTGTGGATCAGGTGGGTGATCGTCGCGATGACCTCGGCGTCCGAGCGGGACTCGTCGGCCACGGCCGCGACCAATTCCAGGAGCGTGATCTGGCGGCGATGGAGCGGCTGCTGCTGCACGGCTTCGAGCTTCCTGGCTGCTTCACCCATTTCGTGACTCCCGTCTTCCTGCCTGCTCAGACGCTCCCGAACTCACCCCCGTTCATGTGCATTCGACGTGCCAAGCCGCGCCCGCTGGGGCGGAACTGCCAAGACACTGTTCTTGCAGCGTTATCGCCGTGTGCCGGTGCCCCGTGAAACAGCCCCGGGGACGCGAATTGTCAGCGTGTTGACGCAGAACGTCAGCGAAGCGTCGTGCGTTTGCTGCACCCGGACCGGGTCAGTCGAGGGGCGAGGCGACGTCGATCCACACGTCGCCGTCGCGCACGTCGACCGGATAGCGCGGCAGCGGCTCGCCGCCGACGGCGTCCGGCGGGTGGCCCGTCTCTACGTCGTACGGCCAGCCGTGGCCCGCGCAGTAGATGACCCGGTCCTCCAGCTCGCCTTCGTGCAGCGGGTAGCCCGCGTGCGGGCACGCGTTGGCCATGGCGTAGACGCGCTCGCCCACGCGGTAGAGCCCGATCTCGAGCCCGCCCGCGCGGACGCACAGCCCGCGCCCCGCGGGCAGTTCGGTGAGCCGGGCGACGCGTTCGTAGGCCATGGGACGGGCAGCGTAGCGAAGGACGGACTAGAAGCTGTCCTTCAGGCTGCGCACGGCGCCCAGGATCGAAACGCCGTCCGTGCCCGTGCCGGGCGCGGCCTTCTGCACGCTGGCGATCAGCTCCGGCGAGTCCACGCGCATGAAGGGGTTGGTCGCCTTCTCCTCGCCGATGGTCGAGGGGATGGTCATCTCCGCGTCCGTCGCGTCGTGCCAGTCGGCCGCGGCCCCGGCGCGGCGCGCGCGCACCGCCTCGAGCTTGCTCTGGACGGCGGCGTTGCCGGGCTCGAGCGTGACCGCGAACTCCAGGTTGCTCTGCGTGTACTCGTGTCCGCAGTAGACGCGCGTGGCGTCGGGCAGCGCCGCCAGCTTCTCGTTCAACGCGGCGTACATCATGCCGGGATCGCCCTCGAACAGCCGCCCGCATCCGCCGGCGAACAGGCAGTCCCCGGTGAACGCCGCGTCCGGGAACACGTAGGCGATGTGCCCGCTCGTGTGCGCGGGAATGAAGACCACGCGCGCCTCGAGCTCTCCGATCCGCACGCGGTCGCCCTCTTCGAGCCCCTGGCTGAACGCCGGGATGCGGTCCGAGTCCGAGCTGTGCCCCAGCACCGGCGCGCCGTAGCGCTCGGCCAGCTCCGGGTTCGCTCCCGAGTGGTCCCAGTGGTGGTGGGTCGAGAGCACGTGGGTCACGCGCACGCCGAGCTCGTCCACCCGGCGTACCACCGGGTCGGCCTCGGGCGCGTCGACGACCGCGGCCTCGTTCGTCGCCTCGTCGATGATCAGGTAGGTGTAGTTGTCCGACAGCGTGGGGATGCGTTCGACCTTCATGCGGCGGAGTGTACCAGCCGGCTTCAGCTGAACACGACGAGCAGGTCGGGACAGACCATCTTGCGCAGCCGCTCCGCGATGCGCCGCTCGGCGGCCTTGTCGGCCCCGTCGACGTGCAGGTCGACCGTCAGTCCGTTCACCGACACGAGCTCGACCGTCACGCCCGGCGGCAGCCGCAGCGAGATCGCCCCATAGACCGCATTGGCGACGCGGCGCTCGCTCTGCTCCCGGCAGGTCTGGCGGTTCTGCTCCGCGAGGCTGGCCGGGTAGGGGACGCCGTGGACCCCGGCCAGGATCTCCTCGATCTCGGGCCGGCAGGACGAGCAGCCCTGCCCGGCGGGAAGCTGCTGCTGGATCTCCTCGACCGTCCGGGCCCCCTCGCGCGCCACTCCCGCAATGCGGCTGCTCGACACGCCGAGGCAACGGCAGACGAGGCGGGGCGGTCCTTCGGGCGGAGTGCCGGACATCCCGATCTCATCGGCCGGGCGGCCTCGGGGCTCTACCGGTTCCGTCCTCCGGCGCCGGAGGCGCGGGCTAGAGCAGGGGAAGCTGTCTGGCCGAGGTGCCGAGTGGCGGGGGTGGCGCGGCCTCGGGGTCGCCCGCGGAAGCTTCGCGCTGGGTCGGGCAGATGCCCCGGTACTCGCACCAGCGGCAGAGCGGGCCGGTCCGCGCCGGGAACTCGGTCGTGGCCTCGATCCGGTCGATCTGCGCGATGGTCTCATCGCGCAGCGCCTGGAGCTGCTCCGGCGTGCGTGTCGAGCGCAGCGTCCGGTTGTGCGCCAGGTAGTGCCACACCAGCTCGAAGGCCTCGGCGTCGGGATAGCGCTGCGACAGGCCGATCTGGTACAGCGCCAGCTGGCGGTCGGCGTCGATGCGCTTGCGCGGTGGCAGGTAGCCGCCGGTCTTGTAGTCGTGGATCTCGTAGTGCCCGGGTCCGCGCCGCACGACGCGGTCGATGATGCCGCGGATCCGGTATTCGCCCGCCTCGTCGAGCGGGAACTGCACCATCTGCTCGATGCCGACCGTCTCGTCGGCGTCGAACGGGTAGTGCCGGCGGTAGTAGTTCTCGAGGCAGCGCTCGCCGAGCTGCTGGTAGTGCGCCACGTCGAACTCGCGCTTCACGATCTCGACCTGGTCGTGCCAGGCGGCGAGCCAGTCCTGCCGAAAGCGCTCGTGGATCTGCGCCAGGCTCGGCGGCTTTCCGTACCGGCCCACGTGGTGGTACAGGCGCTCGAGGATCTCGTGGACGCGCTTGCCCACGAACGCCTCGATCGACTCCTGCTCGCTCTCGATCTTGTGGATGTAGCGGTACGCGAACTTCTGCGGGCAGTTCTCGAACGAGCTGAGCCGCGAGTGGCTGTACTGCGGTCGGTTCTGCGTCAAGCGTCCCTCCGCCCGGCCTGTACCCCGCGGCCCGGCGCCCCCGTCAGGGTTTTAGCACGAGGTCGGCGGCCCTTGCGAACCCGCCTTGCGAACCTGTGGCGAATAGGGTGAAACTCGCTGCTCCTCGGCGCATCCGAGATCGCAGGTGGGGGGGTGTGATGCGGGGAGCAGTCGGCATGAGCGACACAATCGAGCGGATCGCGAAGCACCTCGAGGCGCAGCGCGAGACCGATGATCCCATCAGCCAGGCCCGCCGTGAGCGTGGGGTCGACGAGACCAAGGTGGTCGAGGCGCTGCGGCGCCTGAGCCAGATCCTCTTCGACCAGACCCCCAGCGCACAACTCACCGCCGAGATCCACGTGGCCCATGGCCTGGTGGCGAGCCTGGTCGGGCTCGACAAGGCGTCGCAGCTGATCGAGCAGCTTCCCGACATCCGCCACTGCATCTCGATGGACCTCGAGGCCGCCTTCCAGCGCGACCCCGCGGCCAAGAGCTACTCCGAGATCATCGCGGCGTACCCGTCCACGCGTGCCGTGGCCACGTTCCGCATCGCACACGCCTTCTACGGCATGGGCGAGGCAGTGGTCGCGCGTGTCATGTCGGAGCGTGCGCACAGCATGACCGGGATCGACATCCATCCGGGCGCGAAGATCGGCTGCCACTTCTTCGTCGACCACGGCACCGGCGTGGTGATCGGCGAGACCTGCGAGATCGGCGACCGCGTCAAGCTCTACCACGGCGTGACGCTCGGCGCGTTCTCGAACCGCGGCGGGCGCGACGACGTGGGCATGAAGCGCCATCCGACCATCGAGGACGACGTCACCATCTACCCGAACGCCACCATCCTGGGCGGTCAGACGGTGGTGGGCGCCGGGTCGGTGATCGGTGGCAACGCCTGGCTCACGCATTCGGTGCCGGCAGACTCGCGCGTCGTGATCGAGCCGCCCAAGCTCCAGCTTCGTTCCGCGGACGAGGGGCAGGACCTGGGCCGGGACGAGGCAAAGCTCGACGGCGAGTACGACATCTAGGTCTAGTCGCCGAGCGCTCCGACCCAGGCCTCGACGGCTGCTTCCGGCTCGAACGCCGACAGGTCCCGCGGGCCCGGCGCGTCCGCGCCTCCACGGAACCACTCGCGCTGCCAGTCGAGCTCCTTCCTGGCGGCGGACTCGCAGCCCGTCGCTCGCAGCAGCTCTTGCGTGGCCGCCGACGGCGCCAGCGCGACCACCGGGCACTCGCAGGCCAGCGCCTGCAGCAGGGCCGGCGGCGGGTCGGGCGACTGCGAGGCGACCGCCAGCAGGTCGGCGTGGGCCAGCCAGGCGCCGGGATGCTCGGGCGGCCCCACCAGGTGCAGCGAGGACCCGACCCCGAGCTCTTCGGCGCGCGCGCGCAGGGTCTCGGCGCCTCCGCCGCTCGGATCGTCGCCCAGGATCCAGAGCCGTGCGTCGGGGAACTGCGCGACCAGGGGCGGCAGCGCATCGACCAGCGTCTCGTGGCGTTCCTGCGGGGTGATCGATCCGATCGCCAGCACGTGCGGCCCGAGCCCGCGCGCCGCTAGCGGGTTGCGCGCGGTCGCGGCCTGCTCTCGCAGACGCTCCACGTCGACGGGGTCGTAGACGCGCACCAGTCGCTCTGCGGGAAGGGACAGCCGCGTCGCGAGCTCGCGGCGCAGGGCGTCGCTGTTGCAGACCACGCGGTGCGCCCGTGCGTATTCGCGGCGCCAGCGCCGCCGGGCGAGCAGCGACGCGCGCGCCCCCGCGAGGGCCGGATCGGCGCGCACGACCAACTTTGCCGTCTCGGGGAACGACGCCCGGCGGCGCAGCATTCCCAGGCTCAGGTCGTGGGGTGCGAAGATCAGCACGTCGGCGCGCAGTCGTCCCGCCAGGCCCGCCAGCCTCGCCACCGCGCGTCCAGGGGCGGCGTCGAGTTCGTGCGTGGGCACGTCGGCGGGAAGCGGCGCGAGCGGCGCGGTCGCCGCGTGCGCGCCGGCCAAGTGCAGCTCGAAGCGGTTCCGCGGCAGCCGCTCGAGCAACAGCCGCAAGTTGCGCCGCGCCTCGTCGGTCAGCGCACCTGCCGCCACGAGTAGCCGGCGCCTCGCTCCCCCCGTTCCCACGCACCCAGGCTAGCGCGTCGGGCGAGCTACTGCGCGTCGTGGAAGATGACGCCGAGGGCGAACCGCTCACCGCGCGTCAGCGTCGACAGCCCGTGGCGCACGGCCCCGCGCACCGGGCCCCGTTTCGAGGGCAGCGGGCGCAGCGCGTTCGGAAAGAAGAGCAGCTCTCCGCGCTCGAGCGCGATCGACTCGCCCCGCGACTGCGCGCGCGGACGCTGCTCGACCAGCAGGAAGTCGCCGCCTTCGTAGTCGACTCCGCGCCGCGACAGGCACACGACCGCCTGGATCGGAAATGCGACGTTGCCGTAGCGGTCCTGGTGCAGGCAGTTGTAGCCGCCGCGGGTGTAGCGCAGGAGCAGCGGGGTGGAGCGCAGCTGCCCGGCCTCGGCACAGCGCGCGATGAAGCCTCGCAGCGAGCCCGGGTAGTCCGGCTCCTCGCCGACGGAGCGCAGCCAATGCTCCGCCACCGGGCGGAGGCGGCGGTACAGCTCCGCGCGCAGCTCGCGTACGAGCTGCGGGAGCGGGTAGGCGAGGTACCGGTACTCGCCGCGCCCGTAGCGGTGGCTCTCCATGTCGATGCGTTTTCGGAAGCACTCGTCGTCCTCCCAGAGCCGGACCAGCGCATCGCACTCGGCGGCGGTCAGCAGCGGCGCTGTGCGCGCCCAGCCGCGCGCGTCGAGATCGGCGCGCAGGGAGCGCCAGTCGAGGGCCGCCAGGCGCTCGCGGACGGCCCCGCTCACGTGCCGAAGTCCCCGCGCGCACGGCGTTCCTTCGTCGGTCGGCGCGCTAGACCCCGGTCCGCCGGACGGCTAGGCTTGCCAGAGCCGTCATGTCCGAAAACCCGTCGACGAGCCCCGAGATCCGCGCGCCCATCTTCATCATCGGCGCGCCGCGCAGCGGGACGAGCATTCTCTACGAGAAGCTCGCCCGTCACCCGGACCTCGCCTGGATCTCGAACATCACGAAGAAGGTGCCGGACTCGCTGCTGGTGACTCGGCTGATCGGGCTGTTCCGAGACGACCACCGGCCCACCGAGGCGAAGAAGATCTGGGGCCGCTACGCCGACCTGAACGAGTCCAAGCCCGGCCGCAAGGACGCGACGCCGCGCGCCACGCGCTTCTTGCGCCGTGTCGTCCGCAACAACCTGAAGCTGTTTCACAAGCCGCGGTTTCTCAGCAAGGACTGTGGCAACTCGCTGCGCATGGAATTCCTCGACGAGATCTTCCCGGACGCCATCTTCATCCACATCATACGAGACGGGCGCGCCGTCGCTCACTCGACGCTGCGCGTGCGCGAGACCAAGGACCGATTCTGGGGCATTCGTCCCCCCGGCTGGAAGGACCTGGTCGACCGGCCGGCCATCGAGGCCTCGGCGATGCAGTGGGAGTGGACGCTCGAGGCGGTGCGCAACTCCGCCGAGGGTCTCCCCGAGAGCCGCTACATGGAAGTGCGCTACGAGGACTTCGTGGACGATCCCGAGGGCGTGCTCCGCGCGATCGGCGACAAGTGCGGTCTCGAGTGGGACGCCGCCTTCCTGAAGGAACTCGTGAGCGACGTGTCGAGCCAGGACTTCAAGTGGCGCGAGCGGCTGAGTCCCGAGGAGGTCGAGATGCTGCACGGCCTCATCGGCAAGTCGCTCGCCGACCTGGGCTACGAGACCTGACCCACCCGTACTAGCTCCCGCGCAGCCGCACGAGCAGGACGGCGCCGCCCCAGGCCACCTCTTCGCAGAGCGGCTCGAGCACGGTCCGGTACGCGCGGTGGACGCCCGGATGAGGTCCGCCGGTCTCCGCATCGTCCAGCGCGATGTACGCGCCCGGGAGCATCAGCGGGATGAACGCCTCGAGGTCCGCGCGAACGCTCTGCTCGTCGTGCGCGCCGTCGAGGAAGAGGAAGCGCAGCTTGATGCCGTGCTCCGACAGCCAGCGCGCGCTCTCGAGCGAGCCCATCCGTAGCGGGTGCACGAGGTCTGCGATGCCTGCTGCTTCGATCGTGGCCAGGAACGTCGGCCAGGTGCTCCCCTCGGACGCGACGATCTCCCTGTGCTCCTCGCTGCCCTCGTGGTGGTCGATGGCGTAGATCGGTCCCTTGCGGCCGGCGCGCTGCAGCGCCAACGACAGAGCCACCGTCGACTTTCCCTTCCACGATCCGACCTCGGCGACCGCACCGGGTCCTTGGAGTCCCCGCACCGCATCGTAGATGAGCTCGGCCTTCCTGCGGGTCAGGAATCCGTCGAGTCCCCGGACGTAGAGCAGGTCTGCCTCGCGATTCCACCCGACCCAGCGCGATAGCTTCTGGCCTGCCGCCAGGAAGAGCCGGCTCGAGCGCCTAGTCGGCAAGCTCGGCCCTCGCAGACGCGGCGTCCCACGACTCCTCCGTCTCGAACTTCGACGAAAAGAGCTCGCATCCGTGGCTGCTGAACCGGACGGGAACCTGCACGAAGGCACGGAGTGCCCTCTCGACTGCGGACCGGGCGCTGTCGGGGATGTAGAAGACCATGAACCCGGTCGATCCGGCCCCGAGTAGCTTGCCTCCGAGCGCGCCGTTCTCGAGCGCCCGCTCGTAGATCTCGTCGATCTGTTCGTTGCTGATGACGGCGCTGATCTCGCGCTTGCGCATCCACGCTTCGTGGAGGAGTGCGCCGAACTCGTCCAGGTCCCCGGTCCCCTCGAGGATGCGGCAGCCGTCGTCCACCGAGTCGCGCATCTGTCGTAGGAGTTCGGGGCGCTGAAGCAGGCCGTCGACGACGCTCCCGGCGATCTCGGTGGCCAGGCGAGTGCGGCCGGTGTAGATCAGGAGCAGGCGGCTGGCCAGCGCATCGAGGCGGCCCGGCGGAGCGGACACCGGGGACACGCGGAAGTCGCCGTCGGACAGGAAGTCGATACGGTTGAAGCCACCGTACGCACATGCGACCTGATCCTGGCTGCCGACGTTCTCCTTGAGCACGTTCTGCTCGAGCTCGATGGCCTGCTCCGCGAGTTCTCTGGGCTCGAACGACTCGCCACGCAGTGACTTCAAGGCTGCGACCATTCCGACGACGAATGCCGAACTCGAGCCCATCCCAGCGCGGGCAGGCAGATCCCCCTGGTGGTGCAGCTCGATTCCGACAGAATCGGTGAACCCCATGTGTCGCAGTCCCGCTCGCACCGCCGGGTGGAGGATCTCCGAGATCGTCGACACGGTCTCGATGTGGGACCACACGATCCGGTGCTTCATGTCGAAGAACGGCGGCAGGACGCGGCAGCTGATGTAGCAGTACTTGTCGATCGAGGTCGACAGCACCGCGCCGGATTCGCGCTGGTACCAGCTAGGGTAGTCCGTACCTCCGCCGAGGAAGGACATACGATAGGGCGTGCGCGTGATGATCATGAGGTGCCCGGAT